>NZ_JBVVQK010000043.1:0-35477 GCF_055811175.1 Mesorhizobium sp. WSM4828 | reverse complement strand
TATGTGAGGCAACGGTTGAACATTCAGGAACATTTTCGACGAGGCAATGCGAATCTCACCTTGATTGTCGCCGCGCAACCGGACGCGTGTGGTGATCAGTTTCGCCTGCGCCCCCAAGATAATGCTGGGCGATGTCGAGCAGCAGCGGGTCGCTGTCCGGCGAGCGCTGGCTGGCAGTTAAGGCTGGGTTCGAATAATGGCCGCTGAGCAAGGGGCGGACGAAGTGGGCCTTTGCTTGCGCATGCTCATCGGCCAGGAATTCGAGACGGCGATCGAAGGCGTGCACCGGGTAAAGTGTGGAGAGCGGTTGATCAGGATGTGCCCCGTGCGCGAATATGCGGCTCACACCGTCGCCATGCCAATCCTCGAGTCAGCATCTTCCCTCCTATGCGCCCACGCGATTGGCCCGCGCGGCTACGTCGGCGCATCGCGCCATAAGCGCCTCGAAGGGCTCGGCCCCCTCCAGCAGCAGACCGTCCTCGACCATCCGAAAATAGTCGTCCTCCAGCGCCTTCAGCGCGTCGCCGTCGGGCGCAAGACGCAGGCCGCCGTTGACCGCGACCACGTAATCGATCGGTTCACGGCCGGCCGCCTTTTCGGCGAAAAACATGCTTTTGTGGCGCGCGACCGCCTGGGCGAGTTCTCTATCTGCAAACGCGGTGGTCGCCAGGCCGGCCTCATCCAGCCTGGCGAGGTCATGCCAATGCCGCGCGAACCTGTCGCCACGCAGTCGTGCCTGCAGGCAGAAGACATGGATCGCCGTCGCCTTTTCCCAGAACGTCCGTGCATAACGCGCGGCCGCGCGGTGGGAAATTCCACCGCTTCCACCAAGCCCGCCGCGTCGCAGACGACATTGCGCGGACTCGCGGCTCACCGGTTGAACGCGCCCCAAACTCGAGCATCACGCTTGGCGCGACATATCGCGAACCGGTCGCCGTCGCCTCGTAATCGATGAACAGCTTGTCGTCTTCGACGCGGATCGCCGCCGCCAATCCCTCGCTAGCCAGCGCATTCGCGATGGTCGGCTGCGCCGTTTCCGCCAACCCACTCGGGTAGTCGCTTGCACACGTCGCTTGACCAGCGCTTTTCCTCGCTCCGGGTCTTCGGCAAGGCCTCGCCATTGTCGCTCACCAGGTCAGGGGCAAGCGCGCGAATCTCATAGGTGAGGTCGACGTCCTCGGAAAATCGACGGATGACCGTAGGCTTTCGATAGCGATGTGCCGCCCTTGAAGATCAGGTGTTCGCCCAGGTACGAGCCATAGAGGGCGGCAAGCGCCCAGACCACCCAGGCATCCTTTTCGAGTAGGTGCGCCGGGCGACCGGACCGGTCCGCCGCGACGCCCAAGACAGCGGCGATCCGCGGCCGGAAGGCTGAGGAATGCGTCAGCCATGCGCCGCCTTTCCCACGCTGCGGGCGAGCCAGGTCGGAAGCTGCGGCGCCGCCGCCACCAGCTCGTTGAAGATGGTCTGCGGAAGTTTGCGCTTCAAAGCCAACAGCGCGGCCTCGGCCTTTTCGGGACCAAGCCAAGCCAGCGCCCGGACTGCCTCACCGGCCGGCCGATTGGCCAAGGCAAGCTGCCAGCGCGGTGCGTGTCGCAGTTCGACCACCTGCTTGCCAAGATTCATTTTCCGGCTGCGGCCCGAGGTCAAATACCGAGCGGACCGGAGCCTGTGTCGTAAGGCCAAGGGTATTGGCGGCCGCCGCACCGCTGGAGACGATGACTTCGCCGCGCTGGCTGGCGAGCGCCTTGATCGCCTGCTCCACCGAAGGCGACCGCGTGCCAAACCGGCTCGTCACGGGACGCAGATAGACGCCGCGGCCAGCGCGGGTCAGCTGACCACGCTCCGCCAGGCGCGACAAGGCCTGATCCACCGCAGCCCGATTGCCGAGGTGGAGCAAGCTCTTCGCGGACACGGGCGTACCCTCGGGCAACCCTTCCGCATGCGCCAAAATCTGTTCGCTCAACCGTTGCATGCCAATCTCCTGTCAGAAATACTGTGATTTTCTGACACTTTACTACGGGTTTGGCTGCCGCCCGGCTAGAGCAGCGGAGCCCCCGCATCGAGCAGGCCATCCTCCTCGCGCGACGGGATGGCACCGCCTGCGTCCCCAAGATCAGCGCCTCGACGACGCGACGCGCCAGCGAACGGGCCATCAGTTGCTCCTGCGCCGAGATGTCCGTCATGGCGCGGCAATGCAGGAAGGCGTTCAAAAACTGTTTGCGATGGAGTGGTCTGACAAGAGGCGTTCCCCGAAGTGTTTAGTTCGATTTACATCTGATTGGCCAGTATCTTCAAAATTAGGAGCCTTCTAATGCGAGGGGGATCTCAGGGCAGCGGATGGATGCAGCACCAAGGCCAGGGTACAAGCGCGGGAGGCCTGTTCCTTCCGTCCCCCAATGCGCGGTATCTATGTGACATGGCAATTTCCTCGACTAAGTTTGAACGACAGCCGAGAATCTCATGCCGAGAATAATGCGCAGCAAACCGCTGCCACGTTCAGGCCGAGCGGGCAGAAGCGATAGCCGGCGGACAGGCTGTGCCGATATTTTCACGGCACCGGCAACACATCAGCGAGAACCATTCGTCGGATTAGTCCGCGACGCGGATCACAGCGTGGCGCTTACGCCCCAGCGATAGCCGCGAAGGAACGCAAATCATGTCGATGCGGCGCTCAGCATCCTCGACGATCTCGCCGTCAAGTCGGATACCACGGCCAGCGATCGCACGACGGGCCTCGCTCTTTGATCCCGCCAACCCCGTGCGGACGAGAAGATCGGCCAAGATTACGCCCTCAGCGATCTCGGCCGATGTCAGCATGACCATGTGCAATCCCTCGGCGGCAGTTCCTTGTCCAAACGCCTGCCTCGCCGTCTCCGCTGCCTGCCTTGCAGCTTTTTCTCCATGAGCGAGCGCGGTGGCCTCGTTGGCGAGCCGCTCCTTGGCCGCGTTCAACTCCGCGCCCCTCAGCCGCTCCAGAGCTGTGATCCCATCGAGCGGCAAATCGGTGAAGAGCCGCAGGAAACGGCCGACATCCGCGTCCTCGCTGTTGCGCCAGAACTGCCAGTAATCATAGGGTGAGAGCCGGTCGGCATTGAGCCACACTGCGCCCGCCGCGGTCTTACCCATCTTACCACCCGATGCGGTGGTGAGCAGTGGCGAGGTCAAGCCGAATACTTCGTTGCCCTCAATCCGGCGCACCAAATCGATGCCGTTGATAATGTTACCCCATTGGTCGGCGCCGCCCATCTGCAACCGGCATCCGACCCGCCGCGACAGTTCCAGAAAGTCATAGGCCTGCAAAATCATGTAGTTGAACTCGAGGAAGCTCAGGTTTTCCTGCCTGTCCAGCCGCGACTTCACGCTGTCGAAGGAGAGCATTCGGTTTACTGAGAAATGGCGACCGATATCGCGCAGCATGTCGATCCAACGTAGATCATCCAGCCAATCGGCGTTGTTGACCAAAACTGCGTCCGTTAACCCTTCTCCGAAGCTGAGAAAGCGGTTGAAGACCGTGCGGATGCCAACAATATTGGCGGCAATCTGCTCTTTGGTCAGCATGGGGCGCGCTTCGGATCGGAAGCTTGGATCCCCAATGCGAGTGGTGCCGCCGCCAATCAGCACGATGGGCTTGTGGCCAGCCTGCTGTAAGCGCCTCAGCGTCATGATCGGCAGGAGATGGCCGACATGGAGGCTGTCGGCAGTGGCATCGAACCCCACATAGGCGGGCACCATGCCTGTCGCAAAGGCATCGTCAAGCCCGGCGAGATTCGTCGCCTGATTGACATAGCCGCGCTCAATTAGCGTTTTCAGTATCGCTGAGCGCGACTCGATCTGGTCGGCGGAAAGTTCCGAAGCTGTGGCCATCTTTGAGTCTCCTGAGGTGAATCCGCCAGGAGGATCGCGGAAAAACGAAAGCCGCCTGGACGGCGGCTTGTTCCGGTCAATGATCTAACCGCGCCGCTCCTATCGGAACGTCGCATAATAGCCGGCAGCGATGAGCGCGGTGTTGATCATGGAACGGGATATATTCTTCAGTCGCCCGAGGGTCAAGCTCAAGTGATCCCGTCAATGGTCGCCCAGCAAGCGCATTAGCTGTGAAGCAGGGGCTCACACCATTGACGATGTGCACTCCTTCACATGATCGGCTGCTGGTGGTTACTCGCATACTGGCCAGCTCGCCATTACTTCAGCCATGAGCCCATGTAATCGGCATGGCGCACGATGGGCTCGATACCGAGACTGCTGCAGACGAAGGCGGCGGCGATTTCGGCGACATTCCTCGCGCGCATAGGCCTTGGAACCGAACGAGCCGGAGAGGTCGCGCGCAAGCCGCGTCGAGTGGTCGGTCCAGTGGCCAAGTTCATGAAAGCAGGTGCGGTACTAGTCGATCTGCTGAAAGAACGCCGGTTGCGGCGGCACTTGGATGTAGTCGCCGCTCGGCATGTAGAAAGCGCGATCGCCGCGTGTGCGAAAATCAGCGCCGCAGCCGTGAATCAGCGCCTCGGCCTGTGGGACGATCTGGCGCGCGGGCGGCGGCTCGGCGGCGGCATAGAGATGTTCGGGCAGGTTGTCGGACTGCGCGACATTGAAGATGGTGAAGCGCTTCAGATAAGGCACCGCCTGCGGCTCGCCGCCATCAGTTTTGACGCGTTCCTTCTCGTCTTTGGGAACAAAGCGATCGGCATGCACGATGGTGGTGCCGTGTTTGCCCTTCCTGACATTGCCGGCAAGGGAAAGCGCCTGCGGAAGGTGAGCCAGTTCTGGCTGGGGTAAGCGCGCTCGATAACCGCCCCCCAAAGGATCAGGACATTGACGCCGGAATAGGCGCGCCCGGTGGCCGCGTAGCTGGGCAGGCCCAGGCCGGCTTTTGCGCTGTCCCATGGCTTGACCCATGGCACGGTGCCGCGCTCGAGTTCGGTGTGATTTCCTGATAAAGGCTGGCGCCCGTGCGCCGCTCCTGCTTGCGCCAGCCTCTCCGCTGCCGGAACGCTTGTGTTTTGCACGCATGGTTTGGTCCTCCGCTCTTCAATCCCGCGCCTTCCCGGAAGCGGGGTGGGCGGCGAAAGCGACCGGAAAGGCCCGACGTCGAAGACGGGGCGCATCCGAAGGACCGGAACGGAGAGAAGGGCCCGAAACGCCAGGCGAAGGGTTGCGGGACGCCGCGGCGGGCGTAGAAGGGAGTGCCGCCCACCGCGCGCCTCGGGGGAAGGCCACCACAAAAAACGACGCCGGCCGGCAGGCCGGCGCCCGTCAACAGCCGAAAGGCTGCCCCGCGCCAGGGGGCGAAGCCGAATGGCCGAGACTGCCTGAGCAAGTCGAAGAAGAGCGGGCTCGGTTCACGAGCACCCGGCCCGCGCCAGAAGGCGCGCGGGCGCCCCCATGAGCCGGCTAGATGTCCTGCCGAGGCTGATCGCGAATGCCCGCCCTTGCACGGCGGTTTTACGAGCTTGCACGCATTAACGCTCATGCCTGGCCGGTGGCCAGATCGCCAAGAAGCCAGGCGCTGCCCGTCCGATCTGACGAACGAGGAGTAGGAACAGATCGCGCCGGTAATGCCGAAGCCTGGGGCGTTGGGCCGTCCGCGCGAGGCTGATTTTCATCAAGTGATCAACAGGTTGCGCTACCTTGTGCGCTCGGGTTGCGGCTGGCGGATGCTGCCGATGCATTTCGGCGCTGGCAGATGGTCTACTGCTGGGCCGCGAGTTGGCGCGGCGTATTCTGCTCCACCTGACGCTGGACCGCGACCGAGCGGGCGCGAGGCCGGTTCGCACGGCGGGCGAATCGAGAGCCAGTCGGTCAAGGCTCCGCGAGCGGAAACAAGAGGGTACGACGCGTCAAGAAGAGCGGTAGCGCCACATCGCCATCGATTCTGATGGACGGTTGTTGATGGTCAACATCACCCCGCCTGCATTTGACGGGGCTGGAACTCAGGCGATTCTGGATGACATCCGCAAGCGCTGGCCCCGCCACGGACCTCTTGCTGGCGAGGCATCGGGCGGCCGGGAGTCTGGTCGGCGCCTTTGCTTTTCAACCTGAACTGCCGCCAGCGCGGTTTGCGGATCATGCCGTTCCGGCATGAAAAGAGCGGTCCGCCTCACTTTTTCCGCGATCCCTCGCCTGCACGAGTCTGGTGGCAATACGCTTGAAAAAGGGCGCCCGGGAACAGGGCGCCCTTCTCATCGACGAAATGCTCAGGTCGGAGGTCAGCCCCACCAAGCAATCCGCCGATAACCGTGTCAATGCCGCACCGACAACGGTTCGGCTAAGGTCGAGTGCTCGCATCCCCCTTCCGAACGCGGAGAAAACGAGCCCCTTTATCCTCAGAACGAGCGTTGGAAGCGGAGGATACCGCCGATGTTGCTATCCTTGGAAGCACCGGTCCAGTTGAAACGATCATCCGAACCGACGTTGAGGTAGTCGACTTCGGCCGTGACCGTGAGGCCGGGTACGAGGTCGTATTGAATATTCGCCGCGAGGCCGAGGTTCTTTTCTTCGTCATACGAAGCCTGAGCATTGAACCTGGTCTTCTCGTTGATTGTGTAGGTGCCACCACCCCAGACCGCCCAGTTGCCGCCCCACTCCTTGAAGAAATTGCGGCCAGCGTTGAAGTCTTCGTTTTCCGAGCCGTAGCCGACCATGACGAACAGCGCCAGGTTCTCGATCGGGGTCAAGTCCAAGCGAACCTTGCCGGCCCATTCCTCGTAGTTGCTGTCGTAAGCAGCGACGCCGCTGATGGCGCCCCAGCCTTGCGTCCACTTCACGCCGCCGACGACGTTCGGCACGTAGCTGTCGATCGAGGTATCCCCGGACCCGTCCTCTGAGCCGGTTTCCAACGAAGCCACGGCCGAGAAGCCGTTGCCGGCGTCGAAGTAGTACTGCACGACATTGGTGTCGAAACCGCCGTAGGGAACCAGCGTATCCTGGAGAACGTTGCCGGCGTAGCCAATGAACGAATCGAAGGCCGAGTCATCCCTGCCGACGCGCAGACCACCGAGCTGAATCCAGGCGAAATTGAGGGTGACGCCTCTGTCGCGATTGATCCATCTGCCATTGGGCGGAGTCTGGTCGGAATAGTCGCCGCTGTTATTGCCCCAGGTGATGCGTGTCTCGGTGAAGGTCTTCAACGTGCCCAGTTCCGTTTCCTGGCCGGTCCAGGTCCTGAGCGTGAAACGGGCATACTTGGCATAGGTATCGTTGGTGCCGTCGCCCTGCTGGTCCGGAACGTTTTCGACCCCATCGAACGTACCTGCATCGCCGACGCCGATATTATAGCGGACGTAGCCGCCGATGCGCAGGCAGGTTTCGGTCCCGGGGATGTAGAAGTAGCCCGAGCCGTAGACGTCGCAGATCTTGACGTATTCAGCCGGTTCCGGCTCGGCGACCGTCACCGCGTCGGCGGCGCGGGCGCCCGAACCTGCGATCAGGGCCGCAGCTGAGCCGAGAAGAAGGCTCTTGATGTTCATACTTGATCTCCTTGAATGATTTGCAAGGGCGAGGACGTCGATAGACGAACCGCTCCCTGTCCCCACGATCGAAAAAGATGCGCATCACGATGCATCCTTCCCGCCTCGGACGCTATTCACGGGACGGAATAGTGCAAGGTAAAATTCCGTTTGTCAGCTACGTGCAGAAGTATCCGTTGCATTTTTATCACTAAATCTACCGGTATTACTTGCACAAATTGAACAACTATACATTTGTACAAACCGCACAATTGATACATTGGCCATTTGCGTACGAATGTGCGCAAACAACAGCCGACGCTTGGCCAATCGTCAGACAGATTCAATCAGAGAAATAGCCCGGGCGGCAGATGCAACAACTTCTGTGTTCGTGCCTTCTCTGAGCAATTCGACAGGAAGGCGGCCCTTGAGAAGAGGCGAGGGGCTTATCAGCCACAGCCAAGCCAATCTGGGATCGGAGATCGAGGAAAGGACCTGCCGGATTCCGGGCATAGGCCTGCCGTCGATGAACTGAGCCAGAGGAAATACATGCTTGCGGGAGCCTCTCCGAAAGGCAATCACATCATTATGTCGCTGCCACCAATGCAGCGTTGACCGCGGTATTCCAAAACGTCTCTCGAGATGCGTCGAGCCCGCAACTGGACCGGCCCACTCAGCAATCCGCGCGCCTTCTCTCGGATAATCTTTCAGTACCGGATGCCCGAGCGGATGATCGGCTGGCCGCGGCCGGGAAGCGATCTCGCACGCCTGAGCGTTAAGCCGTCGCGCTGCTTCAGCCTCGAGCCTGCCAAGCAATTCAGCGGCCACTGCAGTCAGATCGTCGGAAGCAGACCCCGAAGGCGCAACAGCGGCCCTGTCGCCCTGCCTCACCTCATCGCATTGGGCAAGAATGCGTTGCACCTCCCTCATGACAAAGCTTGAAAGCTCGCTCTGGCGCTTTTCATCCGCAAGATCAGTCGGCCCGGACATGTCTGGCTTTCCTTATAGCATTCCCTCAGCAACCCGCTGAAAGAGCGTTGAAGACATGAAGCTTGGAGGACGGCGATGTGTTGCGTTTTCACATGCTCGCGGCCTGGCAACCGTCTCGCGGCTTCAACTGTCCCTCTCAACAAAAAGGGGGAGAACATCGATGGACGACCTTCCTTGCCCCCATGATCGAAACAGATGCACATCGCAGGGCATCTGTCGCATCGTGACGGTACGGGCGATGTCACTTTGTACAAGTTCAAAGTGCATCTTGCAGCTATATATAGTTGAGACGTTGCTTTTATGCAACTAATTTGCTATTTTACTTGCACAAATTGAACATATTGCACATTTATGCGAAACCGCTCGGCCCATAGTTTTGGTGCTCGCATTTAATGACGAACACATACTTCACTGTTGCCGCATTTCCCATTGATGAGTGGCGCGTGCACCGGCTTTCATGACAAGAGTCGAAGACCGTTCTCGGGACGCCTTATTTTGCAAGATCGCTTGATCCACTCACACGGCTCTCGGGCAGGGAGAGCAGGTTTTGGCAGGTGCCTCAGCCGACTATCCGCAGCCGAAGGACCAGGCGCCGCGCCCGCTCAGTACCGACCAGCAGGCCCCGTGCTCACGCCAGTCGTATCGAGAATCGAAGGTAAGGTGTGGTACTTCGCTCATGTAGGCACCCGAGGATATCTCTACAGGCCGCATGGGCGTTTGTCCCCGCCAGCTGCAAGTATGCGCGACGTGGTATTCAGTTCGCCAATATAATATTCCGGACGATACCATCGCGTTTGCAGATGGCCGCGTCCCATAGACAACTGCCGCTGCTACGCGGGCAAGCCGATCTGGGGGTGTCCAGGGTCCCCAATCTTGCGATACGCGTGTGAAATTCCGAGAGTTTTGAAACGTGCAGCCCGTTGCCGTCGCAGATCCGAGGCGACTGGGGACTGCATTCGGCTACCCGGCGGCGGCCACAGCTGCACTCAATTGTCGGATCTTCGACGAAGTCCGACATGAGACACAGCGCTATCAGAGCGATCGCTTTGTTTTGCAATGATTTTCTCGTTTGGCACGACACATGCGGGGGCTATCCCGCATGAGCGCTCCGTCAAACTCGATTGATGCGAGCAGGATTCAATCAAGGCGAAGTGCGTCGTTTCTGAACATCAAGGAGAGAAGAGCATGGTGAGATCGCGAATTGGCGTGGCGCGGGCACTAACAGCGGCTGTCGTCCTCATCGTTGCGGGACAGGCCGGCGCGGCAGATGTTGGGCAAGCCGAGAGCGTCCCGCAGGCAGGAGCCCCGGTTGCGAAAGCACCATGCCCCTGGCAGATCCGCCTGCGGGCGTTGGGGGTGATCACTGAGGATTCGGGCTACGTCAACGCGGTGCCCGGCTCCGGTCTTTCGTATTCGAACACCGTGACGCCGGAACTCGATATATCGTATTTCTTCAACGAAAACATCGCCGCCGAACTCATACTCGGCACCACCTATGCCAACATCGATGGCCAAGGTGCGATCGGCGGGCTGGGCAAGGTCGGCAAGGTCTGGCTGCTGCCGCCCACGCTGACATTGCAGTACCACATTACCCATTTCGGTGCTTTCAAGCCCTATGTCGGCGCCGGCGTGAACTATACGATCTTCTATCATCAGCAAGCCGGCAGCGCCGATGATCTCAAGGTCAAGAACACATTCGGCGCCGCGCTGCAGGTCGGATTCGACTACATGGTGGACCAGCACTGGGGCGTGAACTTCGACGTGAAGAAGCTGTTCCTCAGGCCAGACTTCGACGTCACGGTGAGCGGCGCAAAGCTGACCGGGAAAGCCAAGCTCGATCCGTGGCTGATAGGCGCAGGTGTCACTTACCGCTTCTAAGGTCGAAAAGTGCCCTGAAGGGCACTTTTTCGAAGTGCGCGCGCGGATCATCCGTGCCGAGAAGTGGACCCGCGTTGGTTCTTAAGGGAGTTGTCGGCATGCGCGTAGATGACGATCATTGCGATGTGATCGGTGTGTCGGCCGCTCCCACGCAACTTGACAATCTGTCTTCTGCGATTCTGCAGCAGGGGGGGATGGCGCGAGTGTCGCTGCCAGGCGATGTGGTGACCTGGGCGGCAGGCCGTCATCAGACGCTCAGGCGGATGCTTTCCGACCAGCGTTTCAACAGGGACTGGCGACAGTGGCGGGCGCTGCAGGACGGCGAGATTCCCGAGGATCATCCGCTGATCGGGATGTGCAAAGTGGACAACATGGTCACGGCGTCTGCCGCCGATCACCAGCGCTTGCGCGGCCTGCTGTCCAGGAGCTTCGCGCCCAGTCGTATCGCCTTGCTGGCGCCACGGATCGAACAATGCGTCGATCGACTCCTGGCCGAGATGGCACAGCGCGGCGGCAGTGCCGATCTGATGTGCGAGTTCGCCGTTCCGCTGCCCACCAACCTGATCGCCGAACTGTTCGGTTTGCCGGACGAACAGCGCGAGGAGATCGTCGCGCTTACCTACAGCCGGGCCAGCACCTCCGCCACAGCCGCAGAGGTGCGACAGACGCGGCAGCGCATCCCGGAGTTCTTCCGTCGCCTGATCGCGCTGAAGCGGGGCCAGCTCGGCGATGATCTGGCTTCGGCCCTGATCGTCGCGCGCGACAACGGTGAGCTCGTTTCGGACACCGAGCTCATCGACATGCTGTTCATGGTGTTCTCTGCAGGCTTCGTGACCACCGCCGGCGTCATTGGCAATGGCGTGCTGGCATTGCTGACGCATCCGGAGCAACTTCACCTGGTGCGCAGCGGCCAAGTTCCGTGGTCACAGGCTATCGAGGAGATCCTGCGCTGGGGCAGCTCAGTGCCCAATTTGCCGTTCCGCTATGCCACCCAGGACGTGGAGATCGACGGATGCATGGTCCGCCGCGGCGACGCCGTCCTGATGGCGTTCCATGCGGCGAACCGGGACGAAAAGGCCTTCGGTCCCGGCGCCGACAGGTTCGATGTCACCCGGCGGCACAACCCGCACATGTCGTTCGGCGAGGGGCCGCATTCCTGCCTGGGCGCTGGGCTGGCGCGCCTGGAATTGCGCTACGCCTTCCCCGCGCTGTTCGGGCGGCTGGAGGATCTGGCGCTGGCCATCGCCGCGGAGGAGGTCGTCTACATGCCGTCTTACGTCATTCGCTGCCCGCAGCGCCTGCCGGTCACCTTCCGCCCTTCCGTCGCTTAGAGAGTGCGGCATTCACCCCGGATTCGGTGATTCTCGGTTCGCCGGGGTGGCTGGTCTCGCACGAGGGCGCGAGCATGACCGCGGTTACGCACGATCGTGACGCCGGCCTTCAGCAACCGCAGGGTGAAGCTGCTCGCGCAGCAGGACGAGGCGATCGCCGCGCAGTTGTTAGAGACGCTGGCGGCCCAGCCCCAGCCCGCCGACCTGTGGCGCCACCTCTCCTTTCCGGTTCCGGCTATGGTCATCAGCGCGCTGATGGGCGAATGCGCAAGCACGCTAAGCAAGCCGAGCGGGAACAACTACTGAGATTCCCGACGGACAGTGACGACCTGGCCCGACTTTACACCTTTGAGCCCGGCGACCCGGCGTCGCCGAGAGGACCGCATTCGCCTCGGCGTTGCCGCTTGCGCCTCAACTTCAGATCATGCGCGCTCTGGACAAAGCGGTGACGTACCTGGAAAACCGTCGCGGGTTGAAACTGTAATTTCCGTGCTAAAAATCAGGACCGGAGTTGCGCCTTCAACCGGGCGATACCGACGAGGAGAGGTTGAGCGACTTTCTGAAGGCCAGGACTTGCACGAAGTGCGGCGGCTGCCGGTTCAATAGCTGGAACCGCTGCATGGATTGCCGCAATGCGCGGGGAAAGGTGCGCAACAGCCGGCGAGCCGCCAACGGCGGACGGCACACGGCGACGGAATGGAAGGCGCTGCTCGCCGCCTCGCCCGCCTGTGCCCGATGCGGCCGACTGTGGAGCGACATCCCGCTGCGGCCCGATCCCCGCTACAAAACAGTCTGGACCAAGGGACACAAGATCGCCGTCTATCACGGCGGCACGGATGACATCGGCAACATCCAGGCCGAATTGCTATGAGTGCAATTTCGGAATGAATGCAGGCCCGCTCAAGCGCTAGACGGCAGCTCCCATGCCCCAGCTCCGCACCGGCCAGGAGCCTGCAACCTCCTCCTCCAGCGTGAAGTGAAAATCCTTGAACCGCCGGGCCTCGATGCGGCAGCATATCGGAAAACTGCGGCCTGGTGACTTCCAGCGAGAGGCTCAGCGACGGCATGCTGCCGGCCTGGAAGAGCGCGCCGGCGTCAGGAAATTCTGTCTTCATGGGGGTCGGCGCCATGATCATCACGACGCCCGGCCACATGAACGCGGCGTTCGGCATGATGAGCGTGGCGGGGAGAATGATGTAAGTGAACTCGACGGACTGGCGGGCCCCGGCTGAACGACCTGGCCGAAATTGATGCCGGGCGCGCCGACGATCTCGCCGCGCCACTCGCCCGCAACGATGGGCGGCAATCGAAAACCGCGGTCCTTTTTGCGGGCGGTCATTCCGCGGCAGCGCCGGGAAGCGCGGCGACATCGATGCCGGCCACTTCCAGCCGCCGTCTTGCCGCTGCGATGACCTCCAACCCAAACCGGTCCGCGTGCCGCAGCACGATGGCCTCGCCGGTCAGCTCCGGCATGTTTCGCTCCAGCAGCATGGTGAGGCCGTCTGTGCTCTTGGCGCTCATGGCCCAATCTTGAAGGGTCTGAACTTCTCCTACCCTTGCGACTTTCTGCCTTGTGCGCGCGAGCCGGGTTGTTTTGCCGCGCTCTTCGGACAGGACATGCTCGAATGCATGGATCGTCTGCCAGAAATCATGCTCGACGGTCCCTGGCTTCTCTTTCGGCAGCACCGAGACCAGCCTGCGGAAGGCCGCGTCGGCAACGCGCCGCTCGCCCTTCTCGCGGGCGTTCCTGATCCACGATCTCAGCCTTTCGGGATCGTTGCAGCTTTCGATCAGCCCCAGAATCTTCGCCACGTCGCTCATGCTGTTCCCTCCTTAAGCCTTTGACCCGCTGGCATTTTTGCTTTGGCAGATCGTGATTGTTCTATATACGGTTTTAGCCTTTGCAGGGCTAGATTCCAATACAAACCAATCAAAAATCTTGACCGGCAGCTCCATGATAGATTACTCTGTATAGAGCTTTAGCCGCAGGAGGGCTAAAATCGCATGGAAACCAATCTCCGCACATTGGGAAAGGCCGAGAGCAAGGTGGTGCTGTCTCTCCGCGAGGAGGGCCGCTCGCTGGTGCAGACGGCGGACATCCTCGATATCCTCGGGCCGAACGTGCCCGAAACCTCCGCGCGCAAGGTCATCCGCAACCTTGTCCGCAAGGGCTGGCTGTCGCGCATCGTCGGCGGAAAGTACATGCTGCTTCCGCCCGAACACGGCCCTGAAAATCTCGGCGAGAATAATGTTCTCGCCCTCGCGGCCGCCGCGGTCGAACCCTCCTATATCGGCTGGTGGTCGGCCGCCTCCTGGCACGGCTTCACTACGCAAAAGCCTATGACGGTGTTCGTCGCGGTCACGCGCCAGACCCCGGCAAAACTCATCGAGGGCAGCGCCGTGCGCTTCGTGAAGGTCACGGTTCGCAAGTTCTTCGGGTACGAGCCTTACAACATCTACGGACGCACGGTCGCCCTTTCCACGCCGGCCAAGACGCTCGTCGATTGCCTTGACCGCCCGGACCTTGCCGGCGGCCCTGCGGAACTAACGCGCATCGTGCACAGCGCGCTCGCCGAAACCGATCCGCAGGAAGTGCTGGCCGCGGCGACGACCATGAAATCCAAGGCGGTCCTCCAGCGGCTGGGCTTCCTGTCCGACCTCGTCGGCAGGCCTCTGCCCGATCCGGTGAGGGCCGTCGTGCGGGCGCTGATAACCGCCAACTACCGGTCGCATTTCGGCCGGGCCGAACAGCGCGACGGCGATATCGGCTATGTCGCCGCCTGGGGCCTGTTCGTCCATGCGCGAAAGGATGACCTGCTGACCGAAGTGCCGCGCATCCGCAGGCGGGAGGAAAGCTGATGCTGTCCGCCAATGACCTGCGCAAGGTCGCCGCGCGCTCCGGCGCCCGCGACATCGGCAATGTCGAGATCGACGTGATCCTGACCTACCTGCTCCAGCTTTTCACTGACAAGAGCATTACCGACCACGTCGCCTTCAAGGGCGGCACGATGCTGCGCAAGATGGTCTTCGGTCCGCGTGGGCGCTTGTCGACGGACCTCGATTTCACGCGTCGCACGGACATTCCCGTCGACGACCTGATGATGCTGATGCTGGAGGCGCTGGATCAGCCCTACCATGGCCTGTCCTTTCGCTTCGACAAGGACAAGGACTGGTATCTGACCGACGACGGCTGCGCCGCCAACCCGGTCTGCTTTCATGCCGACAACGAACGGGGCACAAAGATCAAGCTTCAGGTCAGCACGCGCGAGACGCCTGTCATGCCGGTCGCGGCGGCGGCGCAGATCGAGCAGGACTATTTCAGGCTGCTGCCCTTCAAGCCCGCCGCAATTCCGTCGACCGCGTTCGAGGAAGCCGTCGCCGAGAAAATCCGCGCCGCCAGCCAGCGCTCGAAAATCCGCGACCTGCACGACCTGGCTGAAATCGCGCGCCGCGCGCTCGACCGCGATCTGATCCGGGCGCTCGCTGTGCTCAAGCTCTGGAACAGCGGCGGCGGGGGCCTTGACTACGACCTTCTCGCCGCGCGCGTGAAGGGCAGCGGCGACTACGATATCGGCGACCTGACGGCCCTTCTGCGCAAGGACGAAAAGCCCGACCTCGACGGCATGATCGCCCGCGTGGTCGAGGGCTTCCGCTTTCTTGCGGACCTGACCGATGCCGAAAGGGCGCTGGCGGCGGACAGGGCGCAAAAGAATCGCAAGGAAGCGGCAGCGCTCATCGAAGCACTGCAAAAAGCCCGTTAGGGTCGCCGGTATTGACTCGAAAAGCAGGGTGCGGCAGCACCCCTGGCCATCGCCGAGAGCGGGTGGGTCCGGGTCGATGCGCGTTCGCGGCGGGCCGGGCTGCCGGCCGCGGCCCTGCCCGGCGTGGCGAAGGCGCATCGGAGGGAGGGCGGGGCGCGCCCCCCCGGGGGCCGCCGTGTGGCAGGGGTCGTCACCCCCAAGGGCGGAGACGGCGTGCCGGCTCCGTAGAGCCGCGGCCAGCCGCGGCGGCATAGAGCCCGCCCGGCCCTGCCGGGGGGCTCGACGAGATCGCGATACTGGCTCACTTGCGTAACAAGCTGCGTTCGAGCGATGTCTGGGTCGAGCGATCTTCCGCCTATCGGCGTTTCGACAGCTATCTCCTGCCGGAGCGAGCCGCCGCGCCGATCGTCGCCGAACTCGGGCTGCCCACCGCGTATGCGACTTTGGGTTGAAAGAGACCCATCAGCGCAATGGCATTATTCGCATAATGACATAAACATCTCGTTATATGGTATTGACAATGACCGAAGCGGCTGTGATTGTGCGCATGTCATGGTTCTCCGCGCGGCACTGCCGTAGCGGAGCTAAGAGGGAAGCCGGTGCGATGCCGGCGCTGCCCCCGCAACTGTTAGCGGCGAGCCAAGTCCATTTGATGTCACTGAGGCGAACGGCCTCGGGAAGACGGGCAGAGGCTTTGACCCGCGAGCCAGGAGACCTGCCACGACGAACAACGTCCACGGGCGGGGTGTCTCGGTGGTCGCGGTTAGCCCGGCTTCGTGCCGCCTACTCGCGCCTTCCTTGTCCCCACGCCCCAACCATCGGGGTATAGCATGACTGTCTCTCAACAAATTCCTGTGGCAACGCTAGGGGTGCCGCGTATCGGTCGACGGCGGGAACTGAAATTCGCGCTTGAAAGCTACTGGTCCGGAAAATCTCCCGCTTCCGACCTGCTCGCGACGGCGAAGGCGCTACGCGCCGCTAGCTGGAGAGAGCAGCACGATGACGGCGTGTCGAAAATCCCGTCGAACGATTTCTCGCTTTATGACCATGTGCTCGACACCGTCGCCATGGTCGGCGCCGTGCCGGCGCGATACGCCTGGACTGACGGCGAGGTCCCACCCGATATCTATTTCGCCATGGCGCGCGGCAACCAAGGTCAGGCCGCGGATTGTGGACATGCCGGTGACGAGTATGCGGCCAACGGGCATGGCCTTGCCGCGATGGAAATGACCAAATGGTTCGACACCAACTATCACTACATTGTGCCGGAAACCACGGACGATCAGAGCTTTGCCCTCTCGTCGGCGAAACCGGTCGATCACTTCCTCGAGGCCAAGGCGCTCGGCATCCACACTCGCCCGGTCCTGCTTGGACCGGTTACCTTTCTCAAGTTGGCGAAGTCACCTGAGGAAGGTTTCAACCCTATCGCGCTCCTGCCACGGCTGCTGCCCGTCTACGAGGAGCTCCTGCGGAGGCTGAAGCTCGCGGGAGCCGATTGGGTGCAGATCGACGAGCCGGCGCTCGTGCTCGATCTGACTCCCAACGAACGGAATGCGCTCCAATTCGCGTACGGCCGGCTGTCGAAAGCAGCACCCGAGTTGAAGATCATGGTCGCTACCTATTTCGGATCGCTGGGAGACAATCTCGAGACCGCAATTTCTCTGCCCGTGGCGGGACTGCACGTCGATCTCGTGCGCGCTCCAGAGCAGTTGGAGACCGTCAGCCGGATCGCGCAGAAGGAACTTGTGCTCTCACTCGGGCTGATCGACGGCCGCAACGTCTGGCGCGCAGACCTGCCTGCCATACTTGACTGCATCAAGCCGATCGTCGCCGGCTGGCCGCTGGACCGCGTGGAGATCGCCCCGTCCTGCTCGATGCTGCATGTGCCGATCGACCTGGACATGGAGACGGCAATCGATGCGGATGTGAGGTCGTGGCTCGCCTTCGCGGCGCAAAAGACCGACGAGCTGGTCGTGCTCGCCCGTGCCTTGGCCGAAGGCCGGGACGCGGTCGCCGCCGAACTGGAGGCGTCGGCTGAGGCTGCCGCAGTTCGCGCGGCATCCGCGAAGGTGCATGATCCGCTCGACATCGGGCGCGGGAGTCCGCCGAACAGAGACCAGTCGAGCATGACCAGTCCACAGCCCTTGCTCTCAGCGTGAACCTGCAGTTCCTCTCGCTCCTTGCCGCGGATTGTCTTTGTCGAGCCGAGTACCCAACAGTCCAAGCCGAAAAACCGCTGGCCGGCACGATCCATCTCGCCGAGTAGATGATTCTGATCGAGATTGGTGCTTTCGGCATACCGTTTGGCCTGCATTGCCCGACGCGGTGCGAACCCCGAAGTAGGAGCGACAGCGTCCACCCCAGCTTGATCGCCGGACGACATTAAAGCGAGCCGGCCTCCAGTCGTCGCCTCGATCAGCGTAGCTAGAAGGCCTTCAAAGCCCTCCCGTGTGGGAGACAAGTCGAGTAGAGCCCTAGCAATGGCGGGATAGAGTTTGGGCGCTGCGGCATTTGAGTTCTTGGCCATGATCCATCTTGGTGCTCAACCGGAGAAGCTCCGTCAAGCTGGCAAGTCATTTGGAAGCCGAAATCGCCGCTCCTCGAACTGCTCTCACCTGCATCATAGAGATGGCGGGGCACTAGCGCTGTCTCGCCACTAACTGGCGGGTCTCGACGGAGTTGCGGTCGTGCGCATCGCCTGACCCGCAGGCGGCGGTGCCGGAACCGATAATTTCACTCTGACAAACGAGTGATTGCGGCGTGACGGCAACGAGCACCCGAATAATCCACATTCTAGTCCACATTCTAGATGGCGCGTGGTCTACCACAGGCGCGGGGCAGCCCCAACCACGACCGGGAAATTGCTAGGATAGCGTCTTGATTCGTCGTCGGTCTAATGCCGTTGAGCTTCGGGGACCTGTATGCCAAGACGCGCCGCTTTTTGTGTGATCGAGCGCCCTTTCGTGGTCTGGAGCGACGATGTCACGCGTGACAATCGGAGTTTTCTGGAGAGTATCGATTCCAGCTTCTACTCCCGTACGGCCGTCCTGCTAATGGATTCTGGCAGCTCCAAGTCCGACAATGATGACGATGAGGACCAGACGCGCAAGGATGTGTCGTCTTTGGCGCGGATGCTCTGGCATCACGGTATCGAGACCTTGGTCATGCTTCTTGGCGCCTACATTCAGGCACCGCACGCCGTTCACGGCTATTTTCAAAAGTGCAGAACCGAGGACGCAATATGTATGGCCCGGACGATCCTGAGCGAAGAGCGGCCGGCCTACAATAGAATCAACGACGTTCCGTTCTCGCTTTCCAACCTGCTGATGGGCCTCCATCTGCGGGCTGGCTGGCGGGACGGCGATGCGACTGTGAACAAATTCGAGCAAGCCCTGGCGGAAATGTTGTCGGACTTTGCGGAAGAGGAACATCGTTGGGAGTACAACAGCATCAAGCACGGGCTTCGCGCGACGCATGGCCGCTTCGCGCTCGTGGCTGGGATCGAGGAGACATATGGCGTTCCCCCGTCGCCCGAGGCCATGCAGACGGTCGGTTATTCACGCGACGCCAGTTTCTTCGAGGTGGCAAGGCCGCTGGAGAATGCGACGAAACAAGCTTCAAAGATTAACTTCCACATGGCGAAAGTGATGGTTGCATGGTCGCTCGAAAAAGTGGTCTGCGAGCTTCAGATCTTATCGATGCTGCTGCACAATACGGTATCCGCTCTCAAAATCGCCAATGGCGACGCCAGCGGCACTGTCACATTCAACCGGCCGGCCGATTCCGATGCATGGTGGACCTATTATCTTGAACTCCATCGAGGCGCCGTGCCGACGGCCTCATTCAGCGTCATGATCGATCTCAAGGGTTTGAAGCTGCCCGAGGCCGAAGATGTCTTTGCGAGCTATCGCCGAACGCAGGTAAAGGACCAAAAATAGATCACTGCGCAACGGTTGGAATCGGTCCCATGTGACGGGCAGTCCGGTCGACCCATCTCAAACAATCCTGCTGACCGCTTCGGTGATCATTTCCGGTGCAATGTGCTGGCCATTAAGAGGCGACAGCGTCCACTGTCCCGCCAGGCAAAAACTGCCTCATCCATCTCACCCGACCATTTCCCCAACCAAAGGAGAGCAGCATGCTCATTGTATACGTGCGCCGCCGCGGCGGCCACACCTCCGGTTTCGACCTCTCGGGACGCGGCCAGCCACCCGGCTGGTTCGGGAGGCTCATAACGTAAGGAAGACTACGCATTCCGGCCCTGCCGCGAATGACCTTCGCGGGGTGTCACGCTCTACGGACGTGCATCGGCCATCAACACTCAGCCAAAAACATAAAGCGAGCAAGATGGACGATTTGACCATGGAGCTGGTGCGGCTGGTCCCGGCGGCGGATCGCTGATACTGGCGGCCTCCTAAGGACGAATTCCCGTATTCGTCAGACAGAGGATCTTGTCGTGAAGCTGCTCGGCCAGCCACACCCGCCGGGCCGCAAACGGGTTCCGGCTGCTCATTCGGTGGTGTAGCTGTGAGACCTGGACATACTGCACTCTTTGACCCGTCTCGCGCCAGTCTCAAACACTTCGTCGAAGTCTACACCTGCACTTTTCCACTGCCCGATCTGCAGGCGGCGATCCACTGCATCGCGGAGGTGGGATCTTCCAATATGGCGACCCGCTTCGCAAAGCCTAAAAATGCATTGCGCGCCGTGCTTACCGGCTTGCGCCCGTCGTATGCATCGTAGCATGCCCTCAGGGTGGCTTCGTGGATCAGGTCTCTGCGATCTTCCGGCCATTCATTGAGAAAATCGATTGCATCCGCAAGGCCGGCAATCTCTTGGATGAGGTGCGTTGCGCGCTTTACAAAAAGGGGGCTGCTGAAAGCCTTAGCGTTCATTCGTTCCTACCAACCTTCCAAATAGCCGTTTGCGTGAAGAGGCGCCCGCATCGACGCGGCGACTATGGCACAGTGTGTTGTCAGGACGATGACGGTTCAAGAGGGAGATCCGCGACTGCGGCCGGCTGTGTAGCGTTCCGCCAACAGATCTTGCAATGGCTTGGTTGCCATCAAACGCTGTCGTCACTATTAAGCTATGAATTGATTCCCCACCGCCTAGTGTAAGCCCGCAGGAGCGTTTTCATGACCGAAGAAACTGAGAGCAAAGGTGACAGCCTCATCGAACTCACCGCCCATGTCGTCTCAGCCTATGTTTCGAATAATCCGGTTCCCGTCGGTGAGCTGCCTGGGCTTATCGGCCAGATCCACGTCGCATTGACAGGCACTGCTGGTGGTGCCGCACCAGAAAAGCCGGAAGCTCTCAAGCCTGCCGTACCGATCAGAAAATCGGTTACACCCGATTACATTGTCAGCCTTGAGGACGGTAAGAAGTTCAAGTCGCTCAAGCGTCACCTGGCTACCCACTATGGCCTTACGCCTGACGAATATCGCGCGAAATGGGAGCTGCCGGCGGACTATCCCATGGTGGCGCCGAACTACGCTGCGGCGCGCTCGGCATTGGCCAAGACCATGGGTCTGGGCCGCAAGCCGAAGGAACCGGGAACGCCGGCACCTGCCAAGCGTGCCCGCAAGAAAGTCGCAGCCTGACCGCACTTTTTCAGGATCGACCAAGCGGATGCGGCATCATTTCGCACTTGCGATATGAAAATTGTGCATTGCAATATCCGCGGCTATCGGTATGATCATGTTGTCGGCCATCTACTCCTCCCAGATGTGGTGCCGACGCTGATTGGGGCGCACCTCCTCCCGCGTCTCATTCGAAATAGAGCCCGCTGCCACCTCCTCCCGGCAGCGGGCTTTTCTTTGTCTGAGGCTCGATTTCGGTCCAGATCCAACGCATTTAGCTCTACGCCTTTGTACCGCGGCACCGCCTGTCGCATCTTTCGCGCGACCTCTGTCCCGCCAGCATCAAAAATCGCGAAGCGATCGCCGCGGTTCCGTCAGATCACATTCAGCTCACGAAACGCCCGCCCCTCAGCAACCCGGCTGTACCCAAACGCGGAGCAATCCACCGTGCGATAGCCGCCATGCACGATCAGTTCGGCCAGCGCTTTGCCGACCGCCGGCGCCTGCTGCAGGCCGTGGCCGGAAAAACCGTTGGCGAAGAGGAAATTACCGACCTCGGGGTGCGGGCCGATCACCGCGTTCTGGTCGAGCGTGTTGTAGTCGTAATGGCCGACCCAGGCGCGCGTTGGCTTGATCGCCTCGAAGGCCGGAATGCGGGTCGCCAGCACCGGCCAGATCACCTCTTCGAACAGCGGCCAGTCGGGGTCGAAGTCGGTGGGATCGGCTGGTCCTTCGCCCTCTTCCGGCTCGGCGCCACCGGTGATGTAGACCGAGCCCTCCGGCCGGACATAGATGCCGCTCGGGTCGACCAGCAGCGGCATGTCGTCATATTTCTCGCGCGCCTCGACGACGAAGATATTGCGCTTGCGCGGCTCTACCGGCAGCACCAGCCCGGCCATTGCTGCCACCTTGCCGGCATTCGGCCCGGCGGCGTTGACGACGGTGCCGGCCTCGAGCCGCTCGCCATTGTCCAGAAATACACCACTGACCCGGCCGCCTAGCCGCTCGATACCCGTCACCGACGCCGTGATGAAATCGATGTTCTTCGTCCGCAGTGCCTTGCGGAACAGCATCAGCATCGCATGCGCGTCGAACCAGCCTTCGCCGCTGCGGCCATAGGCCCCGGCGGAGATGCCCTCGACCGACAGCCACGGAAAGCGGCGGACGAGCGCCTCGGCATCCTCGAGCACGATGTCAGCGCCCTCGGCCATCTGCGCCTCGTGGTTGGCTCGCAGGATCGGCAGCCCGTTCTCGCCGGCAAGGATGAGATAGCCGCCTTCGCGAAAACCGATATCGGCGTCCGCGCCAAACTCTTCCGTGAGCCGCCGGAACAGTTTCAGCGTGAACTGCGACAGCCGGATGTTTTCCGGGATCGAGAACTGCTGGCGAATGGAGGCGCAGGACAGCGTGGTCGCCGCATGGGAAAATTGCGGGTCGCGCTCGACAAGCGCGATCGAGCCCGAAAACCCCTCCTCGCGCAGATAATAAGCGACCGAGGAGCCGACGATGGCTCCGCCGATGATGACCATGTCGTAGCGCATTTTTTGTCGCCTTTCCGGTTCAAACCGTCCGTGTCGATCACACAGCCGTCAGGATGATCTTGAAGTTCATGCCGCGTGCGGCCGGGGGCGCGGGTCTAGCGACTTGACCTGTTGCCACACGAGTTGGCGATGGCGGGTGAGCAATACATGCGACAGGTCGAGCTGCTGGAGCCTGCACGAGGCGAGACGGGCAGCTCCTCGCAACATCGGCCGGCTAGATCAAACCCCGCCTGCCCGGCCTCGCGGCGCAAATTCTGCCTTGGCCTTGGGCCGATTTGCTGGATGACCAGCCCGGCGGCCAGCGAGCCGAGATCGCCGCACTGCTTCAGGCTGCGGCCTTGCGTGTAGCCGTAGAGGAAGCCGGCGGCGTAGAGGTCGCCGGCGCCGGTGGTGTCGACCAGCTCGCGAATCCTGGTCGCCTCGATGGTGACGGTCTCGTCGCCGCGGACGATGACCGAGCCCTTCTCCGAGCGGGTGACGGCCGCGATCTTGCAGTCCTTGCGGATCTGCGCCAGCGCCTCGTCGAAGGAAGCGGTCTGGTAGAGCGACTTGATCTCGTGGCTGTTGGCAAAGACGATGTCGACGGTGCCGGAGCGCATCAGATCGAGGAACTCGTCGCGGTAGCGGTCGACGCAGAACGAGTCCGACAATGTCATCGACACTTCGCGCCCGGCGGCGTGGGCGAGCTTGGCCGTCTGCCGGATCGCTTCCTTGGCGCGCGGCGGGTCCCACAGATAGCCCTCGAAATAGGTGACCGCGGCGCCCGACGCCTTGTCGGCCTCGACGTCCTCCGGGCCGAGCTCGATGCAAGCGCCGAGATAGGTGTTCATCGAGCGCTCGCCGTCCGGCGTGACGAAGATCATCGAGCGCGCCGTCGGCGGTTCGCCATTGAGCGGCCTGGTGTCGAAGGCGACGCCCTGGGCATGGATGTCGTGCGCGTAGATTTCGCCGAGCGCGTCGTTGGAGACCTTGCCGAAGAAGGCGGCGCGACCGCCGAAGGAGGCGACGCCCGCCGCCGTGTTGCCGGCACTGCCGCCCGAGGCTTCAATGGCCGGGCCCATGCGGCTGTAGAGCAGTTCGGCGCGCCGCGTGTCGATCAAATTCATCGCGCCCTTGATGATGCCGTTGGTCTCCAGGAACGCCTCGTCGCACTGGGCGATGATGTCGACGATGGCATTTCCGATACAAAGCACGTCATAGTCCGGCATCAATTCATGTCTCCGCCAAAAACCCACCGGCTTTCTGCCACGCCGGGCGCGGGCGGGTCCGCGAGTTGAAATGGGTTGCCGAATGCGCTTGATCCAGCGGCCATCACGCAGCTGCCGGTCCTGCTTCACGCAGCAAGTCGTCGGCTCTGTCCGTCTTCTCCCAGGTGAACTCAGGCTCTTCACGGCCGAAGTGTCCGTATGTCGCGGTCTTGCGATATATCGGGCGTAAGAGATCAAGCATTTTGATGATGCCTTTCGGTCGGAGATCGAACAGCTCAAGAACAAGGCGCTCGATCCTTTTTTCCTCGATCTTTGCGGTTCCGAAAGTATTGACGAGGATAGACACCGGCGCGGCCACGCCGATCGCGTAAGCAAGCTGGACCTCGCAGACCTCTGCAAGGCCGCTGGCAACGATATTCTTCGCGACATACCGGGCGGCATAGGCCGCCGAGCGGTCAACCTTGGATGGGTCCTTGCCCGAAAAGGCGCCGCCGCCGTGACGCCCCATTCCACCGTAGGTATCGACGATGATCTTGCGTCCGGTGAGGCCGCAGTCGCCGGCAGGCCCACCGACCACGAACCGCCCTGTTGGGTTGACCAGAAATCTGATCCCCGAAGTATCCAGGTGGGTCGGCAGGACCGGTTTTATGATCTCCTCAATGACGCCTTCGCGGACCGTGTCTTGTGAGACCGCCTCGTCATGCTGCGTCGACAGGACTATGGTATCCAGCGCCACCGGGCGGAAACCCTCGTAGCGCACGGACACTTGAGATTTTACGTCCGGACGCAGCCAGCCAAGCAGCCCCGTTTTCCGGACCTCGGCCTGTCTTTTCGTCAAACGGTGGGCGAGTTGGATCGGCAAGGGCATCAGTGTTTCGGTCTCGCTGCATGCGAACCCAAACATCAGCCCCTGATCTCCCGCCCCCTGCTCGAGATCCTGCCCTCGTCCTTCGTCAACGCCCTGGCTTATGTCGGGCGACTGCTCGGTGAGAGCCAGAACGACGGCGCAACGTCGACCATCAAAGCCGATGGCATCGTCGTCGTACCCAATATCGAGTATCGTATCGCGGGCAACTTGGCTGTAGTCGATCTCCGCATGGCTGGTGATCTCGCCAGCCAGAACGACCATCCCTGTCTTCACCAACGTTTCACACGTCTTTACCAACGCCTCACAAGCGACGCGCGCCTTAGGATCCTCGCGAAGGACGGCATCCAGGATGGCATCCGATATGTTGTCTGCCAACTTATCCGGGTGTCCAGCGCCGACGGATTCGGAAGAGAACACGAACTGTCTGGTCATGGAATGCCCTCGCTTCAGGTGTTGGAGTTAGCTGGGATGTTTCTGGATTAGCGTGGCTTACCGGTCGGTGATGCCGGGGACGCCGAACGCAGTGCAGAAGTCGGCAACGTCTCTTCGTACGCTCGCATGAACTTTCTGGTCGTTCGGGCTGGCGGCAGACCGAGTCAATGAAAGCGGCGATCTGCACCATTTCCCCGTCACGCATGCCCATGGACGTCACTGCCGGCGACCCCAAGCGGATTCCGCTTGTCACCGTCGGGTCGCGCGGGTCGCCCGGCACCATATTGAAGTTCGTAATGATCCCTGCCCTTGCCAGGCGCTCGGCATAGGCTTTGCCTGATAGCGGCCGGCCCCGGAGATCAAGGATCAGCATGTGATTGTCAGTCCCGCCGGTGACCAGGTCATAACCACGATCCACGAGCGCCTCGGCCAGAGCCCTGGCATTCCTGACCATCTGATGACCGTAGGTACGGAAAGACGGGGTCGCGGCTTCCTGCAAAGCAACAGCTAGCGCGGCGATGATATTCATGTGCGGCCCACCTTGCAGTTGAGGAAACACCGCGCGATCAATCCGTCTGGCGAGATTGTACTTACTCGTGGGATGATAGAGGGCCTGATACCGATCTTCATTCTTCGACAAAATGAAGCCTCCACGGGGGCCGCGGATCGACTTGTGAGACGTGCTGGTGACGACGTCGCAATGGGCCACGGGATTCGGATGCGCTCCAGCGACAATCAGGCCGCTGATATGCGCAATGTCGGCCACGAGATAGGAGTTAGCCTCCGCAGCGATTTCTGCCATTGCCGCGTAGTCAAAGACACGCGGATAGGCAGCTCCGCCGGCCCAAATGAGTTTTGGCCGTTCCCGCCTGGCTGTCTCGCGCAAGCGGTCATAGTCAATTTGCTGCGTCTGTTCGTGCAGCCCATAGGGGATGTGTTGATAATCGCGGCCGGAGAAGTTGCCGGCCCAACCATGGGTCGGATGGCCGCCCTCGGGGAGAGGCAAGCCCATCACTTTGTCTCCCGGACTCAACAGTGCTCGATAGATGGCCTGATTGGCCGGCGAGCCGGAATAAGGCTGGACCTTGGCGTGTTCACTGCCAAACAGCGATTTCAAGCGCCCAATCGCGAGGGTCTCAAGCTCATCGACGATCTCGTTTGCCTCGTAGTCGCGCTCACCCGGATACCCCTGGGCGTACTTATTCGTGAAGATCGAGCCGGTCGCTTCCAGCACGGCTGAGGAGGCAAAGTTCTCAGATGCGATGAGTTTGAGCGTCGTTCGCTCCTGCCGCCTCTGTCGTTGAAGCAGTTCGTGAACGTGGCAATCGACGTGGACCAAGGAAGACCATCCGTATGTGCCGGCCTCTGCGATGGCTGCGTCAGTGGAGTTCTTCATGGTAGTTTCGCGCTCCCATCTGGGCAGATCTTTCAAGATCAAGCAGCAGTCCCCTTCGCCCAGGCGTCTTGCACCGCCTCGAGCCGCTCCAGGTCCCGCTTATGATACCCATCGTCGTGGGGCAGGAGATCGACCAAGAATTGAACCAACCCTCCGTCCTTGCCCTCTGCATTGAGATGATATGAGGACCAAGGACGTTGTCCGTTGCCGCAAAGGAAGTCGGCTCTGGCGAGCATCCGGACGTGTCGCGCAACGCGCTCCCGACGAAGATCGAGAATCTCCGCTAGTTCGCAGACAGTCAGGTCGGCATGCGCGCAAAGGCCCAGGATCCGAAGGCGATCAAGGTGTGCTGCTGTCATTAGACGATCGACCAGTATCATCATTGGTCAGAACGACGCCAAATAGAAGAACCGAAACCTCGTCCTGCTGGCTTGATCATTTCGCGCTCTTCGCAAATGCTGTTCGGCAGCGGACCATAAAACGACACCAGATTTCTGCCGCCACTGAACTCGAAAGTTGTGGTGAGCGTAGTACCATTGACAGCGATTTGCGGTCGCAAAGATCCCGTGAATTTCCTTGAAGGATCTGTTGCAACGCCTAAACAAGAACGCAACGAGATTGGCGAGGCTGGTAAGACGGCAAGCTGGCGAACTGCTTGGGCAAGAGGGGGCGATCGGCGGCACCTTTCCTAGGCGACAGTTCTGACCTGTATGGTGCACCTGATCCGCCGTTTACTTGATTCCGTGTCACGGAAGGACCTCAAAGCCGTCGTGCCGACGCTCAGCGCCAAACAGCTTGCGAAACAGGAGCCCCACCGCGTCAGATCGAGCGACGCGCTGTTCCATAGGCGGCGCGTTGGCCCACCTTCCTGGCTTCACGGCATCTACAATGCCTCAGTCGGCCCTCGCAAGGTGGCGGACCGCCCGGCAGGCCATGGGCCGAGCAGGCGAGTGGCGTTCGGCATCTACGAGCCGACGCAGAATCGACGGCACCTGCTTTGAGAAGGCGCGATCGATGCGGCTGTCGACCACGCGGTGTTCGCCCTCGCACCGTGTGGGGACGGCGGCGCGGCTTTTGGGGCGCAGCACGACTTAAAGTGTTCCGACCCTTACACTGGTGAACATTCATCTGATCGAAAACGCTGGCTCAGGCGAGGACACTGGCGATTTGTCCGATGCCGCTTTCTGTGCGCAAGGTTTCACTCTGTCCGACATCCGACAATTGTTGGATGTCAGACTGGGGGCCAAATCCGCTAAACCGTTGTTTTATGGATTTGTCCTCTCTGGCACGTTCTGTGCAGCGTGGCTTGCGAACGCATCAGCAGAAAATAATCCCATGATCACACTCACTGAAGACGCCGTCGCCGCCATCAAGACCGCGCTTTCCCGCGCCGACGAACCGGCGGAAGGCTTTCGCATCATGGTCGAGGCGGGCGGCTGCGCCGGCTTCAAATACCTGATGGGGCTGGAAAGCGTCTTGCGCGAGGGGGATGCCGTCATGGAGACGGACGGGATCAAGGTGTTCGTCGACGCAAGCTCCCAGCCCCATCTCACCGGCACGACCGTTGACTTCGTCACGGACCTGAAGTCCTCGGGCTTTGTTTTCGACAATCCCAACGTGCGGCACAAATGCTCCTGCGGCAAGTCCTTCGGCTAGCCGCCATCAGAACAAAGATCGGCGCCATGCGGAACGACACCGACAAGGTCTACATCATCAGCGACAAGGTATATTGCATCAACGAAGTAGATCTATGGCGGTTGCTGCGGGTCCTGATTTGACCGCAGCAGCACATTCAGCTGGAAGGCGAAGCTGACAAAAGGGGGGGGCGTTTCTGCGCTTTCTCGCCGCAATTTCGCTCATGCTGCCGGCGGTCACCGCCCATCCGGCGATGACGGGGAAGATATCGTGTTAAGCGGCACGCGCTTCCCATTCGGCGATCTCCGATGTCCGACAATGTCGGATACGCAACATAGCAGACTGCGGATAATCACATTGCCGAGACGAGTTTCTCGTTTGGCACGGTATGTGCGCGATTCCGCAACGCCTCACAAACTAAGGAGAAGTCATCCGATGATCATCCACCAAAGAATGCCCCTCACCTTGATTCACTCAAAGATGACGCTCGAGTCAGGCCTCGCAACGTGATGGCTCATCTGGCTCGGGGCTGTCCACCGCCCCACTCTCTCCCACTACTAAGTGGGACGAGCACGCAGCACCCTCAACATAGGAGACAACTCACTTTGCCTCGAACTTTGCCCACCGCCCGATCACCACAAGCTAAGCCATCGCTGAACCTTCGGTCCGGCTGGCTGCGCGGGACGCTTTTTGCGACCGCGCTAGCGTTTGTGAGCACCGCTCCGGTCCTAGCGACCACCGATGACATCAAGGCGACGACTTTCCTGCTCGACAACGGCATGGAAGTGGTCGTCATCCCCGATCACCGCGCGCCGATCGTCACCCATATGGTGTGGTACAAGATCGGCAGTGCCGACGAGCCGCCAGGCAAGTCCGGCATTGCCCATTTCTTCGAGCATCTGATGTTCAAGGCGACCAGCAACCATGCCGCCGGCGAGTTGAACCGCGCGGTGGCCGAGATCGGCGGCTCGCACAACGCCTTCACTTCCTATGACTTTACTGCCTACTACCAAAGAGTGGCGCCCTCGGCCCTGGAGCAGATGATGAGCTTCGAGGCTGACCGCATGCGCAATCTCACCCTCACGGATGATGTTATCAACACCGAGCGGGATGTGATCCTGGAGGAGCGCCGCTTGAGGATCGACAACGTTCCGGAATCGATTCTCGATGAGGAAGTCGCCACCGCATTGTGGCAGAACCAGCCCTACCGCATTCCGGTCATCGGCTGGATGCAGGAGATGGAGAAGCTGAACCGCACCGACGCGATAGCCTTCTACAACAAATATTATACGCCCAATAACGCCGTGCTGGTGGTGGCCGGCGATGTCGAACCGGAAACGGTCAAGGCGCTGGCCGAAAAGACCTATGGCAAGATCGCGCGTGGCCCGGATCTGCCGCCGCGCATCCGCCCCGTCGAGCCCGAGCAGAACACCAGGCGTACGGTGACGCTGACCGACGGGCGCGTCAGCGTGCCGAGCTTCACCACGCAATGGGTGGTTCCGTCCTATCACACGGCAAAGCCAGGCGAAGCCGAAGCGCTCGACGTGCTGTCCGAAATCCTCGGCGGCGGCAACCGCAGCCGGCTCTACCAGGAGCTTGTCGTCAGGCAAGGCATTGCCGCGGAAGCCGGCGCCTTCTTCCAGGGCACCATGCTCGACGACACCAATTTCACCGTCTATGGCGCGCCGGGCGGCGACGCCAAGTTTGCCGACGTCCAGGCAGCGGTCGACGCCGAGATCGCCCGCATCGCGAAAGAGGGCGTTACCAGCGACGAGCTGGAAAAAGCCAAGGACCGTTTCGTCCGCTCGATAATCTTTGCCCGCGACGAGCAGGAGGACATGGCCAGCATCTACGGCTCGACGCTCGCCACCGGCGGCAACGTCCAGGACGTTCAGCAATGGCCGGACCGCATCCGCAAGGTCACCGCGGACCAAGTCAAGGCGGTCGCTGCTCGCTATCTCAATCTCGACCATTCGACCACCGGCTATCTCTTGCCCAAGACGGAGAATTGATGTGATGACGAACCAACATCGCGGCGTCGTTGCACGCGCCCTATCCTCTCTCTTTGAAAAAGGGAGGGTCTCGCGCCTCGCTACTCTGCTTGCCATGCTTCCCCTTACCATTTTCTTCCTCATGCAGCCGCCCATCGCCCGTGCGGCGATGACGATCCAGGAGGTGACATCTGAAAAGGGCATCAACGCCTGGCTGGTGGAGGACCATACAGTGCCGATCATTTCCATCCGCTTCGTCTTCGATGGCGGCGCGACGCAGGATCCGCCCGGCAAGGAAGGGCTTGCCAATCTGATGAGCGGCCTGTTCGACGAAGGCGCCGGCGACCTCGACAGCGAGGCCTTCCAGATCAAGCTTGACGATGTCGGCGCCGAGATGAGCTTCGAGGCGCAGCGCGACGGCACCTATGGCTCGATGCGCATGCTGGCCGAGCAGCGCGACGGCGCCTTCGACCTGCTTCGCGTGGCGGTCAACCAGCCGCGCTTCGACCAGGCGCCGATCGACCGCATCCGCGCTCAGATCCTGTCCGGCATCATCGCCAACGAGCGCGATCCCGATACGCTCGCCCAACGCAAATGGCTGGAAGCGATCTATGGCTCGCATCCCTATTCGAGGCCGGGCGAAGGTACCAAAGAGAGCCTCGCTGGCATCACACCGGCCGATCTCAGCGCCTTCCACAAGGCGAATTTCGCCCGCGACGGCCTGCATGTCGCGGTGGTCGGCGACGTCGATGCGAAGACGCTGAATAGAAAGCTCGACCAGCTGTTCGGCGATTTGCCTGAGAAGCAGACCCTCGCCCCAGTCGCCGATGTTAATCCCAAGCTCGGCCAGCAGGTAGAGGTGAACTATGACCTGCCGCAGACGTCGCTGCAACTGGCCTGGCCAGGCGTCAAGCGCAGCGCGACGGACTTCTACGCCGCGGTCTTGATGAACCAAATTCTCGGCGGCTCGCCCTTCACGTCGCGTCTGTGGGAGGAGGTGCGCGAAAAGCGCGGCCTCACCTACGGTGTCGACTCCGCTCTGGTCGACCACCAGCATTCCAACGCGATCGTCGTCACTACGGCAACGCGCGCCGACAGGGCGGCCGAGACGCTCAGCCTGATGCGCAAGGTGGTGAAGCAAATGGCGGAAGAGGGTCCGACCGAGGCCGAGCTCGAGGCGACCAAGAAAGATCTGACCGGCGCCTATGCCATAAACAATCTGGGTTCCTCCAGCTCGATTGCAGCCACGCTCGTCCAGTTGCAGCTCGACAAGCTCGGTATAGACTACATCGAGCGCCGCCCGGCCCTCATCGAGCAGGTGACACTCGAACAGGTCAGGGCAGCGGCGAAGAGGCTGCTTTCCGCCGAGCCCGCCATTATGAGCGTTGGCCCGCGGCTCACGGGCGCCCGTGACGACGAATAATCTCGCGCTCAACAATAGCTGAAGGACTCCGCCGACCTACTTGTGGCGGATCCGACTACGGTGTGGCAGAATGAACGCCTCGATTTCTGCCTGCTCGCCCTCGCAGCCCAGTTCTCGTCCGGCGGTTCGATCGCGAAGCCGGAGAACGCCGACGTCCCGAGAAAGCATTATAACTTTCGCGTACGTAACTACGCGAAAGTTATAAATTTGTCGAATGTGGTGCGGATCGGGCTAACTTTCGCGTATGTCAGATCCGGGAAAGTTAGAACAATGGCCCTTCACCTTGTCGGGGAAAACATCGATAAAACCCGCAGCCACTATCAGGCTGAAACGGGCAAGCTCGTCCAGCTAATGCGCGGCATCTATGTCGATGCCGGGGAAGATCTTGAGGCACGGCGGCGAGCACTGTCCTTCTCCGTCCGACCCGCGATGGCCGCCTGTTCCTGAGCGGGCGACGAATACAGCGCAGGCGCTTGCGCTCGCTGGAAATCATTCAGAACGCAGCTCCCGACCACCCATCAGTCGCTCAAGCGATTGTCGATGATGGAATGGGAGAATTCCGGATCGACGTCTCCTCGATGCGCCAGCGCTTCCTCGAAGCTTTCCGCCTGCGCAGCGAACACGCGGCATCCATCGACGAGACGATGCGCGAGGCAATTGCGAACCGCCTGATAGAAGAATACGGCAGCGCCCAAGGCGCTGCCGACACAACATGGGCGCTTGCCCGCGCAAACCAGTGGTATCGCGAAGGCGAGCACGCCGAGCGCTTCCTCCTCCGCCGTCCACTGACGGCGGAGCCTGCGCGCAACGAAGCCGCGCTCGATCTGATAGTAGCGTGGCACGGCGCTCCACTCGGTAATCTTACACATGATGGTTTTGAGTGGCGCTGAATCCAGACGATCAGGATGGCCCGCCACTTGTTCCCAGACCACGCCGGGGAAGCTGCCTCCTTTCATCCTGTCGCTGCTGCCGGAAGGCTGGCTTGAATCTAGTGTTGAACGACCGCGACGAGCGCGCGATGCTGCGCTCGGGCAAACGCTACATGTCGAACATCAACATCGTCGAGCATGCGAGCGATCTTTCCGCCCTGCCACCCAACATCCTGCTAACCCGGCTCAATGGATTTACTCGGAACTCTGTCTTCACTGGCCAGTACGCAGGGCCGGGTCACGGCGATTTAGAGCAGAGCTTCGAGCGCAATCTGGCGCAGATTTTCGAGCATGCCGATACGCCCCGTGTATCGGGCATCAGATCAAAGCGCCGATGTTCCTCGATACCGACGGTACTCTCTCCCCCAGTACCGGCAAACCGTTCACCCACATCCTCAAGCCTGCCGGTACAGGTGGATCCGAGGCCCTGCCAGTCATCGAATGGCAGTCGCTCGCTTTGGGCAGCGCGGCCGGTTTCAAGACGCCGGGCGACGGCGCTCGTCCCCATGCCTGACGGGATGCCTCCGGCGCTCCTAGTCGAGCGGTTCGACATCAGAACGAGCCTTGACGACAAGCGTCTTTTGGCGCTTGAGGATTTTTGCTCAGTGCTCGGTGTGCCCACGGAAGCAAAATACGACGGCACAATGGAGCGAATTCGCGCGGGCACTAAGACCGCTATCGACGTCCCCCGAAAACGACGTCCTGCTTGTCCTCAAGCGATCCTTATTCGCCTGGCTAATCGCCGATGGCGACATGCACCTGAAGAACACGGCACCGCTGAAAATCGCAGAGCCGGGCAGCACGCAGTTCAGCTCAGTCCGCATGGCTCCGCTCTACGACGCGGTCACGACTCGCGTGTTTCCACATCTCGAAAAAGACCGGATGGCCCTCAAGCTGAACGGCAAAGACGATCGTCTGCGGCGCGCCGACTTCAAGGTTTTCGCGAGCACGGCTGGTCTTAAGGCAGCCAATGCGGATACCAGCATCGACGATCTTGTTGCAGGCCTCTCACGCGCTCTCGACCACCTCGAATTGCCGCCGCCTCTATCAGACGGCTCTCAAGGCGCGAAGATGGCGGAGCAAATGCGCGCGGTTGTCCACGAACGCATCGAAGAGTTTGCGTAGATGATCGATCTACTGATACGCCGGTGTCCGCTCGCAGACCCAAACACCTTATTGGCTGAACCGCCTAGCCATATAGCGTTCGAGCTTGAGCTTGCGCTTTCCCCAATCCGGCCTCCCATCCGCGTCCAATTTTTTTTACGCCTCATTGACTGTGAGACGGTCAGCGTTCGCCCGGGCGGAGCTCGTCAAGGTTGCGCAGCCCGGGCGGGCGCGGATCGCGCTTGGCAGCTAAAGGGTGATCAGGCGCGGTTCTTGAAACGCCAGGACTCGTGTGGACAGGTGACAAATCGTTGATGCTGCGGACTTGCAAGTTTTTTCTGTCGTGAGAGAACAAGTTTTTACGCAAAACTCAAAATTTCACATTGGAATCATATCTTGATGATGTCCGCATAGTCTTTGTCTTTCTGTGCGAAGGATCGTCACCCCTATGGGCTAAGACCCTGCTTCGCCGAAGGACACGCAGGGGCCTGGCCCACGCAGTCAAACCGCGAAGCCGATGGCGCGTCTTTGCGCGCGGCCCTCGACTTGCGCGTGTCCGGGGGTAGGCAAGCTGACAAATCACCGGTCGATCCCGGACCAGGCGCGGCACGCGCTGGCATACTGCGCCAAGCGCAATTGGCGGTTGGCGGTCGAATTTCTCGAACCGGGTGCGAGCGGCACCGACGACCGCCCCCTTGAATTGCAGCGTGTTCTCGACATGGCGATGGTCGTCGGTGCGCCGTTCGACATTATTGTCGTGCATTCCTTTCCCGCTTCGCTCCCGATCACTTCGCGCTCGAATATCCAGTGACAGGTATCGGCGAAGCCGCCGACGCAAGCGCTGCCGCGAGACTGTGCTTTCCACCATTGCTCCATCAGTCCCACGGAGATTGTTTCCAAGTTTCATGAACGGCATCCACGAGCGCTGCGGCTAGATCTACTGACGGAGACAGACGGCCCTTTCACTCAGGTTGACGGTCGTCCCAGCGAGCCCGCTGACGTGAAAACCACGGTCGCCGCGATCGCCGACGTCCGGAGGGTCCCGGTCGATGCCGTCACGACAGTGGTAAGATCGAACCTTCGTTCTCTACTGGGATGAGGCCCTAAAGGGGTAGATAAATTGTAATCTTGGTGCTACATAAACGTCCAATCTGTAGTGCGAAGGTGTCATAATGCCCACTCCACACAACCCTCCTGCTGCGGTGCGGCGCGCGCTGCGCAAGCTTGGGGCGGACATCCATGATGCCCGTCGACGCCGACGGCTGCCGATGGCGGTCGTGGCCGAGCGCGCCTTCACGTCTCGCTCGACGCTGCAAAGGGTCGAAGCCGGGGACACCAACGTCAGCGTCGGTATTTATGCCGGCGTCCTGCAGGCGCTCGGCCTCCTCGACGGCCTGAGCCAGATCGCCGACATCAGCAACGACAGCGTCGGTCAGGCGCTCGCCAGCGCCGACCTGCCCAAGCATGTCCACCTCAAGCGGCCAACCGGATCGTCCCGCGATGGCTGACTTCGAGGTCCATATCGACCTGGACGGCCGCACACGCCCGATCGGACTGGCGAGGAGCAATCGCGTCCGGGGCACCGAGACCATCCTTTTCGAGTATGACGGCGCATGGCTTGAGGATCCGGACCGCTTCTCGCTGGAGCCAGCTCTTGCTCTGACCCGCGGAGCCTTCGCCCCTCCTGCCGGTCTTGCGACTTTCGGCTCCATTGGCGACTCAGCGCCGGATACCTGGGGCCGGCGCCTCATGCAGCGCGCCGAACGCCGTCTCGCCGATCGAGAAGGCCGCGCGGTTCGCACGCTTGTAGAAAGCGACTACCTGCTCGGCGTCGCCGACGAGACGCGGCTTGGCGCGCTCCGCTTCCGCTGGGTCGGCGAAGAGATTTTCCAAGCGCCGATCCGCGCGGGCGTTCCTGCCCTAATCGAGCTTGGCCGGTTGCTCCAGATCACCGAACGGATTC
>NZ_JBVVQK010000042.1:0-36019 GCF_055811175.1 Mesorhizobium sp. WSM4828 | reverse complement strand
GAATCCGTTCGGTGATCTGGAGCAACCGGCCAAGCTCGATTAGGGCAGGAACGCCCGCGCGGATCGGCGCTTGGAAAGTCTCTTCGCCGATCCAGCGGAAGCGGAGTGCGCCAAGCCGGGTCTCGCCTAGTGTAGACGTCGATGCTTCGGGAAAGGCTCATGTTAGCTGGACATCCGTCAGCAAGCCGGACGCGAAGGGGCTTTGCAGGTTCGGTCAAGGCGACAAGTCGAATGTCGACGATAGTACATTGGTGGAAATAGCTGTTACTTCTGCTCCAGACAATTGCCCCAAATGAGGATCGATTTGTCCCAGCGATCCGACTCGCCCCTCAGGTAGAGGATCGCTTTGCCGATCTTTAGGAACGGGTGACCGATCGGATGCAACTCCAGCTTCGCCTGCGTTGGCGAGCGACGACTTCTTCGGAGGGTAGTTTGGGCTGCTGTGGCGACTGGTAGCTAAACAAAAACGGCCATCGCTAGATGCGACCAACGCTAGGTCGCCTTCGCCTTTCGCTTGGCAGGCGCCTTCTTGGCTTGTGGGCCTTCCATCCAAGCCCAATGGCCTTTGCTAGTTTTCGACCGTTGCGCAGCGTAGCTTAGCTGCCACCATCGGATAGTCGGTTGGAAGTTCCACTTTCGCCGGTATTCACCTGGCGTCATCCCTAGCAAGCCGAGAAGCGCTTCATCGACCATCCTCCAAGGATACGATGCCATGCCCTGGCCAACATGATGATTATCCTCCTATAGCCGAACCGCCGACGCTCCGCCGCCTCCATCGTGCAGCACTACTGCCTACCGCAGCATCAGATCTGGATCGGGAACTAGGGCGACCAACAACAGCTTACCTCCAAGCGTTTCCGTGAAGTCGACCCCTGCTCTCCACTTCTTCAGCGACGCTGGGGTGGTTTTGATATCGGCAGCTAGCCTGTCGTGCTCTAAAGCGGCCTGACTAACACGAGCCAGAACATCTGCGTAAAAGCTACTGCCCGATCGTGCGATTCGACTGCTGATCGACGGCAAGTCGCCGCGAAATGAAAGGCAGCCGAGCGCTACCTTCCTCTCCTCCAGAGCCGGCTTCGTGACGTTGTTGATCGCCTCGTCCAGCGGGCCCCAGATCGTGGTCCAGCACGTCCTCAACCCGGCGCTCGGTGAGTCCAACGCAAAACGTTCAAGGGCAGCAAATATAGGTTGATCGGAACGTGCGGCGATCGATATTCGCAGGATCGCAGGACCAAGGAGCGTTGATCCAAGCCGCTTCACCATCGGGACTAAGTCGGCTCGGCGATGGTGGAAGACCCAAAGAAGGGCAGCGGCCTGAACGTCCTCCTCTTGCGCAGCGGCGGCGCCCTCCACTAGGTTGACGCTCGCCGGCAGATCCGGCATCGCGAAGATTGACTGGAGCTTGTCTGCGGCTCTGAAATTCCCGGCGATCTGGTACGTTAGGAGAGGGACCATCGTCCCGGCGGAAACAGCTGCGAGGGCTTGAATCGTCTTTGCATCGAGCGTCTGCAACGGTACGGTGACAAGCATCGCTGCTCCTTGGCCAATTTCGACTTCGCCCGCCTCCGACGCCTTGATTGTCAATGCCTCTCCAAGACAATACTGGGCGAGATAAGCTGTGACGCTCGCTCGTTCGGACAAATTCAGACCATCCGGTTGTTCGGAAAATTTCCGTATTAGATCGAGGAGTTTCTGGCTGCACTTGAATGCCGGTCGATCAAAGGCCACGGCGGCGTCCAAGCTGTTACCGAGCAGCGAACGAGGATCGGGAAGGTCGGGAGCGTCGGCAACCGCCGCTTCGGCCGACAGGTCCTCGACGAGTCGGTCGAATCCTGCAACGATCTCTTTTTCTTCTTCAGAAGGCGACAGGAGCCGCCTCAAATAGGCCTGCGTGCCGGCGATATGCTTCCAGTCCACACGGGTCCCCAGTAAAGTCGGAACACATCTTGTTCGCGCGACCAGATCCGCGGCATAAGGATTGAGCGCCCACTCCTTTCCAAGAAGCCGCTCAACATACGCTGAAATAGGGCTCATGCACGCGGGCGGAATGCGTGGGAACACCAGTTCTTGGTCGAATTTTCTTGGATCGATCATGTCGCCGGAGGCCAGCAACTTCTCGAACAGCGGCGCATCGATGGTTGCTATTCTTTGAAGTGCTCGCGTCGCAACCAGTTTTTCGTCGTTAACGAGATCCGCGATGCTCGCGCCGTCACCCTCCGGTGCCGCGGCGATGATGATGTCCTTGGCATCGTAGGCAGTATTCTTGGAGAGACCGCCTGAGGATTGAAGGATCGAGCTCGCAAGAGTCGTCGCTTCTTTATTCCGGCCAAGCTGCATCGCGATGCGAGCACGGCCAATCTCAGTCAGGTTATCTCCGATCGAATCGGCCGGGTCGTCTCGCTTCAACAACACGAGAGGCTGATTTCGCCCAAGCAAAGATTGGGCCCTGATGTCGCTGTTCCGTAGATCGAACTCCCAAATAGGATCTGGGAAACGCAACAGATTCCAATCAGGGTAACCCGCTAGCAATTCCACCCCATCAGCTCTCACACGCGCGAACTTGTGTTGATCGAGCCACGTCCAGATGCCCAGCGTCACCGCAACGATGATGCCGACCACCGTCGAAAGCGTGACGAGAAGTCTGCGGCGAAAGTCTTTGATAGAGAAGCGTGCAAGGTTTAACCGCACGGACTCCAAGCTTATGTCGCTGTTGACGAAGACGAGAGGGTCGTCCCCTGCGGAGATTTCGGCCTTGGGTTCCTGCTCCTCAAGTCGAGAGAGCCTACCCCTGAAGAGTTTTCGCATCTCGTTCACGAGAAACGCGGACAAGTCGCGAAAATAGATCTCACCGTGCTTTCCAACGGTGGGAAGATGACCCGATAAGGCATCGATGAAGAGGTTTGTGAAAGGGGAACCCTCTCCCGGCAACTCCCAGGAAGATTGGCCGCGTCTAGACGCGCTGAGAAGGATGCGGTATTCGAACAGGTCTCCTAGCGCACTGAAGACCAGGGGCGCCCGTTCCGCTAGGGCAGCGCCGCCGCAGCAATCGACGACAATCAGTATTCCTCTCGCTGCTGTACCTGTCAGCGCCTCAGCCAAGTCTTGCGCTGAGATAGATGTGTCCGGTGTCGGAACGGGCTCCGCGTCTACGGTTGCCAGATAAAACGAGCTATCTGTTTCGAGGCCGTGCCCGGCGAAATATACAAAAAGTGCTGCTTGCGGGCTTGCCCGCCGAGCGGCAGAATTCAGTGCAGCAAGGATGGCGTTCTTCGTCGTCTCGGCTGGTAGGGTAAGCAGCTCTACCTGATGGTCAGGAATCCGGCACGCGGTGCTGTCTACTAGGACGGCAGCTAGACGTTTCGCTCCGATAACGCAATCGGGAAGGTCCTTTAGCTTTCCACCGTTTGCGGGTTGTGCGTATTGGCCGACCCCAACGACCACGGCGTGAATTGACTTGGAAAATGCCGATGCGTCGCTCGATTTGAAGTCGAGCGGCATAGCTCAGAACCATGAGCCAAAGAAGGTGCGCCAGCCTCGAGGCATCACAAGCTCGTTGTTGCCACGTTGTATCGCGTTGTTGTTGCCATTGCCTGGCTGCTGTCCACCGGCGGCATCGGATGCGCCGGCCGCACTAAGATAAACCAAGCATCCGTTCAGTGCGGCGATCACAAAATCTGAACCATTTTGTCGAGCATATGCTGCAAGTCCGACACAGATCACTTCGGCTACGACTAGCCCGAACCACGAGCGCGAGAAGCCAAAGGCCTGCTTCGCAACGTTCGTCACGACCAGTGTTGCGCCGGCCGCGCCAGCCAATGTGGCCAAACTGGCCATCGTGAAGAATTGCTGCGCCAATTCGCCTGCCATGCTACCCCCCTGAATTCCAGCTCGACATGCGGCAAGTAATCGGCCGCGGAGCCGATGACATCATGGTGAAGAAAGAATCGCCTTGACGCAATACATCCATTTTCTGTGCGCAGCCATTTGGAGCGGCAGTAGCTCCGCCTGTGTCGCCGAAGCGAAGTTTCCGCCAAGCGAGATTTTGATCCATTGGAAGCACGCCAATCGACGGCTGCCGTTGCAGCAGGCGCAGGACCTGCTGCAATTGCGCAGATGCTTGCGTTCGTCGATCTCCCTCACCACGAACGGCTTCTCCGGCTCGGTCAAGACCCTGAACCTCAACGTCAAGTCGGTGACGTTAGCGCAGAGAAGGCGAAAAAAGCGAGGTAGCCGCTCCGAATCCGATGGACTTGGGAGCCGGAGAAAATCGCTGAGCCAATTTCAAACATGGGGTAATCGCGGAGCGAGTCGCCCTGAAGCCGGAAGCGGTCACATATTGAAGAGCGGGTGGTTGTTCCCCGATAGGATGGAAGTACGGGCTCACGACTGGACGCCGGGCCCAAGCATCGAACGGAGAACAACCATGAGCGAATATATCGGTCTCGACGTGTCGTTGAAAGAGACGGCGATTTCTGTGCGGCGTGGCGGCAAATGGATCTGGCGCGGCAAATGTCCCTCTGATCCGAGTTTGGTCGCGGACGTTCTCCGCAAGCGGGCGCCGGCGGCCAAGCGGGTGGTGTTCGAGACAGGACCCTTGTCGGTGTGGTTCTATCATGCCTTGAGCGCCGAAGGACTTCCGGCGATCTGCATCGACGCCCGGCATGCCAAGGCCGCGCTGGACATGGCGCCGAACAAAACGGACGCAAACGATGCCGACGGCTTGGCGCATCTGGCGGAGGTCGGCTTCTACCGCGAGGTGCGGGTGAAGGGCTATGACAGCATGCTGAGCCGCACGCTGGTGGCCGCGCGGAGCCGGCTGGTCAAGATCACGACCGAGCTCTCCAACCAGATCCGCGGGCTCATGAAGACGTTCGGGCTGATCATTCCGCGAAGCAAGGGCGGCAAGTTCGAAGCCGACGTCCGGCGCCTGCTGGCCGGTCAGGAAGAGCTTGCCCGGATTGTCCTGCCCCTTCTCGATGCTTGGCTCAGCATGCGCGCCCGCGCTGCTGAACTTGGACAGCAGCTCGTCGCCAACGCCCGGCACAATGACGCATGCCAGCTGTTGATGTCGATTCCCGGCGTCGGCACCATCACTGCGACTTCATTCATCGGCGCCATCGAGGATCCATCGAACTTCAAGACATCGCGCGCTGTCGGCGCGTGGCTGGGTTTGACAACCCGACGCTATCAATCCGGCGAAGTCGATTAGGATGGTCATATCTCGCGGCCTGGGGATCCTCACCTGAGAGGGCTTCTCTATGAGGCCGCAGTCGTGATCCTTACGCGCAGCCGGGCTGACAGCAGTCTGCGCACATGGGGGCTGAAGCTGCGTGAGAAGATCGGCTTCAAGCGGGCAGCTGTCGCTGTCGCCCGCAAGCTCGCTGTCATCATGCATGCGATGCTAAAATCCGGTGAGTTGTTCAACCGGGAAGAAGCCATCGTTGCCTGACCATAAGGAAGTTCGAATGCGCCTACCCGAGGCGTAACGAGACGTCCCTGCCAGGACGTGGGCCGAGCCATTCCGCTGTGTCAGTTGCATCGTTGGCGGCACTACGCTCGCGATTGCGTTTCAAACCTTGGAAGGCTCCATCCCTCGCGAAGCCCATCATGCGGCGGCTTCATGTCGACCGCGAAGACGACCGTGCTCCCGGCAAACGACGCCTCAATACAAATTTGAGCTTGCATTTTGGTCCGCGATTAGACGACTGACCCACTACCATGCTCGGCGAATCAGGGCCCCGCATAGAGGAACCGCGGCCCGGCATAGAAACCGTCTGCGAGCTGTTGCTGCAGCAGTTCCTCGATACAATTCTTGAACTCGAACATCACCGACAGGGCGTTGCGGTCGATCCAGTCGGGCTGGCCGTTGAACCCGATATGCAACGCGTTAAGCAGCTTGGTGTAGATCGCGTCACATTCATCGGCGAGTTGTCCGGCGCGCCAGTTCGAATTCATGTCGATCGTCCGCGGATTGTCGGCCATCTGCGTGACGTCCGCGAAGTCGTCGACCACGATGCTCTGCTTGGGGTCGAACGAATAGCCTGTCGACGACGACGGATCGACGACGATCCGCATTCCCATGAACAGTTCCTCGAACCGGTAGTAATGCGCATATTCGGTCGAGCTGTCAGTGGGAGAAGTTGGTGTGCCTTCGCCCTGGGTAACGATTGTCGCGATCGCTTGCAGCGCGCTGTCGACGTCCCTGACGATCGTGGCGCCTGGCACCTGGTGGCCCGGGTCGCCGGTGAAGATGGTGTTAGTCTGTTTGGTGATCTCGTCGCCGATTGCGGTGTAGAACTGGCCGATTGTCTCGAAGCTCGGCGCAATAGCTTCCAGCGTTGTCGTCTTGACCGGAATGTGGATCGGGTTTTCGGGCTCCTCGATCTCCATGAATGTATTCTTGACCGTGGCCTTGGAATAACGCTTGATCCCGACGACTAGCCCGTCCGCACCGCCGATGCCCATCGGCAATGGGCCTGGGTAGTTCGGGATGAACCTGGGTGCGTTGATGACTGGTGCGCCCCCGATCGCGTTGAGAATGTTGCAGGCAAGCTGCATGTGCAGCATCTCCTCGATGATGATGCTGTGCAGGATTCGCCGTGCCTCGGCCCCGCCTGCGCTGGTCCCGCGCAATGTATAGTAAGCGGTCAGATAAGGCGGGATGGTCGAATGCTCAAGCTCGATTGCTTTTTGCAGCGCGCACCGCAGGCTTGCGAGGTCGGTGATGTTTGTCGGCTTGATCTTCAGCATGACCGTTGCCCTATTTCGTGCTGCGGGCGGCGCCCGATTTGATCCGCTGCATCGCTGCGGTCTTGCTGTCAGGGATGTCCGGCCGGTGGCGCGCGGCGGCGGTCCGTGAGGCTGCGCGCTCGGCCATCGACACGGCATCGGGCGGACGCACGGGTTCAGGCTCCAACGGTATTGACCCGTCGATGACCTGCTGCATCCATCTCTCAAGAATGCCACGCCGCCCCGCCGATAGGTCGCGGGTCACCGGCATATGGTTGGGATGCTCGATCGGAAGACCGAGCGCGGTCAGGATTCGCGGGGCAAACGATCCCACCCAATCCTTGTTGGTCAGGCTTATCACCGGGTGTAGAAGCGGGGTTGGGTTGGGCTCGCCGGGATATCCGGGATCGTAATTGACGACCGGACCATGCGGTCGCGGATAGAGGTTGGCATATTGTTGTAGGATCGGCAGCACGTCGTCATTCCAAGTGACCATGTCGGGGACCTTGGTCTCGCTGAACAACAGGACGCTGATGAAAAGGCCGGAATCGAATTCTGTACCCGCGTTCACCGCGCCTGCCACTGCGAGATCGATCTCGTATACCTGGCCATCGACAAACGTGCCGTCAGGAAACTGGCGCGGCCGGCCCGGATCGCTGCCGGCAATCGTGAGGCTGGTCCAGCCCGCGCCGTCGGTTGGTCCGCTGAAGGCGAGTTGCAGGGCCGTGCTGGGGGTGGACACGGTGAAACTGCCGCCGATATTGGTGCTTGAAATGGTTGGAACGATCGTCTGGTCTGCCAAGGGCTGGCCGAATTTGGTGACCATAATGGGGAGAGTGCGGCTTTCGCCGGGGTTCATCCGGCACACGAACATGTCAGCGCGCGCGTAGATGCCGTCGGACGCTTCCGCTGTCCAGACATTCCAGCCCCCGGCGCCATCCGATTGCACGGCGGCGAGTGGCAACGTCTTCAGCGCCTGCAGTTGCAGCGCGGTCAAGTTGCCGTTCGGAGGAAAGGCCTGGATTCCGGCTGTCCGCTCATAATAGCGGGGTGCGGTGTAGCCAAGCAGAGATCCCAGATCGACGATATCTGCCGCCGCCAGGTGCGAGGCGTCATTCTTGACGGCCACCAAGTGGATGCTACCCGAATCCGGCACGTTGCCGCTGCCATCGTTCGTCAATGCGTTGCCGAAGTCGGCCAGAATCTGTGTCCGCTCGGGATTCATGCAACAGGTGACGTTACCCAGGTTTCGGCTGGTCGACGCCAAGTGGCGTCCGGCGACGAAATGTACTGGGTCCCCGGCCAGCGCGGGGCCGATCGTGCCGACGATCCGACCATAGCCGCGTTTCTCGCCACCCATGTTGTAGCTGTCGAGCATAAAACGCATCGACAATTGCCCCTGGATGGTCGCCCTCTGCAATGCCTGCAACGCAGGAGATGCAGACAAGTCGCCCCAGACGACATCGACCAGTGTCGATTGGTAGAATACGCTGGCCCCGGTGTCGCCTTGCCCCCCGCGGCCCCAAATGTCCATGAATGGCGCGGGCGAGAATTGGCCGGACATCAGGACCGCGCCGCTGGCCGGATCGGCAATCCGAACCACCAGCCCGAAGATCATCGATACCATCTGTTGATCCGGATCGAGGTCAACGATCTTGGCGTCGACGCGGTCGCTGCTGTTCCTCAGCGGCAACCCGACCACGGGATCTGCAGCGTTGGTCGTCGCAAATTTGCCGTCCCAGGCCGCCGCGGTGATCGCGCAGCCACAAAGCCGCCATGCGCCGGTGCCCGAAGGCTGCCACCAGCCGTTACTCGACCCTGGGCCGTAGTCCTGATCGTTCGGTGTGAACGTCGCTGAATTGAAATGCTTGTCGTCGTTGTTGACGGTCGATACGTCAGCGCGAAACTGGCCTGCAAAATGCACTCTGGTCGGGTTGAGATAGGACATCGGTGCTTCCTGAATTCTGGGCGAAGGTGACGCGTTCCCAAGTACGAAGTCGCGCTGTTGCGTCCGAGAGATATACGACGCGGTTTGCTGCTATGGATCGAGGGCGAGCGGTCTTCCGCCGCCGACGGATAGGGAGATCAACGCAACTTGCAGGGGACTCCGCTGGAGTGCGAGGCGTACGGTGTTGAAGCTACCGGCGCGCGCGTGCACGATCTGATATTTGCCGAGCTGCGCTGCCGTAATCCGCATCCAACAAAACGGAAGATTCCAGTGCCTTTCGGATTCCAGCCGCCATCGTCACCTCTCGTCGAGCGGTCTTCATTCTGGAACGCCGTGTTGATGAAGGAGCAGACTGATTGTTGATGGTCGATACGTCAGCTTCAAAGCACTAGTAGAAACGATGCGCGGAATCTCGAGATAGCTCACTGGACGCTCCCTCAATTGGTCGACCGCATCACCCGCGAACAATGGCGCCCATCACCGTATATTAAACTCAATATTTGCACAATCCAAGGCGGAAACGTGATCTGCAAAATTTGTACTGCGGTGGAGAAAATTATAAAAGTCTTGCCAGGCGCCTGGGCGCTGGGCGATGATTGCGCTTTGTATCAGAGGTGATCAATGCTCAGATCATACTTGAGGGCCCGTAATATTATTGGAAATATGATCACTATTGTGGTGGGCTTGTCGGCCCAATGCGCCTTTGCGGCTGATCAACCCGACAACGTCTATCAGACTTACGGTGTGCACAATCCACCATCGGACAGTCCGTGCGCCAATGCAGACTGCGCCTATACTCGCGCACCGGGCGAGCCGACGGATCCACTTTATCCGGAATATTGGTCGTCGGATTGGAACATGTACCGCGTATTCAACAATGCCTCTCAGTATCCTCCGCCTTATGACGTGGCGCCGCCGCCGGCGCTTAAGGCCGGACAGGACTATGAGATTTCGAAGGGTGCGAGCTACTACGATAGCACCTGGAGCGGCCCGACGGGCCAGGACGCGATGATGGAACACTACGAAAAGCGGTGTTTGCCGATCTTTCCGATTTCCAATCAGTTCACCTGTTCATTCATCTCTCTGGGCGATGTCGCCTTCTTTGTCACCTACGAGTCAGATCGGCCGAAAGGCATGCCGCCAGTCTGCTTGTTCTCGCCAGTCAACCATGCTCCGCGCAGGGACTTCATCCGCCATCTGCCCTATAGTGCCAGCGACAGCAAGCAGCTCAAAAACGCTATTCAGGGCTACTCGTTTTGGGTGGATCCGGCCACAGGCAAGCCGATCCAGGTCGGCGTTAGTCCTGACCGCACCGCGGATCAAGCGATCATGTTCGGCTATGGCTTCATGAGCAAGGCAATGCCGGATCGCATCGATAGATCAGCAAAGCCCTTCAGGCATCCGCAGTCATTCTACTTCTCCGGTTATCCGCTGCCGCCGGCAAACGCGCCGTTCGTGAGCCAGAACTATACCAACTTCGCGATGGTTAAGCCTGACCCGAAAGCAACCTGGGATCTCGTCAGCAAGCTGGACGCTAACAAGCTGCAGGCCTGCCAACTGTTCAACCCGCCTGCCGAAGCGGTCGAACTGACCAAAACCCCTCGCGCGTCTACCTGGGGAGATGTTAAGCACTAGGGACGAGGTCGGTCGGCTTAATTGAAGATCGCATCGAGCATTAGCGACTTGACGTCGGTCGCCACGAGCGTGTCGCCACGCAGCAGATCCGGCCGGTCGCTTATGATCAGCGGGCCATACTCACGGTTGTCTGTGATGCGGCCATGCGACCCCCGCACCAGCGAGGCGTTGAGCGGGATAACGTCCATCAGAGCCCGGAAGCCCAATTTGCGCAATGCCAGGCGTTTGCCGATCGCCAGTTTCGGCATGACGATTGCGGGATCGAGAAAAAGTTCGACTGGATCATAGCCGGGCTTGCGGTGAATCTCGACCGTGCGGGCGAAATCGGGCGCGCGGAAGTCGTCCGTCCAGTAATAATAGCTGAACCACGATCGTGCATCTGCGATGGCCACCAGTTCGCCGGAACGTGCGTGGTCGAGGCCGATCACTGACTTGTCGTCCGCGCCATAGACCTGCTCGACGCCGGGCAATTCGGTGAGCAATGCCCGAACCTTCGGCAGCAGCAGCGCGTCGGCCACATAGACATGCGCAATCTGATGGTCGGCCACCGCAAAAGCTTTCGACGTCATCGGGTCGAGCAATTCGCCGCCATCCTCCTCGCGCACCGATAGCAAGCCAGCCTCGCGCAGCGCGCGGTTAATGTGTATCGGGCGGTCGACGCTGGTGACACCATATTCAGACAGCACCACGACCGAGCGCCCGGAGGTCTGTGCTGCATCGATCAACTCGCCGGCGACGGCATCAATCTCGGTCAACGACTTCTGAACTGCTGGATGAGTCGTGTCCGGCCCGAAGCGCTGCAGATCGTAATCGAGATGCGGAAGGTAAACGAGAGTAAGCGTTGGATCGCTTTCAGTCATCACCAGCTTCGTAGCATCCGCGATCCAACGCGTCGAGGCTATGGAGGTCGCCGGCCCCCAGAACTGAAATAGCGGAAACGGACCCAGCCGTTCCTTAAGTTGATCCCGCAAGCTTGCCGGTACAGTGTAGCAATCTGGCAATTTGCGCCCGTCGGCCTTGTATATCGGCCGCGGCGTAGCACCAATCTCGTGGCTGGAGGCCATGTTGTACCACCAGAACATGTTGGCGCAAGTGAAGGCCGGGTCGCGGCGCTTGCCGGTTTCCCAGACCTTTTCGCCGCCGACCAGCCGGTTGGACTGCCGCCAGAACTGGATTTCCATCTGGTCGCGGAACAACCAACCGTTGCCGACAACACCGTGATGGGCAGGCGTGAGCCCAGTCATGAAAGTGGCTTGTACGCTGCAGGTCACCGCCGGCATTACTGTTTGCAGCGAGGTCGTGGCGCCGCTGCGCGCAAGCGCCGAAAGCCGCGGCATATGGACCTCCAGATTTCGTGACGTAAGCCCGACTACGATCATCGCCAACAGAGGTTTCAATCGCCGGACTCCTGGATCAAGCCATATGCTGTCGTCTTCGCAGTAGGACCGAAGTATTCACGGTCTCTCCCGCGGCGCGAAGACCGCGCTCGGACTTGCCAAACCGGCTAACGAAATGGCACCCTTCAGTTGAAACATGGCGCCTCACGCTAGGCAAGCGCCTTCGGTATGTGTCTATTCGGTGGCCGGTTCGGGAATAGGGATGTCGCGTGAGGAAGAACGTCATGCTCGATCAATCGTCCAGCCGAGTAGATGATGTTCGGTTGCAGTCGTTTAGCGTCGCCTATGACTATCCAGTGGTCTTCACCCAGGGTGCGTTTGGTCAAGACAACCGCTGTCTGGCCGATGTCCTTACCCGTCGTGAAGCTGGCAAACGGCACCGCTTCGCCGTCTTCGTCGATGATAGGGTGATTTCGTCGAATCCGGATCTCGCCGGCCAAATTGCTGCCTATGCCAAGGCGCACGCGCCCCATGCCGAGATGATCGGCGTTCCAGTCGTGGTTGCCGGTGGCGAAACCTGCAAGAACGATCCGGAAGTTGTTCCGCGTTTGCTCTCGCAATTGTCGGAGCTCGCGATCGACCGGCATTCATATGCCATAGCGATCGGTGGCGGCGCCGTGCTCGATGCCGTCGGCTATGCCGCGTCTATCTTTCACCGCGGAGTCCGTCACATCCGCTTTCCAACCACGGTTTTGGCGCAGTGTGACAGCGGTGTTGGCGTCAAGAACGCCGTCAATTCGCGAGGGCTCAAGAACTTGATCGGCACTTTCGCCCCGCCATGGGCGATCATTAACGATAGCGATTTCCTCGAGACACTACCGCCGTGTGAAAAACGGGCTGGCATGGCGGAAGCGGTCAAAGTGGCGCTGATCCGCGATCACGATTTTTTCCTGTGGCTTGAGGACAACGCCGCTGCCCTGGCGCGATTTTCGCCGCCGCACCTGAATCGACTGATCAAGGGTTCTGCGGAATTGCATATGCGCCAGATCGGTGCTGGCGGTGATCCGTTCGAATCGGGATCGGCGCGTCCACTGGATTTCGGCCACTGGTCGGCGCACAAGCTGGAGCAACTGACCAAGAACGCGATCAGCCACGGCGAAGCCGTCGCTATCGGCCTTGCGCTAGACGCGCGCTACTCGATGATGTCTGGTTTGCTCGCTAAGCCCGAAGATGAGCGCATACTTCGTCTGCTCAAGCAATTGGGCTTTGTGCTCTGGCACGACGCTCTGAAACAAACGGATTCGCAAGGCCGGCTATCCTTGCTGCAGGGGCTTGCGGATTTTCGCGAACATCTCGGCGGCGAACTCACCATCACGCAGCTGGCGGGCATCGGCCGCGGCATCGAGGTACACGCGATGAACCCGGCACTTATTGGCGACAGCATCGCATGGCTCGCGGAACAGGCATGAGGGGCATATGAAGCTCGACGGACTTCCAGGCGACGTGCACCTGACCTACTGCACCAACATTCATGCGGGGGAAAGCTGGCCCGATATCGTCGCCAGCCTTGACCTGCACGTCCCATTGATCAAAGCCACGGTAGCGCCTGATCGCCCGCTTGGGATTGGCTTGAGGTTGTCCGGCGAAGCGGCGGCGCGAGCACGAGAACCCGATGCGCTTGCCGCTTTCCGCGAGCAGCTGAGCCGGCTTGGAGCCTATGTCTTCACCATCAACGCATTTCCGTTTGGTCCGTTTCACGGCGTGCGAGTGAAGGAAGACGTCTATCTTCCGGACTGGCGCGATGCGGCGCGAGTCAAGTTCACCGCCGACAGCGCCGCGGTGCTGGCTGCCGTATTGCCTGAAGGCGTCGACGGCAGCATTTCCACGGTACCAGGTGCGTTCAAGCCTAACGGATTTATAGACGGTGCTGCGGATTTGATGGCATCTAATCTAATGCTGGCGGTGGCGGACCTCGCAATGATCGAGCTGCGGACCGGCAAGCGCATCGCGCTCGCCCTCGAACCCGAGCCGTGCTGCTTCCTGGAGACGACGCAGGAGAGCATCGCGTTCTTCGAGAACGTTCTGCTCAAGCCCGAAATACTCGCCAGCCTCGCTGCCGAGGCGAATGTGAACCAAGCCGGTGCGGAGGCGCTGCTGCGACGTCATCTCGGCATCTGCTACGACGTTTGTCACGGCGCGGTGGAATATGAAGATCCGGTTGCGGAGCTCGGCAATCTGCGCCGCGCCGGTATCACCGTGCCCAAAGTGCAGCTGTCTGCGGCAATCCGTTTACCAGCGATGGCGATGGAATTGATCGATGCGGTGATGCGCTACAACGATGGTGTCTACCTGCACCAGACCATTGTCCGAGGGACCGGGGGTCTGACCCGCTATACTGATCTCCCAGATGCTGTCGCGGCGTTCCGCGACGGTCGCGCCCAAGGCGAATGGCGCATCCATTGCCATGTTCCGGTATTCCTCGCCGACCTCGGCGAGATTGGATCGACGCGTGCCGATCTTGAATCTGTGTTGGCGATGATGCGTCGCGGCTATGTCTCATCGCATCTGGAAGTCGAAACCTATACTTGGGATGTGCTGCCCCAGCAATGGCGCACTGGCTCCAAGGCAGCGGACATCGCACGCGAGATTGCGTTCTGCGCAAGACGGCTGGTCGAATGAGCGCTTTCGCCCGACCGATACCCGCTATGTCCACGCTGGTGCGGCTCGGCCGCATCTCCAACCTGCCGACAGTGTGGACCAACGCCGTCGCGGCATTGACGATATCTGGCAGCACGCGGCCGGGACAGCTGGTGCTGCTGCTGCCGGCGATGACCACCTTCTATGTCGGCGGAATGTATCTCAACGATTTCTTCGACCGCACCATAGACGCGCGCGACCGGCCTGGCCGCCCAATCGATGCCGGTGAGATCACGGCGGGCGCAGTATGCATCGTTGGCTTCGGCCTGCTGATGGCAGGCGTGGCGCTGATGATCCCGTTCGGGCCGGCCGCGGCAGCGTGTGGCGCCGTGCTGGCGACAACCATCGTTCTCTACGACGTTTGGCATAAGGGCAACCCGCTGAGCCCGATCATCATGGGTCTGTGTCGCGCGCTTGTCTATGTCGGCATTGGCGTTGCAATGGCCGGAAACGTGTCGACCGCATTGTTGATTGGCGCACTGGCTCTGGCATTGCATGTGGCAGGCATCACCTATGTCGCGAAGCAGGAAGAGCTCAACCGGATAGGCCATCTCTGGCCTTTGCTGATGCTGGCCGCGCCATTGCTGGCGGCTTTGCCGACCGCAAACAGTTGGCTAGTGGTTGTTGCTCTCGTGCTGTTGCTCGCGGTCGACGCCTCGGCGATACGTCTTCTGGCCAGCAAACCTGGCCCAGGGGCGGTGCCGCTCGCCGTATCCCGTTTGATCGCAGCGATCTCCCTCGTCGACGCTGTGGCCGTCGCATGGTCGGGCGGAAGTGCTTTGATCGTAGCGCTCTGCGCGCTCGGATACCCGCTGACGCGGGCTTTTCAGAAGATTATCCCGGGGACATGAGGTCAACAGATGCAGCGAGGATTTCTCGAACTCGCCGATCTCTGGATTTCGCGGGCGACGGATGACCGGGGGATTGCCTGGTTTCGCGGTGTCCTCGATGAGGTAGGACGTCCTGGAAACGATCGCGCGCTCGGCATTGCTATTGGACTAGCGCCAAGGCGCCTCGGCAAGGCCAGCCTCGCGCTAGGGGGGCAGGATTTGTCTCGTGCAGCAGCGCTGCGCAAGGGCCTTGATCCCAGCAACTGGACCGTGGATCAACTGGCGCGCATCGCGCTGATGGTGGCGAGCTATCGCGACGACGTCAGTTTTGCTGAAACCCTCAATCGTTTCTGCGCTACCGCCGAGATCAACGAACTGGTTGCGGTATACCGCGGCTTTCCGGTCTACCCTGCGGCGAAACTCATCGAACCCCGTGCCCGCGAGGCGGTACGTTCCGGAATGCAGCCGGTGTTCGAGGCGATTGCGCACCACAATCCGTATCCCTGCGAAGTGTTTGCGGAAGACGACTGGAACCAGATGGTGGTGAAAGCGATCTTCATCGGCGCATCGCTGTGGCGCATTCAAGGCCTCGACCAGCGCTGCAATCCAAACCTGGCGCGCATGCTGGTGGCGCTGGCGCACGAGCGCCGCGCTGCCAGCCGGCCAATCAGCCCCGAAGTCTGGCGTTGCATAGCGCCTTATTTGAACGCAGAATCGATCGGTGCGATGACCCACGCTTGGGGTGCCGGCGTTGAAAATGATCGCCTTGCAATTGCGCTTGCATTGCAGTCCGCACCGGAAACGGATGCAGGTCTTCCGTTCCGGGACCAGATGCGCGAGGTGCAAGACACGCTCGGCACCCTGAACATCGACTGGCATAACCTTGGCTAGTCTGAGCGGTTATGGCAGGTACCTAAACTTGGGCCCAGCAAATTGCCCCGCATTCGGTCCAGCGGTTAGCTTTTGCTGCAGCAATTCTCCAAGAATCGTCTTGAACTCGAACATCGTGCCAACGGCATCGTTCACTTTGTCCGGCTTTCCGTTGAACCCCTGGTGCAGAGCCCGGAGAAGGTTTGAATAGGAAGCATCGGCCTCGGCCGACAGCTGCTCAGCGCGCACGTCGGCGGCGTCGTAGGTCACGAGTGGTGGATCGTCCACCATCTGGATGACGTCAACGGTGTCGTCGATAACCAGCGGCTGGCTCGGATCGAAGCTGACCTTGAGTGCCGACGATGGATCGTCAACGATGCGCATGCTCTTCGAGAGCTGCTGGAAACGATAGTAGTGCGCGATTTGATTCTGCAGATCGGTCGGTGATTTCGGGGTTCCTTCGCCTTGCTCGACGATCGTCTCGATGGCGAGCAAGGCGGAGTTGACATCGGTCACGATGATGTCCTCGCCGGGATCGAAGAAGAAGCCGCCGACCTGAAGGGTTGGGTCGCCGGTGAACAGTTCGGGATGGGCGACGAGCTTGGCGCGGACGGCCGCATAGAATTGCCCGATCGTTATGGGCGCAGCCGCAGCCATCGCGACCACCGCCGGCTTGGTCGGTATCTCCAGCGGGACTTCCGGCTCCTCGATCTTCATGAATGTGTCTTCGATCAGGCTCTTGGAGTAGCGCTTGAGGTGGACAATGAGGTCACCAGCAACGCCCATTGGCAGTTCGTGCGGATAGGTCGGTATAAAATGGGCATCAGCGATGACCGGGTGGCCCCCGATCGCGTTCAGGATGTTGCAAGCGAGCGTCATGTGAAGCATTTCTTCGATGACCACGTCTCGGATCACCTCGCGCGCATATTTCACGGAGTCAGAGCTGCCGGACAGCGTCGCCATCGCCGTGAGATAGGGTGGAATAGTCGAGTGTTCGAGTTGGATGGCGTTCTGCAACGCATTGCGGACGTCGTCGGTGGTCGCCAGTGGCTGAGCCATGATTCGGAGCATGATGGAAAATCCTTCCTCTGATCTGGGGGCGGTCAGGAACGGTGACGCAGCAGACGGATGTCGACGACCGGCGACTTGGTTGTCGATCGGGTCACCGGTTTCCCGGTCTTGGTCGCTGCCGCCGTCATGGCGATGGGCGGGATGGGTGTTCCCTTGATGCCAAGGCTGCGCAGCCAGGCGATCATGCGCTTGCGCTTCCCCAACGACAGGTCACGCGTCACCGGCATGTGGCTCGGATGCTCGATCGGCAACTCGAGCGCCCACAGGATGCGAGGCGCGAATTTTATCACGCTGTCGCGGTCGGCGAGATTGACCACGGGGCGTGATGGCGGAAGTCCGTCGAACGGCGCATAGGGATTTGGCCCGTGTGGCCGCGGATACAGATCGCCATACTTCTTGAAGATATTGCGAACGTCGTCCCATCCCGGCGATTCGACTTCAGGAAACGGATCGAAGTTCAATATGCTGATGAAATTTCGTTCCGCATTGATGACAACGCCAAGATCGGTCTGCGATTCCGCGAGCGAGCAAACCACGCCGTAGACCAACCCATCGATAAATTTGCGCGGGTTGCCCGGGTCGATCCCCGTGATCGTCAGTTGGGCACGACCCTCGGCATCGGTCTTCGAACTCACAGCGATGTCAGGGAGCGGCAGATTGTCTTGCGGGGAAAACGGGAATGCTGCGGCCTGCGGTGTTGCCTCTGCGAACGGCGTCCCGAAGCGCGTCGCGATCAGATCGGTGTGTTTAATTTCGCCCGGCGCGACACGAAAGACAAATTGCTCTGCCCGGAGATAGACACCGTCGTCGCGCTCGGCGCCGAATACGCTCGCGGTCGCGGCACCAGACGGACGCACCATTATACGCAAGGGATTCTGCAAGACAGCAGCGAGTTCAGCGTCCGTGAACGGACGGTTCTTGGGGAGCTCGAATATCCCGGCTGTAGCCGCACAGGTCCCGGGGGGCTTGTAGTTCAGCGTGCCAAGGCTCGCCGCCGCCGCTCCTGTGCCGACCTCCAGGCTGATCTCGCCCATATCGGCGAAATCACCCTTCGCGTCGACTTTCAGCAGGTTCCCGACGTCGATGAGGATCTTGCGGCGCGCCGCGTCTACGATGCCGTCGGACTGGGAAAATTCGACCGGATTCGGCGGGCCGTCCGTTTGCACTTGAAGATGCCGTCCGGCGATGAAGGTATGCGGCTCATTCACGAAGTGGGGACCGATGGTGCCGACGATGTGGCCATAGCCGCGCAGGGGACCACCCGTGCGATAGCCATCGGTGATAAACCGGATCGAGAGCTGTTCGGCAGCACTTGTTTGCTTCAACTGCGTGAGGCACGGCGATTTGGCGACATCGCCCCACGTCACATTGGTCAGAACCGATTGAAAATAGGCGCTACGGCCCGCGTCTCCGCCGCCCGTGGAGCGATGCGCCCGCAAATCGTAGAAGGCAGCCGGCTCGAATTCACCTTGCATCAGCACGTGCCCGTGCGCATCGACCAGACAGATTGTCAGGCCAAACAGCATCGAAACGCCTTGCTGATCTGGATCCAAGTCGACGATCTTTGCTGCGGAGCGGTCGCCGGATTCGCGCACTGAGAGGCCGATGGCCATATCGTCGGCTGGCGTCGATGCCAATGGGCCGTCAGTGCGGTAACCACTGGTCACCCGGCAATCGAGAAGCCGCCATGCGCCGGTTCCGGCTGGCTGCCAGTTGCTCCCGTCGGTGCCGCCACTCAGGGGCTTTTGCAGGTCTGGATTGAAGTTGTCATCGTCGAAATGTTGGCGAACGTTGTTCACCGTCGAGACATCGGCGCGAAAGCGGCCGGAAAAATGCAGGCGGGTGGCATGCAGATAGCTCATTCAAGGATCTCCGCTTCTGGCTACTTGCAGGGACGCTCGCGACGGCGCGAGACCACAAGAATTCATAGAGAGGCAAGAAACGAAACGCTTGGCGCGAAGAAGTATTCGCCGCCGAGCATTGTCACGAAGTTTGACATCAGGAACGATTTGGCTGCCGGATTGCCGTTGATCGGCCACAGTTGCGCCGCGCCTGCTGCGTTGTTACCAAGCGTCGCATCGGGTCCGACGCCGGTCTTCACGAAGTCGTTGGAGTCAGCACCTTCCTGCTGAATCACGAACTGGATCAGCTGAGACTGATAGCACATGAACAGAAGACCGACGCCTGACTCGGGCGGCGGAAGCGTCGAATCCGGCAGTAGGTCGGGCCGCTCGCCAAACGGGATTCCGCGCCGCAGTATCCGCCTGCTTCGCTCGAATTCTTCCGTTTGATCCAGAAAGGCAACTGTATCTCCGCGTGGGTTGGTCTTTCGAACGTGGGATTGATAGGGACACAGCGCCGCCTTCAAGTCGGATTTGAAATTGAAGTCGTTCGCATCTTTCCCAGGCTGAGGCGCAGTCGCTGGCATTACTGGCTTGCCGTTGCGATGACGGCCAACAGCCAAGGCAGCGGCGTCATCGGCGCTAACCCCAAGAGCGCTTGCGAGGGCGTCCCGCGCAGTGCGGAACGCCTTGACGTTTTGCCCGAGCTTGCGGAACACCACATAGCTGCCGAACTCGTCCGGTCGGTTCGGCTCCCCGACAAATCCAAGAGAAAGCGGAGCCCCGGGATTCCAATTTGCGCCCCCCCGCTCGGCGATCTCGTCGTCGATGTCCTCCTTGATCATACGTGGTTGGCTAATGCCGTCCTGATGGCCGAAGTGCTCGATCTCGATGTTTTCACGTCCATCGCCGAAATCAAAGTTTTGAACGTCGCCGCGCTCAACAAACGTGTGTTCGCTGGTCGGCGCCAATTCCTTGATCAGCACATCGACGGTCAGATCGAGCCGATCACGATCGTCGTCGCCTACAAGCACCATCGCGTCGATCCGCCCCCGGAAGTTTGGCTCCCATGTTCTTGGGGGTGGATCTGCGACGACGTTTCGTTCACCAGCAGGTACGGACTTCATACCGGACCGAAAATAGACGTCGGCTGGCGTGACACTGTCGGCGATTCCGAGCCGGACATAGCCGTGATAGGATAGAAAAAAGGCGACGAATGGGTGGCCCTTGTCGCGCTTCGCTCTGTATTCCTTGATCTGTTCATCTTGCTTTTTCGCCGAGGTGAGGCGGCGGGACAGCTCGCCTGAGATCCAGGCCCGGCCAGCCTGGGCGTTTCCATTGAAGGTGACGAAAATCTGCGCCGTATGCAGCCGATCGTGACCTTTCAGGATATTGCCCTGGACCCGCTGCATGAACGCGGGAGCATCGGGATGGTTGGTGTCTAGAGAAGACGTCAGAAGATCTTGTAGCGACACGGTCCACCTCTTTCCGTCGAGAGAATTGAATGCCCAAATACCCGTTATACCGCCACCGGTGGGAACACATCCGACTCTCGAACCCGTCGCGCAAATTCTGTAATCAGGCGCGACGAATCGGCGTTTTCATAGCGGGCGACTACCGCGCTGAAGAGATTGGGGTCGTCCGCACGGAAATCTGTGATCTTGATTCGGTCACTGGGCGGTCGGTCGCGGTCTGTTCGCAGTAACCCGTCGGCGATCAGTCCAAGATGCCAAGATCTGGAGAACAATAGAGAATCAGGATTCGCACCATCGATGCGAAGGACCGAATCAAGAAATGGCGACCAGTTAAACCAATCGGCCGGCGAATTCATCGTGTGCCGAGTAGGTCCGCTCGACTGAGGATCGTCGGGTAACAAGTTTCCACCGAATTTCCAAAAACTATCGAAGACGCTTGCAGACGGAGCTGGGCTTCCATAAAAAGATTTAACAATGCGGCCTTGATGCTTGGAAATATAGTCGATCGATTCCCTAATCGGTCCTTGAGCAATGTGTTTAGTCCAGACGTCGCTGCTGCCGTCTCGCAATGCAAAATCGAGCCAAAGCGGAACGCTATCGCCCATGAAACCAGAGACGTGTTTTCTCGTTTGCTCGGAGGATTTATAAAGGAAAAAATCATCGAATTCTCGCCAGAATCGAATATGCACATCAATGTCTACTGTTGAAGCTGTAAGGAGCGCTTCTCTATTTTCTCGACGATCAGGCAGGCTCTCAGGGCATCCCAAATTGATCCAGCGTTCGATCGTTGCGATTTCCTCCTCGGAGGCTGGTGGTCGCCGCGATGGCATGCGGTTAAAGCGGGCACCGGGCGGACGTGGGTCAAGATTGCGTCCGAACGGGGCCAAACCGCGAAATGCCTTGATCAGGTTTGACTCGGCCGAGTCTCCGATAGAGATGATCGGGAGGCCAAAAATACTCAGGCTTACGAACTCGTCGCGCGACTTACCTCGCCAGAACGGTCCGTGCATTCCTATATTTTCGTAGTTTACAAGCTTGTCGAGGATTTCTTGTACCTGAACAAAGCTTGCCATGGCTGTTTCCTCGGATTGAGCGCGAATGATCGGTCGTTGATCAAAGTGGTCACGAAATTCTAAGGTCGCTAGACCAGCGTTGCGGTGTTTCAATGCGCGGCGCCTGGCCGCCACGCAGCACGCTGTTGCCCTGAAACAGATTGCGCTGGTCGACCGGCTCCGGGTTGGTCCAGTCGGTTTCCTGCATCGCCCCCGACAGCCCGTAAACAGCGAGGGCGTTGTCGTAGGTCACCTTACGGATCGCCTCGCTGGCTAAGCCGCGCTGTGCCATCAAAGCGGCGGTCTTCGGCACCGCCAAGGGATCTGAGACGCCCCAGTCGCAAGCAGAGTCGACAATGATGCGCTCGGGCCCGTAGATGCGGACGATCTCGGTGAGGCGCTCATTGCCCATCTTGGTGTGAGGATAGATCGAGAAAGCGGCGAAGTAGCCTCGGTCCAGCACATCGCGCACTGTGTCTTCGGTGTTGTGGTCGATCACGCAATGACCCGGATCAAAGCCGTGCTCGGCCAGCACATCCAGGGTCCGCAAAGTACCGTGATGTTTGTCGCGATGCGGCGTGTGGATCATAATCGGAAGATCGAGTTCGATAGCAAGATCGATCTGGATTCGCAGGCACTTGTCTTCTTGTGCAGTTTGTTCGTCGTAACCGAGTTCGCCGAGCGCCACCACTCCTTCTTTGACCGCGAAGGTGGGCAAGGCATCGAGAACCGCCTCGGCGAGCGCTTCGTTGTTGGCTTCCTTCGGATTGAGTCCGATGCAGCAGTAATGGCGGATGCCGAATTGCCCGGCACGAAATTTTTCAAATCCCAAAATGGCAGAGAGATAGTCCAGATAGCTGCCGAGATTGGTACGCGGCTGGCCAAGCCAGAACGATGGCTCGATGACCGCGACCACGCCGGCGCGGGCCATTGCTTCGTAATCATTCGTGCTGCGCGATATCATATGCGCATGAGGGTCAATGAACATCGTCCCAGCAGTTCGCGGAATGGCGTTCGCGCCAGCATCGAATTCGACCTCGATCGAACCGTTGTGTTTCCATTTCAGACGTGATCCGCAACAAGGACAACCGAACTTATTGTCGGCAGGCTGCCCGGATACGTCACTAAAATTACTCGGATCGTTGTCCACTGCCACCCCCAGTATGCTTCACAAGTACCTCGACCCCCGCTCAGCAAAACAAACCGTCCGCCAGCGCGTACGCAGTCGGTTGCAATGTCACTTCCGAATTCAAAATAACTTGCCGAAATACATCGCTAATCTCAGGCCGAGTCAATGTCTTCCCCCGATATATCTCTACCTGCTGTAGAAAGGCGTCGGCGAATGCCAACTTTCTGCCCTCCAGATCCGGCGCTCCGCGAAAGCCTGATGCATTTCGTTGAGAGCCGACCGCGCCTGTTCGATGCGATCACTCGCACCATAGAAGGGCTCGCAGGTGCGGCTCTCGTCGCCCTGGCAGTCCATAAAATACTGCTTCTCTGATCCGAGCCTGCTCTATCTGGCATTGGACGATGCGGACAAGCGCCCCCTTGTAATCGATCAGCCCGAGTAGAAATTGGACCCCAGTCGGGGTTCTATGAACTCGTTGCCCTGTTCCTGGCCGCCAAGGCCAAACGCCAGGTGATCATAGTTACTCTCAACGCCAATGACGTCATCAACACGGATGCGGATCAGATCATCGTCGCCGATGCCGGGCGCAACAGGCGGACTTCCCCGATCACCTATAAGGCCTGGCGGCCTGGAAAAACGCGGCCGTATGCGACATCCTCAAGGCCGGCGAGGAAGCCTTCCGGGAGCGCGCACGGAGGCTGCGGGTCAGATTAGATCGCTAAGAAGTTTTCCCCTACTGCCGAGCCTCAGTCTCGCCTCCGGGGATAGGCTACGCGTTCTGAGCCCATCTGAAGACCAGGACTAGATCTATGACTGAGCCCTAGGCAACATAAGCACCTGCCTTCCGTGCACTTTCTTGGCCAGACCGTTTGCAGTTTAGGTTCCCTATCGAAACGAAACAGCGATCATTCTCGATTCAGGTTGATAGCACTTCTCAGGGTTTGGCTTGGCGTAAGGTTTTCTGCTAAGTCCTGCAGCGTCGAATCTGATGCTCACGAAAGTGCAATAAGAATATGTCCGAAACGGCATTTCAGTTCCTGTTGCAATATGAGGGTCAGCCCTTCTACCCGTCTCGATGCTTCATAATAGCTGACCCGAAGAGCAAAGATCGTAATCAGTGGACCCTCCAACTGGATTCGCCCCAAGACGCCCCCTGGGTTTACCAACTGGATGACATAAAGGATTGGATGTTGCACGGCAGCAAGGCGGTGCGGCAGATCATATACGATCGAAAGGATCCTCGCACCCCTTACCGAGACTTGGAGCGGGACGAGGTGTTTCGCGAATACCTTAGAAAAATATTGGAAAAACTACCCCCGGAATATCAATCCCGTCGAAAATACGCCTTGATGCCGTCCATTGCGGACGAAAAAACGCGTACTCGCTATAAGCGTGCCGTGGAGGCCGCCATTCCCGGGATAGCCGTTGTACCAGAACCGGAGATGGTTGCTGAGTATTTTTCGCCTCCTGAAGCGAACCCTGGAACTCGAAGCTGGACGAAACAACGTCCTCCTGGTGGTCGATGTGGGCGCTGCGACTACCAATATGACTTTGGTTCTCAGTCGCCGTGATCAAAGTATTGTCAGCCCCGATTCAAAGGGGGCACAGCGTGACCTGCGGCTTCGTGCCCTTCGAGGCGACAGCGTCGGTCACGCGGGCCGTTGGGTCGATCAGCGCCTTTGCGAGCTCCTTGGAGTCGACGTCACCGATGCGGCGTTGCGAGCAATCGAAGACGCGAAAGTTCGATCAAGCTCGGGTGGAACGGCGATTACCTTCAAAGTGCCATTGTCCGAAAAGCAGCTCACGATCGATCGACAGACGCTTGTGTCTGTGTCGGTAGAACTTTGGAGCGGCCTGCGCCCTCTCTTCGAACGACTTTGTGAGCGGCTTTACGACAACCAGACGTCCTCGGCGGACGCGAAGCGCAAGAGCAAGGACCTTTTCGAACAGCGTCGCGTGACCGGTCCAAGTGATGCCCATCGTTTGATCGACACAATTTTGTTGGCTGGCGGAACAAGTCTGCTCCCTGGCTTCCAGGATGCGATGATGGAGACGCTCTTTCCTGATGGCGATCAGCCTGAGGTCCTTCGGGTTGGGAGCTCGTTTGCAATTGCTGCAGCGGTCGGTGGGCTCGCCCACATTCTGCACAACTACGATCCGCCGCGCCTTCGCGAGGCGAACGAGCAGGGCAGGGACGTTTTTACCGCTCCGCTCGAATCGACACTTCCCTATCCGCTGTTGCTGGGGATGAAGCAGTCCGCAGACCGCGAACAACAAATTATCGTGCTTGATCCAAACGATCCGTTTGTCGACGACGGCGGAAAGCGTCAGATCGAAGATCTACCCGCACTTGCAAAAGGATCGCAGCCAAAAACACGGCTGGTCCCAGGACCCGCTGCGGGTATGTCCGCTCGGCAGGGACGTCAGTTGCGTGCCATGAAGGTACGTGAGTCGCCTGGCAAGATGGAGCTCGAATGGGATCCGATTCGCGAGCGCGCAGCAATCCATTCGAACCAAGTCGACGAAACGGGTCATCTCTGGATCGATGCCCATATGCTCCGCAAGCGTCAGGAACCAGCTTTGGATCCGTTTGATGAACTGTTGGACTCGGAGGCATTGGCCGTAGACGGTGCGAATGACATTATTCTGGACTTGGGCATGTCCAAAATCGTTGCGGTGACTGCGAACCGCGGCTGGACATCAGCCCAAGAACTTGAGCGTGTTGTGCGCGGGGGGTAAACGTTGACGGTCGCGCGCCCGGCACGACTGCGGAAAAGAAAGACGATCGGGAGACAGCACGCCCAGATTTTCTTGATCGCAGCCCTCAGCAACCGATTGCTAAGGCCAAGGCGGCCGAGGTAGCGAAAAGGCAGAGCCTCACGCGAAACCTCGTACCTGACAATGGCGATATCGGGAAGAACAGCACAGAGAAAAAAGACAAATCCGGATCGTTCGCGCCGACTGAACCGGCTGCAGAGCCCGGCCTAACACCCTCAACGCAAGCTAAGCCCAATGAGGAAGACCGCTTCGATTGGGGGGAACGCGTTGCAGACTCCGAGTTTTCGCAGGCCCTGGCATCACTCAAGGATACTGTCAAATCCGCAGAACCCCATCTGCACTTCGACGACGTGGTCGTGGCTCTGCTCGCGCTCGCTGTGCGGCCATTCGTGCTCCTTGCGGGGCCTCCGGGGTGTGGAAAGTCGACACTTGTCCGGCTTATTGCGCGCATGCTTGGCAAGAAAATTGGCGAGACTTTTCACGAAGTCGCCGTGCAAGCGCATTGGGAAAACGATGGCGTTCTCTTTGGCGAAACGGGCCTCTTAAGCCACCTCCTCAAAGAGAGAACGCTGTCGCATCTGATCCTCTTTGATGAGTTCAACCTCACACGGCCGGAGTACTATATGTCACGGCTTTTTCATGCATTGGACGGCGGAAACGGCGTGATCGCGCAAGACACAACGATTGCTCCGTGCCGCGTTTTTGGCACGTTGAACATCGATGACTCGTCGCGTCCACCCTCACCAAAGGTCCTGGACCGGTGCTTCCTTCTTGAGCTCAAGCAAGTCTCGTGGGACATGGAAGGGCCAGCCGGGCTCTCGAACCTGGCGTCAATTCCTCCTCTTCCAGGCCTGCCGGCCATATCAGTTGGTGGCGCAAACATCGATGCACGGGTCGATGCAGTGTTGCAAGCGCTGCACTTGCGGTTCACGATCATGAACTCCGACACGACCTTCTTCCCTCTCGCCGGGTGCTCTCGGACATCAAAGCGCTGCTCAATTTGCACCACAGGCTGGACCTTCAGGGCAAAGGATTGTTGGACCGGGATGAATTGGTGGACCGTGTAATCGCGAGCCGTATCCTGGTAAAGCTGTCGGGAGCGTTCGATCAACTGCAACCAGCGTTGGACGCGCTAGAGAAGGTCGTCGATGGCGTCGACGAACTCCCCAGAACACGTCGGCGTCTGAAACTGGCGCGTCAGCAAGCGCGTCTCGGATTCATTTCGCCTTGGCAGTAGACAGGTCCACCATTGAAGTTGTCCGCGTGATGGGAGCGGATGGTGTCGGTGTTGAGCATCGATGGGAGCCGAACACCTGGTATCTCGTCCGCGACGACTCCCCCTATATCGACATCTTGACCCGCGGCATTGTCGCGCAAGCGAAGGACGTCCACACGAAGCTAGTCCCTCTTGCCGAGCCGGCCGAAGACGGCACCCAGTGGCAGCGATGGAGCTTCGAAAGTGAATTGGCAAGACAGCGTCGTCTGGGCGAAATCAGCCTTCCGCTCAAGACTCCGAAAAGCTGCACGTTGCGTTGCTATGTCATTCCAACGGCGCTGCTAAACTACCGCGACGTAGTAGCGATGGTCGAAGATATCGAAGCCGAGCTTGGGTTTGCGGCGGCCTGGGATATGTTTGCCGATCGCCCCGAGCGATCATGGCGCCGCGGCAGCAACAGCGGCGGCATAACGATGCCCTCCGAACTCATTCGTCTGGTTGACGAGGAGTTGCGCGCTGCGCACTCGATACGCCGTGATCCGTTTAGCGAGCTGGGACCCCAGTCAAGACGTGGCGTTCCGCTGGCAGAGAACGCAATCGTCTCGCATTGGGCAATGCGCAGATGGAGTCAGATGCGGGATTCGGCTGATGCTGTCACAAGCAAGTTGAAGTCGCTTCGGTTGAGAGGTGGCCGCCGGAACCCTGAAAAACGGCAGGAGAAGATCGACGCAGAGATCAGGCAGCTCACCCCAATTGAGCAACGATTGGGAGATTTAAAGAGCGTTCTGGCGCGTCTCGGCAACGATTTGGAACTGACGACTTTTAGTCCGTTGTTTCAGCGCGACTTTCGTCTTCGGCAACTTCTTCGTGCCTTTGCCCCAGCTTATTCCGAGACGCTTTCCGAGGTTGAATCTGCGAAGTCGCACTATCCACCCGTGTTTCTCAACAGTTTGTGGGAGCTCTGGGGAGCAGTTTGGCTGGTGAAGGAATTGCGGCGTTTGGGCTTCTCTGGCTCCCATTCGACGAATGCAGCTGATCTGGCCAAGTCCTGCTCTTGGCGCCTGAAACGAGATGATGTCGTTCTTGAACTGGATTACGAGGCGGAACCTGTGTTCGTCGACTACGAGAAACTTCCGCCGGCGCACGAACGCTATGTCCCTGCACTCGAGTGGGCGGCACGCAATCAGGAACTCGACGCTGAGCGTCCCTTTCTTGGATTGGAGCTTCGTTGCTCACCTGATTATCTAATCAGGATCACGACGCCGAATGGAAAGTCACTGATGGTTGGCGACGCATGCCTGGCAAGTCCTAAGCATCACGGAAAGAACAACAAACTCGACGTCAAGCCGCACACGGTCGAGATGTATAGGAGAACGCTCGGGTGGTCGATCGAAGCTCATCTTGTTCGGTGCCACCCAATGGGCGGTTTCGTCGTATTCCCGCCACCTGCAGGCGCGTGGGTGGATTTTGAGCGCCTACCCGGTGCGGGCGACTGCACCATCCTTTCCCCAAGCCCGCAAGGTGACCCGGAAGCAAGTCGTCGGTTGGAAAGCTTGCTTATGATCGTGGTGCCGGAGATTTTTGAGTAGCAAACGGGCAATACGGTGCTGTTGCTGGCATTGTGCAGCCCCACCAAAATGATTGCTTGAGTGGCTGATTTTTATTGTTCTGAAGGGGCCCACGGCGTGGACTCGAACCCCCTATTTGGTCGCACGCCCGCCAGTCATTTCGGTCATTGACCTACTCTGCCGCAGCCTCAAAGCTGACTTCGCACGATAGCGCTGGAATCTTATTTGCTGGCGAACGACAACGAACCAAATGGAGAGCGGATGCCCAAAGTCAAAGGTGAGAGTGCTCTCAACAAGGAGCGCGCCAAAACAGAGAAGCTCCTCAAAAAGGTAAGGATATACGGCTTTGAAGGAGGCTGGTGTGGTATCCAGGCGACCCGACCTCCCCAACCTTAAGATTGAAAAGCGAGGGGCGTAGCGCGCCCACTGTCCTGCACGCCGACTTCATTGGCTCATGCTCGACTAATTTGGTCGCCGCACACTAGACTTTTCGCTACCGGCCCACGCTGGCAGCATGCTACACGACGTGAGTCCCGAATAAGCGACCCGGAACCAATCGATCCTCCTCTTTTAGCTTGGAAATACAAGATATTTTCCGTATTGGCTTGGTCGCTCGGTCCGCTAAAACAAAGTGAGATCGGTACAGGGGGATGAGTGCGTGGACAACGCCACACTTCAAGGGTTCCTGAACAAGGGTCTGATCGACGTCGGCGGGGACGACACCAAGCTAGAGAAGCTTTCGCAGGCCGCAAAGGACCTCGGGGACGCGCTGAAAAAGAACCCGTCTAAAGCGCTGAGCTACTCCCTCATCGCGTTCGACCCCAACGCGCCCGAGGATGACCCCGTGGTCCAGGAGGCGCTGGCGGCGCTCCAGAACAGGTGGACAACCTACCGCAACACTTTCGCGGCGACGCCGATCGCGGTGATCCGCGCCATTCTGCTCGACGCGCTGGTCAATGCCGCCGCAGAGGACGACCGCGTCGGCGTGTGCTTCATCGCGTCGGCGCGCAACGCGCTCCCGCTCCTGCCCGTCGATAACGAGCGCGACATCTGGATCGGCACCGTCGAGCAGGTCGAGCGCCGCGTCGACGCCCGCGCGGAAGAAGAGTGGGCGACGCCGGAGACCATCTCGGTCCAGCCGATGAAGTACCAGGTCCCGACCCTAACCGTACCAGATGTCAAGATCGGCGAGGCGTCCCAGACCGACCTGCAGAACGGCATGACCGCGGCCGCTGGCCCGTCGTCTCACCACCCTCAGCAAGGTGGCGTCGCCACAGGTGGCAATCCGCACTGGCCTCAACAGCAACAGCAGTGGGTCTACGAATTCGGGAAGCGGTCCGGGACGGCGATCGCCGCCGCGATCAACGCCGCCATGTCCGAGATCGAAGTCAGCCAGCCGGACTTGGCCGAGCCTTTCAGCAAGTTGGCCACAGCGGTTTCCGGCTACGTTGACGACACGCTAAAGTCAATCAGCGCCGCCACCGCCGGGCTCCAGCGCCGCACCAATCTTCTCTGGTGGCGCGAGGCGCTGTACTCGCCCTCGGCCGGTAAGAGCTACCGTGAACTCCCACCCTCGGTCGCCGCCGCGCTCATGGCGTTCGACCTGTTCGAAACGGTCCCGCTGTTCTCGCCCGCGAGCGTGTCGGCGTTCCTGGGCGAGGCGGTCCTCCGCCTGAAGGGTACAGCGGATGGCAGCAAGCGGCCCGTGAGTGACCTCGTCGCTGAGGCCCAGGACCACGACGGACTCGCCTCGCTCCGAGCCGCCGCCGGCAACCTCGCGGCGGCGCCGGACGGGCGCGGGCCACTGCTCGCCCTGATCGGCCACCCTGCGCACACCGGCGCACGGAACGCGGACCACTTCCAGCGGCTCACCGGCGTCCTGGCCAGTTCCGAGCTCGACGCGGTGGCGTGGGCAGGATGGCTCTTCCGAGAGCTCCAGGCCTCGAAGGCGGCGACAGACGCCTCGCCTGCCAAGCGTCGCTCCGCGAAGAAGAGCTGACCCGTGGAGAAGTGCGCGCAGGCGACGTGCTTCGTACCCGACACCGGCTGCGACCTCGGCCACACGGACCTGTCGAAGTGCCCGATCTGGCATGGCGCCAAGGTGACCGACACAGCCGACGAGGACCTCTCGGGCGAGATGCTGATGCCGTGGTCCGGCAGCGCGTTGGGCCTCGCGGATCTAGGATTCGTGTCTGGGCGCGGCAAGCCCATCGTCATCGGCGTCGTGGGGCCGCAGAACGCTGGCAAGACGACTCTGCTCGCGGCATGGTACCTGCTGCTCGGTCGAGGCCTGGCCGGCACCAAGGGCCAGCTGTTCGCTGGATCCTACACGCTCTCCGGGTGGGAGGCGGTCGCGGGTTCGATGCGGTGGGCACCGGGCCAGCCGCCGCGCTTCCCCGCCCACACGACCAGTCGCGGCGGAAGGGCGCCGGGGCTCCTGCACCTGACCTTTCGCGACGAGAACGGCGACCGGCCGGTCGACTACCTCTTCACCGACGCGCCCGGCGAATGGTTCCAGCGATGGGCTATCAACAGGGATTCTGACGAGGGGGCAGGCGCGCGCTGGGTGTCGGATAACGCCGACGCCTTCATGATCGTGGCTGACCGCGAGGCGCTCGCCGGCGAATCGATGGGCGCGGCGCGCGGCTCGCTGCAGCGCATCGCAAAGCGCCTGGGCGCCGAACGGGGCGGCCGTCCCGTCGCTCTCGTCTGGACCAAGTCCGACGTCGACATTCCTCCGGAGATGGAGGAGGCCGTCCGCGGTGCCGTCACCGACGCGATGTCCGACGCGGTCGAGCACTCGGTCAGCGTGGTCGGGGCGCCCGACGGCGATCCGCTGCTGAACAAGGGCGCTGGGCTGGTCGAGCTCCTCCAGTGGGCGATTGGCGTCAGACGGCCCGGCGTCCGGCTGCCGCCGCCGGCATCAACATCCGACGACCCCCTGTTCATCTATGGGAACAGGAAGCCGTGAGCCAGACGTCCAACTCGATCCTCCTCGTCGGCGAGAGCGGCGTCGGTAAGACGCACTACGGGGCTCAGCTGCTCCGCCGCCTCATGCGGATCCCGGGAGCGCTGCGCATGAACGGCGCGGCCACCAACCTTGAGGCCTTCGAGGCCGCGCTCGAGAGCCTCGACGAGGGACGGGCCGCGGGTCACACCGCACGGTCCGTCAACGTCGACAGCGTCTGGCCGGTGGTCGATGCAGACGGCCGCGAGGCCGACCTGGTCTGGCCTGAATATGGCGGCGAGCAAATCAAGTCCGTGATCGAGAACCGGCGACTCCCCGACGCTTGGCAAAAGCGCGTCGACGAGGCCGACGCGTGGCTGCTGCTCATCCGACTCCAGCAGACGAGCGTCGGCGACGACATGTTCTCCAAGCCACTGGCCGGTCTGAAGGGCGTCTCGGTCGAGAACAGGGAGGTGCATCCGTCCGACCAGGCCAGGCTGGTGGAGCTGCTCCAAATGCTCATCTTCTCCCATCGGTCCACGTCCAGGTCGCACCGCCTCCCACGCCTCGGTGTGCTCCTCACCTGCTGGGACGAGGCGGGGATCGCACATACCCCGTCGGAGGCTCTGGAAGCGCGACTGCCGCTCGTTTCGGCGTTCGTGCGGTCGAACTGGCGGCAGCCGCTGATCATGGGCCTCTCCGCGCTCGAACGCCCGCTCAGCCCCACGACTCGCGACATGGAATACGCCAGTAAGGGCCCCGAGCACTTCGGCTACGTCGTCGACGCGAACGGCACGAAGAGCGGCGACCTTGCCTTGCCGATCTACCACCTGCTCGACGCCGGCGCCTGAGCGGACGGGAAGCGGAGGATGCGCGTCGACCAGGCGATCTACGGCACCGTCAAGCTTGGGCACGCCCTCAGGTACGCGAGCGGCGACCGCAAGCTCGCGGGCGAGCTGGCGCAGCGCCTCGACCTGCCGGACACGGAGCCCCAAGGCGTCGACTGGTCGCCCGTCACGTCGGGGTTCGCCGTACGCGACCGGTACGTTGTCGCGCGGACGTTCAGCGATCCGTCGGTTGGCCGGTCAGGCATGGTAGTCACCCACGCGCTGATCTGCGACCTGGACGAGATCGCTGCGTTGGACGACCTCCGCCCGCTGCTTGCGCACCTCATCACGTCGTTTGACGCGGTGCCGGCGGCCGTCGAGGCGCTCGAGGTGACTCCGGTACCGGGAATGCCGCCAATGACATCCGATCTCGCGGATACGGCGCGGGCGCTCGTCAGCCGCGGCTCCGGCCCGGTGGTGCGGATCGGATCCGACGGCTTCGAGAAGCTCATGGTCGCGCTGTGGGGACGCCTATGGCCCGCCCTGCGGCGCAAGCTCTACTTCCGGCTGAGCTTCGGCCCGAAGGACGTGGTGGAAAAGCCGGAGCCGACGATCGTCTGCACGCCAACCTCCCTCGTCGGGCGGTGGCAACAGCAGCAGCGGATCGTTGGCCGGAGCGGCGCCGAGCGGCCCCGGGCCGCTGGAATGATCGACGGCTCGGCCAACGGCGCCGAGCTGCGGGAGTTCGGCGACAGGATCGGCGCGAACCTTGACGACTTCCAGGAGCTCCAGCTGCTCGAGCAGGCGCACGCCGTCGCATCCACGACGCCCAACACCGTCGCGCGGCTCGTCTCGGCCGCCCGTTTGATCGAGCGGCTCTCGCCGGATCCCAAGCGGGGCGAGGTCGAGAAACGCACCATCGTCGAGCGTCTCGTCGAAGTACTCCCGACGGCTCAGCCATCGGAGATCCTGACGCTGCGCAACCTCGCGCTCCCGGGTCTCGAGACGAGCGGCCTCGTCTGGCAGGCGCTCGAGCTATGGTTCGAACAAAACAACTATCTTCCTTCAGACGATGCCGACATGGTGACCATCGTCGCCGAGGCGCTGATCGGCGACGATGCCATCGTACCCTGGCGCGAGGCCGCGAGGCGGGGCCTGGACCGCTCGGCCGTTGCGACGGGTGGCCAGTTTGCCGCCGGGTTCTGGCGCTGGGCGAAGTCCGAGCCCCGAGTCTCCCCGCGGCTCGTCGCGCTGGTCGCGAGCGACCGGAAGGGACTGGAGGCGCTCGAGGCCGCGACCCCGACAGACCTGGATACCGCCACCGCCAAGCCGATCATCGCTTCTGCCGCGAGGCAGAAGCTCTTTCGGCTGCACGCCATCGCGGTCGGCGCGAGCATGAATCCGGCGGACGCGGCGAGCGCCCAGAGCGCCGTGGAGCCGGGTGCCGACGTCACCGCGATGCGGCTCGCGATGCGCCGCGCGAAGCCTGGCGAGATCCTCGACGCGGTGGCCACGATTCCCGACGCACGGGTGCTCACGATCGCGGGCGAGGCGGTGGCGAAGGACCCGACGCTCCTGGGGAGGCGGGACATGTCGACCGCCCCGAACCGGCGCATCTGGGTGGCAGCACTGAAGGCTGACACGGGAGCGTGGCGTGGGCCCGAGGACCCGCGGAAGGCGTTCAACCAGCTTCTCGACGAGCAGATCGACGGCGGCAGGCCGCCGGCGGAACTCCTCCACCTCCTGTCCGCATCGCCGCTTGCAGACCTGACGACTTACCCGCGGAGGAGCAAGGTCTGGGATAAGGTGCCGACGGCCACCCGGGATCGTCTGCTCGCGGCGACGACGGACGGCTGGTTCGCGAGCGCGGGAGCCGGTCAGCAAAACACCACGATCGAGCCTGAACTGGTTGAACGGATCGTCCGCGATCCGCGGCTCGACCAGCTCCTTCTGCGCCTCGCGGCCGGGAGGCTCGCGGAAGGTCTCCACCTCATCGACGGACTCGGCGGGCTCGACCACGCGCGCTTCCGGCGGTGGGTCTCGACCGCGGTCCGCGCGGTCCGGTCGATCACCCCGGCCGATGCCGACCTGCTCGGACGGGCCCTCGCATCGCGCGGACGAAGCGACATCGTCGACGACCTGATCTCGATCTACCGGGCCGGCCGGAACGACGTCGCGCCGGTGCTCCGCCACTGCCTCGGCCTGATCGGTCTGGTCGAGCGCTGGTTCCTCGGGCTCTCGCCCGTGAGCGCCAGTGAGAAGTGGGACGTGCTCACCGAGCTGGCCGCCGAGCTCTTTCCGAACGGGCCGGACCAGGACGCGCTGTGGGAGCGGTCCGGCGGACGGGACGCCGACCTTCGTCACCACGGTACCGGCAAGGAGCGTTGGCGTGGTGCGATCCGCGACATCCAAAACGGAAGGCAACCCCGCGTCTCGAGGCTGATCCAGCAGATGCGGGCCGACTTCCCCGAGAATTCCAACCTTAGGCTGATGGCCAACGACCCGCTGTTCCGGAACTGAGTTGGCGGCGGAAGATACCCGATGGAGTTCTTAATGAAATTCGACCAAGGCCGGGCGGTAATCATTGGCGTCGCCAACTATGAGGCGGTCGGGGGTCTTCCCGCCGCTGTGCTCAATGACGCGCTCGACACCGCCGAGACCCTCAAATCGTCAGCGTACTGCGGCTATCGGGAGGCGAACGTCACTGTCCTCACCGACGACGCGGCCACGCTCGAAAACATCCGCAAAGCGCTTGCCGACCTCGCGGCGACCGCGACCGCCGACGATACCGTCGCGATCTTCTTCTCGGGCCACGGGGCGCGCATCGGCAGTGGCGCCGAGGCGACGAGTGCGCTCGTCCCCTACGATTGCAAGCTCACGGACGTCGCAGGAACTTCGCTCGGCGAGGCCGAGCTGTCCGCCGCGATCGCCGCCATCAAGGCGCCGCGGGTCATCCTCGTCGTCGACGCGTGCCATGCCGCCGGCGCCGCCACGCTCAAGTCCGGCCTGGGCGAGGATGAGGAGGACGGGATCGACGGAGGGTTCGACGAGAAGTCGCTGCAGCAACTGGCGCGGGGGACTGGCCGGGTTGTGCTCGCGTCGTCGCGCGCGACTGAGACGTCTCTGGTGCTTAGACGCGAGCGGAACAGCGTGTTCACGACCGCGATGCTCTCCGGCCTCAAGGGCGCTGCCACCGCCGCCAGCGACGGGACCATCCGGGTATTTGACCTGTTCAACCACGTGTCCGAGACGGTCAGGCAGTCCGTCCCGGGAAGGCAGCACCCAGTGTTCAAGGCGAGCGACCTTGAGGAGAATTTCCCCGTCGCACTCGCGCTCGGCGGCACCAAGTCGATCTCGCCGGGCGTCGATCAGCGCCACCGGGACCTCGAGCAGATCATGCCGGACCTCTTCCCGCTCGGCCCGACGGACCAGGACATCTGGCTGCGGGCGGGCGGCGACGTCTCGCGCCTCAGGCTGAGCGGCAACGGACGAGCGCAGTGGTTCGCCGCGCTCCGCCTGATCTCCCTGGGCGGCGGCGGCAGCATTTCGCGCGAGAGCATGATCGACGCGGCGCTGGACGAATTCCCGGCCCACCGCGAGCTCAAGGCGTTGCGCTAATCCGCTCGGCCCGGGGTCGGCGATATCCCACATTTTCAGCAAGATCGAATTCGGGCTCGGTAGGCGTTCAAGCCAAAGTCGCATGCTTAGGCAGGAATACAGAAGTCCAGCTGCAGACATGCTCAAGCAAATGGCGCAGCTGGACAATATCCTCGGGGAAACCACGAGCAGGATCGCCTCGCCGTTCTTCAGCCTGTCGATCGACGGCGGCGACTAGCCTTGGAGGAAAGAGACAGAGGATGGGGGCGGTACATCATCAAACCATGACACAGACTTGAGGAAAGCATCCGACATCGGGTCGAAAGCGGTGGTTCCTACCATCATCTAATGGCAGCTATTCGCCAATTCACAGCCGAAAGAGGACAGTCCGCAGTCGTGAAGAGTTTCGGGCGCCGGCAGGCGTACGAAAGTCCCCGAGGAAGGAACCCGCGGGCCACAGGCGATGGCTATG
>NZ_JBVVQK010000041.1:0-38582 GCF_055811175.1 Mesorhizobium sp. WSM4828 | reverse complement strand
CGAACCGTCGTCGCGCCCTTGCATCCCGATTTGGATCGCCTCGCCGGCCCATACTGCCACACAAGAGAGCGAGAGGGGGGGGGGGGGGGGGGCCCCCCCCCCGGGGGGTGGGGTCCTCTGCGAAGTGCGCCGACGCTTCTTTCTGTCGGCGCGTTTCACTGAGGACCCCACCCGGACCTTCGGTCCGACCTCCCCTCAAGGGGGAGGTGGGCGCTCGCCCTACTTCTGCGGCGCCGAATCGATGATCGACTGCATGGTCTCCTGCGCGTTGGCTATGGCGCCGTCGACGTCTTCACCGAAGAAGACCTCGTTCATCATCTGGTTCCACGGACCGTTGGCCGAGTTGATCAGATCGTTGAACACCACCGAATAGGGCGTGCGGCCCTTGGCCATGGCTTCGGCGGCGACCTTGTAGCGCGGGTCGAGGTCTTTCAGCGCCTCGTTGGCGATGTCGCCGCGCACCGGCAGGCTGCCGTATTTCGCCAGGATGGTCTGGCCCTCGAGCGAATAAGCGAAGTCGAGGAACTCCTTCACCACCGCGACCTTGGTGGTGCCCTTGGTGACGACGAAATTGTCACCGCCGGCGAACGACGACCAGCCGCCGTCCTTGCCGGGCAGGAAGGTGATGCCGTAGTCGATGTCGGGGTATTGCGTGTTGAGCGCGCCGATGGCGAAGGCGCCGGACGGCGAGATGCCGATATTGCCTGTGGCGAAGGCGGCAAAGAAGTTGGAGCCGGTGTCGGTCTGCGCGCCTGAAGGCACAAGGTCCTTCTTGACCATCGAACGGTAGAGGTCGATGGCGCCGCGCATCTGCGGCGTATCCAGCGTCGCCTTGGAGCCGTCCTCGGTGAGGATATCGCCGCCCGAGGCCCAGATCAGCGGCGTGAAGGTGAAGATGTTGCAGCCGCCGCAATTGCCGGAGAAGTAGAAGCCCTTGATGTCGCCGCCGAGCGCGTTGACCTTTTCGGCGTCGGCTTCGATCTCGGCCCAGTTGGTCGGGCCCTTTTCCGGGTCGAGGCCGGCCTGCTTGAACAGCTTCTTGTTCCAGATCAGCACCGAACTATCGGCCGAGAACGGCAGCCCGTAGATGCGGCCCTTATAGGTGCCGGTCTTGACATGCGCCGGCGACAGGCTGGCGAAATAGGGGAGCGATTTCGCCCAGTCGGTGATGTCTTCGAGCTGGCCGGCGGCGGCGAAGGACGGGGTGTAGATCAGGTCGAGCGACAGCGCGTCGGGCGCCGTGCCGCCGGCGGCGGCAGCGCCGTATTTCGGGATGATTTCGGCATTGGGGATGATGTCGAGCTTGATCTGGTTCTGATGCCCCTTGTTGAAGGCATCGACGATGCGCGGCATGAAGTTCGAGCCGTCGGCGCGAACCCAGATGTTGGCGGTGTCGGCGGCGGCCGCGCCGGCTGTCGCCAGCGTGCCGAAAATGCTCGCGGCGATGGCGAGCCCGGTAATGGTGGTTCTCATGCTTCTCCTCCACATGGTTCTAATTTAGCCGCGCCCCCAAGCGGGTGACTATCGACACGGCCCGTTTCGTTCAGCCGTCCGGCGGACGGCCGCATGACTGACGCACCACCAGCCGGCACGGCAGTTTTCTGATGCCCGGCAGAGCGGGTTCGCCGCCGACGAGCGAAAGCAAGGCAAGGCCGGCCTCGCGGCCAAGTGCTGCGAGATTCATGTCGACCGAGGTCAGCGGCGGGCGGGTCGCCTCGGCGACGATCTGCCAATTGTCGAAACCGATGACGCCAACCTCGTCCGGCACGCCGATACCGCGCTCGCGCAAGGCGTCGATGACGCCGCGCGCGATCTGGTCGTTGCCGCAGAAGACGGCATCCGGCTGCTCCCCCCTGCCCGCCTCGCCATCGAACAGTTTTGCGACCGCCTCATGCCCCCAGGCCTCCGACCATGGGCCGAGCAGCGGCTCCACGACCGGCAGGCCGTTCTCGGCCAGCACCTCGCGATAGGCCTGTGCCCGCGCATGCACCACGGCAAAGCTCGCCGGACCGCTGACATGGGCGATGCGCCGCCGCCCGAGCCGGCAAAAATGCTCGACCGCCAGCCGCGCCCCGCCGGCATCGTCGGACACGAAAGCGATGGCGTTGGGATCGGGCTCGGTGAAGGCGTAGATCGCCGGAATGCCGAGATTGGCGAGGTCGACCGGCAGATGGCGGTCGATGCGCTTGCCGGTGGCGATAATGCCGTCGACGCGCTTGTCGAGCATGGCATCGACATGCAGCTGGGCAAGGCGCGGATCGTCCTCGACATTGCACAAAAACACCGAGACGCCGGCATCGACCAGCGCATCGGAAACGCCGGCCATCAGCGGCAGCGAAAAGCGGCCATAGGTGTCGTTGGTCAACAGCCCGACGGTAAAGGAGCGCCGCCTGAGCAGGCTCTGCGCCAGGCTGTTCGGGCGAAAGCCAAGCCGCTGCGCCGTCTCGCGAATCCGTGTCCGCGTCTCGGCCGTCATCCTTCCCTGCCCGTTCAGCGCTTTCGAGGCCGTGGCAACGCTGACGCCGGCAATCGCCGCCACTTCACGCAGGGTGACGGGCTGCTTGGCAGGCGTTGGCTGCACGTCGGACGCCATGATTTTGGTATCGATCCTCCCGGTTGAGAAAAGCTTTTCTCTTATGGCCCCTGCGGGTGCCGAATGGTGAGGTCAGCGGACGCAGGGCGATGTGGGAAAAGGTTTTCTCAAGGGGGAGATTAGGACGAAGGATGTGGTGATGGCAAGGGGGAATGGTCGCTCAGCCGGCACCGCGATCGAATAATCGCGGTGCCGCAGTCAACCCGTACGGCTAGCAGCTCTCAGTCTGCGGATCGCACGCCTTGTTTTTCTGCTTCTGCGGCTTGGCCGCCTGTTCCGGCTCGGCCTGCTGCTGCTCGGTGGGCTGCTGCTTGGCCTTCTGCTTTTCAGGCTTGGCCGCCTGCTCCGGCTCGGCCTGCTGCTGCTCGGCGGCGGGCTGCTTCCTGGTCTTCGGCTTCTCAGGCTTGGCCGCCTGCTCCGGCTCGGCCTGTTGCTGCTCGGCGGTGGGCTGCTTCTTGGTCTTCGGCTTGCCAGGTTTGGCCGCCTGCTCGGGCTCGGCCTGCTGCTGCTCGGCGGTGGGCTGCTTCTTGGACTTCGGCTTCTCCGGCTTGGCCGTCTGTTCGGGCTCGGCCTGCTGCTGTTCGGCGGCGGGCAGCTTCTTGGTCTTCGGCTTCTTAGGCTTGGCCGTCTGTTCGGGCTCGGTCTGCTGCTGCCCGGCGGCCGGCTGCTCCTTGGTCTTCGGCTTCTCAGGTTTGGCTGCCTTGCCGGGCTCGGCCTGCTGCTGCCCGGCGGCGGGCTGCTCCTTGGTCGTCGGCTTCTCAGGTTTGGCGGTCTTTTCCGGCTCGGCCTGTTCGGTCGTTGCAGCGCCTTCGGTCGGCTTCGATTTACGGCCAGCCTGAACCTGCTTCACCTCCTCGATGTCTTTAAGCTTGGCTGGTTTGGCATCGGGCTCGGCTTTCACCTCGCCTTCAAAGACCTTGACCGTATCGTTTTCCAATTTGCCGGCCTGCTCGGGCGCGTCGGTCTTGCTGACCTTGACGGCAGTCACCTTCTGGTTCGTCTCCTTCTCGACCACATCGACATCAATGACTTTGTTGATCACCACATTGTTCTGGACCGTCACGTCACCGGCCGGCTCGGCCGACTCGACAATGCGCACATACTGCGGCTCATCACGGATAACGACGGTGGAAACGTCCTCAGCAAGGAACTCGCGGGTGGGGACGACAACCCAGTAATAATCCGGCGTCGTGTCGATGGTCACCTCGATCGAAATCAGATCCGGATCGCGGCGCGGCGGCAGCGGAGCCCAAATCATGTGCTGCCTGTCGCGACGCCAACTCACCCATGCCGGCGCCCAACGCTTGCCCGGAACCCAGTACCAGCCGATATCGTCGGCATAGCCCCAGCGGCCGTAATGGTACGTCGCCCAGCCGAATGGCTCGTTGGACACCCACAGCCAGCCATACTGCTCTGTATAGGCCCAGTGTCCAACGGTATACGGACGCCAATCGTCAGGTACATCAGCCGGCACGAAAACAGACGCTCCGTGATACGACACCCAATCACCATAGGAAGACAGGTCCTCGTAGAACGTGCTGATCGAAACCTCGGTGGCAGCCCTCGCCTCGGACACGAGCGACAACGGCATGATCGGGTTGGGAATCTCGACGACCGTGAGTAGACAGGCGGCTACGCCGCCGAGCATCAGTCGCACCGCATGGTGGGTAAGGACGCGTTTCATCCTAATCCTCCTCAGAAACAGATCGCCCTTCATCCTACAAACCCGCCGGCCGCCGGATTGTTCCGCTTTGCTGACGTTAGCCGCATCCGGTCGGGCGACGACTTGGCGCCGCACGATGATGTTAGACATCAGAGTCGGCGGTACCGTCACGAAGGCGCGGCGACAGGTCGTTGCTCATCGGGCCGGACGGTAAAAGAGCCGCCGCAACAGGCTCTGCGCCAGGCTGTTCGGGCGAAAGCCAAGCCGCTGCGCCGTCTCGCGAATCCGCTCGCGCGTCTCGGCCGCCCCCTGCCCGTTCAGCGCTTTGGAGGCGGTGGCAACGCTGACGCCGGCGATAGCCGCCACCTCGCGGAGGGTGACGGGCTGCTTGGCGGGCGTTGGCTGGACGTCAGACGCCGTGATTTGGATATCGATCCTCCCAGGTGGGAAAGCCTTTCTCTTATAGGGGTGCGGGGTGCCGGATGGTGAGGTCAGCAGATGCCGCGCGGGATGGGAAAGGTTTTCTCAGAGGCGATTAGGGGAAGGGTTTGGGGATGGCAAGGGGGAATGGCGAACGAAGGATGGGTAGCGGACGGCTAGCCAGCCCAACCCTCTTTCAGGCATAAGATTCGCGTGAAGGGTTATGGCTGCGACAAGAGATTCAATAATCGCAATTTTATGGGCGCTATCTATACACGCGGATTTCGAGTTTGAGGCAGATTGATGCAGAATCGGTATGCAGGCGACATAGGCGACTACATCAAACTCGCGCTACTTAGGCATTTGAGTGTGGGCAGAACGCTTGGAATAGCTTGGTATCTTGTCGCCGACGAAAGTCACAATTCGGATGGACGGCACGTCCGTTATCTTTCTGACCCGATCCACTGGCGCCATTTAGACCCAGAATTATTCGATAAACTCAATGAAATAACTATCACCCAGCGATCAATTCACGCCATTGAAAAGTCTGGAGCGCTGGATGCATTGTTTTTCAGTGAAAGCAATATTAGCGCAACTTTGCCTGCACGCATCAGATCACAATGGCGAGAGGCTTGGTTCGGGCGCGCTGTTCGTTCCCTTTCTAACTGTGACCTTGTATTCGCAGATCCTGACAATGGCATTGTGGATGACCAAGAATACCGTCGCTCCGAGAGGTGCTTCAGCAAGCAGATTCCAATAAATGAGGCGATAGCATTAGCAGAACGTCGAACCCTTGTCGTCTATCATCATAACTCTCGATTCAAGGGTGGACATGAATTAGAAGTTAATCATTGGCGTAACAAATTCCCTTATCGAACAATTGCCGTTCGAGCGAACGCGTATAGCTGCCGGACTTTTTTTATCGTCAATCCGGACACCCAAATTATCGACCGATCACGTGATTTCTGCGCTCGTTGGTCCTTACAAAAAATCTCTTTGCAGGATTAACTTTGTATAGTTCTTTATGGCGCAGTTCGCCCTTGATCCACTTTCAGCTTCTCCTCAAGAGCAGAAAGTCTCTGCTTCAACACTTCAATTTCGCTAGGTACCGTTTCCAACGGAGCAATTCGGCCATCGACTCCTTTTAGTTCGCTTGAAAGCTCATCCTTCGAGCTATCGATATAGCTTTTATACAACTGATATTGGCTCGCTGTTGTCGAATAGTGCGAGTAAAGTAGCGCCGCCACAGCCACAAAAGACGAAGCAAGCGCGATCCAGCCGATCTTTCTAAGATTACCTTCGGATCGCTTGGCTATCTCCTCGGAACTGGAAGCCACTTGTTCCGCTTTCTTAGATGTTTCAAGTGCCTCCTTCGACTGCACGTTCGCCTCAGCCACCGCCAAAGGAATCGAGCTTTGAATTGCCACTGATTTCCCGTCTTGGAAACGCATAGAGGCCTTTCGTATGAAGGCCTCTATGTCCCAAAACCCTGAATTAGAAGGCGCCACTCCTATGGCGGCCGCTCCAGTCACGTCCGACGTAGTCTTGGTGAATTCAAGCCAGATCAAACCTTCTTTGATCGGAATGTCGTAGGGTTCAGACGTTAGATTGTGCAAGGGTATGCATAGCTTCCCCCAGAATCCCGGATCCACCAGTGGTCCCGTGCCAAGAAGGAGTCCGCGATGGACATGTCTAATCTGAAGATTGAAACGAACTGCAATGTACTCAGGTAGACGAAATTCTAGATCACACTCTACAAAAACAATAGAATTGGCGGGAACATGAAGATAACCGGCATCGAACGGAACTGAGACAAGATTCCCATTCCTAAATTCGAATGCTTTAGAGCCAATTCTTCCCTCGTAGGAAGCTTTCTTTAGCCTCGGCCGATCTCCTCCTTCAAAGAATGGAGATATGAAACCTGTCGCCAAAACATACGCCTTGGTGTGCTCGGCGGAGAGCAGCGATGGAGGTATGTTTTTATTTAGAAGTGGATCAGGCTTGCCTTTCAGAGCGCGTGCTATCTCTGCCGCTCGGTCAGGAGTAAGGGTTTCCCGCTCCGTCATGCCTGTCGTCATGTTTGATGGCCAACCAACTCGACCACGTCAAAGCCGGAAAATCCTAACCAGTCAATTTTCCGGCCAAGTTCGGACATTATCCGGTCGATAAATCTTCGCACGGGAGCATTAGTTCGCGAGAGATCAGACTCCGGGCCAACATAGTCCACATGATTCATTACCAATCGTGTAGGCTGGTTGGCATTGATTGCACGACGAACTAACTCAGAATCGAAAAAGCCAACTCTTCGTACCTTTTGCGTCACTGTTGTGAACTCGCGCAGATCCTTTTTTAAACCTGCCGCGCGAGCAATCTCTGGCCACGTGGTTTCACCTGGAAGTGGGCCAGAATCTCCCGCCACTCTTATGGGGAAAGAACGGATGACTAATGTGATGTCATCTACATCAAGAGGACTCAACCCCGCCTCAGCCAATGCGCCCGCCGCTGTCGTTGTTCTTGCTGTCGCTTTTGGCCAATACCCGCCGTCCAGGAGAGAAAGGCCGAAACCTTGAGTGCCTTCTATTATCACTCGTTGAAAATCATTCAGTTGATCGCGCAGCAAATTGGCCACATCAGCGACATATGGCTGAAGCTGGGCGACATCGGATGCCATTGGGCTAGAAAGGCCCAAATTGGCTGCACCACGGGCGGCTGCAGCAACCACGGCCCCCCCCACACCCGAGCCAGTGGAGCCGATTGAGGCAATCAACGCCGCGTTCCGTTCCCAGTCCTTATGTTCCTGTGTAATGATACGCGCTGTGGGGCTAATCTTGACTCGATCCACTGGAAAGTTGAGAGCGTCGATCTCACTTAGCAAAAGCTCGATATCGATATACGATCCGGCCGGGAATATGACATCCACATTTCGATCGATGCAGCCGGCGGGCATCTGTCTCAATGCCCATTTGTTGCCTGTTCGGTCATAGGCCGTATGGCCGGAATTCGGCCCACCAACTCGGACAAGCGTTACAGACTCCTTTGCTCTCCGAGCAATCTCAAGAGCAACCTTCCCTTTTCCCTCAGAACCAAATTGTCCGCCGACTACGATTGAGACCGGCATTTCCCTACCTCATCAATGCCATTTATCACACGCTTTGCCCGAGCTTGAAGGTCGGATTTCGTAGCATCATTGACAAGAATCTCGTGCGCTAACGGACGCAGTTCGCCGATCCTGCTTTCCACTTCTGAACGTGCCGCATCATCGAAACGCCCGTCCGTTTTCCGCTCCTGATACCGCACTCGCCTCACTGCCTCGGCTGCGTCTATGAAAATATGTTGAAAGTTCGCGCCGAACTTTTCCACCAGAAAGGCATGGTCTTCAGGAAAGCGCAGCCCATCAACGACAATTCTGTTGGCGCCCTCAACACGCTTTAACGTTTGTTCCGCTAGCCAATGCTGTCGTCCAGAGTCATTGATTTGGCGTCCCAATTCTTGACGGTTTGCCCGATCAAGGTTGCGGCCTTGCTCCTTGAGGAGCTCATCAATCACCAAGCTGAAGCGGGTGTAAGCGAATCCGTTCTTTTCTAGAACTTTGGCGAATGTTGTCTTTCCTGCAGCTATGGGACCGCTCACGCCTATAACTAAGGACCCGGGAGCAGCATCGAGCTTCGGAATGATCAATGGCGGTTCCTCCGCAGTCCCCAGCGCCTCGGAAAGACCCGCTAAGTGGAATGTGCCCACGAGTGCTGAGGTGATTGCATCGAGCTCGTCATGGGAGACATTACCCTCAACGTAGCCCCCCTCTATGCCGAACTCACAGAGCCCTAGTTTCAGCCATTCCACGCCAGCGCCCTTGCGGGGGATTCGCATGATATCTTGGGCGGCACCAGGGTAACTTTCGATGACAGGAATACCCTGTTGTCTGAGCACATTTGCAAGCCGCATGCCACGAGCTGTAAGTTTCTGCATGCTCGGCAAAAGGCACGGATAAACGTTCACACCCCGTCGTTTCAGTTCTCTTTCGCACTCTCTCATGATGCCAAATTTCTCACGGCCAGGGTCGGTGTCTTCCACCGTAAGTCTACCCGTCGGCAAACATAGCGGAGAATCCACCGATACAAGATCGGGCCTGGCATCTATAGTTCGCGCGAGAATAGCATCATCGCTAAAAAGGGTTTCCGTGCTGGCATGATTGCCATCCAATAGGCACCAACCGGAGCCGCGGCCTTCAGACCCGGTGAGATCGATGCCAACGATGCGAGCCTGTGCTGCAGGGCCATTTGCCAGGAGCTGATTGAAGTGAGGCGCGGAAACTAGATCAGGACCTGCCGGCCGAAGGGCGGGAAGATCAGTCCAGCCAACTGGCGCCGCCCAAGATAAGAATTTCGTAGGCCCTGTGAACAAATCCGGTTCGATCTGCACCAGTTCGAGCACTTGGTCAAATATGGCACCCATCGCAGCTATATCGGCGCGATTGTAGCGAACGAGCGTTTGGAGCGCGCCAAAATCGCCCCTTAGGTAACGATGCCATAACAACACGGCAGCAAAACCGTCCAAATCCCCGATATCGCTCCGCAGGTTGATGCCAAGCTGTTTCTCAATCGCCTTTTGTCCGCCCGTCAGCCCCACGCGGCGGCAAAGATACATGAGATCAAGATGGATCCCAGGCAGCGCCACGTCCGGGAACTCCTGCCGAATAAAGCGTTGGTCAAACCGGATGCCATTGAAGGTCACCAAGGCGATCGCGTTTTTCGCATCCTCTGCCAATCCGCGGTGGTGATCTCCCTTCACCATAGTGGAAGCACGCCCCCCGATCGACCAACCTATGACGGTGATTTCGTCGTAGTGGTGGCTCAGTCCCGTGGTCTCAATATCGAGGAACAACACCCGCTCGGGCTGCATCGCACACAAGGCGAGTTGCTCTCTTAGCCGGGAGGGAAGCGGGCTTTTGAGAACCGAAGACCAGGTTTCACCGATTGAAGGCGCTAACATCACGCATTCATCCCTATTGCGGCCCTATGAGAACTCTCAAGCGTTTGGAAAAATTGACGCAGGAACGCCATCTCAAACTTTGCGGCCAAACGCTCTCCCTTGGGCCGAAAAATTCGCACCGCTCTTCTCACCGTGTTATGTTTGCCACCCCGCCAAATGCTATCGCATTTTGGCGCCTGTTGGCGACCACCTCTGAGTCGTTATACAGAAAATACCAGATGCGAAGATGGTGCGCACCGGAACCTTTGACACATTGAAGCGAAAGAAGTCAGAATTCAAAGTCGGCCCATACGAGGTGACCGTCGAATCGATAGTCGACAATGCCTCGCGGCTGCACGACTATGGATTTGACAAAGCGACCTGGTACCGAGGGGTCAGATTGATGCAACGCTACGGCTCGGACAAGGCTCTCGAACTAATGGACGATCGTGCCGACAGAGCGCTGGCCCGAAGCGACATCGTTATATGCAAAAAGTGGCGCGATTTGATGGCAGTAATTCACGCGATTGAGAATGACGAGCCCCAGCCAACTGACCGGGTCCATTAGCCACCGCCTGACACCCACTCAACGGACCACGTGCTTTTTGGGTCGCCTAACAGTGGAGTCAATTCGTGACACAAATTGCGTAGCCTCTCATCTACCGTCCATGGCGCATTGCAAATTATCATTCCGCTTCCCGCCAAGCGCGCGCCGTCTCTTAGATAGGGCACAAACTCGGCTCGCAGTATCTTCTGAAAACCCGCGGAAACTGCGGCCCCAGCCAATACATCTCCAATCGTCGAGTCCTTGATCGGGTACCATACAAGGAATATCCCAGTTGCCCATTTTTTCGCACCCTTCTGAAGGGCGTTCGCAAGTCGCTTGGTCTCGTCTTTTCGCTCAAAAGGTGGGTCAATGAAGACCAATCCCCGGCGCTCTGGCGGAGGCAATAGTGCCCCAATCGCTTCATAGCCATCGCGTAGCTGAACTGAAACCCTTCGGTCGCGTTTGTAACGCTCTAGCAAGAACTCTCCATCCTTCGGATGCAATTCGCAAGCTACCAGACGATCGCCGTCCCGGAGCATGTTCCGGACTATCTCCGGCGATCCCGGGTACGTCCTAAGTCCGCCTCTGTTCAAATCGCTTAATAGAGTGGAGTAGGAGGGCGCAGAAGCTAGTTTCTTGCCGAGAACTCTCCCGACGCCAGCGTCTTTTTCGCCTGTTCGATTGGCTTCATCCGAGGTGAGATCATACGATCCGATACCCGCGTGCGTGTCCAACACCATAAAGGGCTGCGCTTTCTGCGCTAGACGCTCAAGTATGATCGTCAAGGCAGCGTGTTTGAAAACTTCGGTGTGATTGCCGGCGTGAAATGCGTGCCGATAATTCATGAATGCTGCTCTCAACAGGTGGACCGAAGGTATCATGCCGTTGCCGGATGCGGTCAGGCAGCTGAAGCAGGGCAGCGGCGGCAACATCTATGTGCATGCCAGCCTCAGCGTCGCGCAGCGATTGCTGCGCCATCGCCTTGTCGACCGCATCGGCCTGCTCAGCTATCCCGGTGCCGTCGGCCAGCGCAAGCTCTTCTTCCCGCCCGGCGCGCAACTGCCGCTCGCACCAGGCGAAGGTTCTGATCCGCCCTTTCTTGCTGCTGCGGACTTCTTGATTCAGCCACAAGCCCAAATTGCTGGATTTAGCAGCCCAGGAAGCGTAGGCTTGGTTTTTGGTTCAGCGATGGAACAGAGACTAGCCGCAATTCTGGCTGCCGATATGGCGGGCTACAGTCGGCTAATGGAGGCCGATGAATCCGGCACGCTCGCACGCCTTCGCACCCATCGCATAGAACTGGTCGATCCCGCCATCGCGAAGAACAAGGGCCGGATCATCAAGACCACCGGAGACGGCATGCTCGTCGAGTTCCAGAGCGTGACCGATGCGGTGAAATGCGCGGTGGAAATCCAACAGCGCATGAAACGGCGCAATTCGGATGTGCCGCAAGAACGGCGTATCGAATTCAGGATCGGCATAAATCTCGGCGACATCATTTTCGACGATGAGGATATTTTCGGCGACGGCGTCAATATTGCCTCGCGCATCGAACAACTCGCCGACGTCGGTGGTATCTGCGTGACCGCAGCGGTGGCGACCCAGATTGCCGACCGTCTCGAAATTGCCATGGAGGACCTGGGCGAGAAGACGTTGAAGAACATCAGCCGCCCGGTTCGCCTCTATCGCGTTGGGTTTGACAGTCCTGCCCTGCCAGAAGTCGAGGCAAAGCGATCCATCTCGAAACCTTCGATAGTGGTGCTGCCATTCAGCAACATGAGCGGCGACCCCGAGCAGGAATTTTTCGCGGACGGACTGACCGAGGACATCATCACCGAATTGTCTCGCCACCATGAGTTGTTCGTCATCTCGCGCAATTCCGCCTTCGTCTACAAGAACCGCGCCGTGAATGTGCGCGAGGTGGCCGAAAAACTCGCCGTCCAATACCTGGTGGAGGGAAGCGTCCGCAAGATCGGCGACAGGGTGCGCGTGACGGTTCAGCTCATCGACACGGCGAATGACGCTCATATCTGGGCAGACAAATATGACCGGAAGCTGGACGACATATTCGCTATACAGGATGAGGTGACCGCGGCGATCGCAGCCACGCTGCCCGGTCGTGTCGAGGCTGCTCAGCGGGACCAGCTTGCGCGGGCGAAACCTGCAAACATGGCCGCCTATGAATGTGTGCTTGCCGCCAAAGTGCTGCATCACCGAAGCACGATTGCGGATAATGAACGCGCGCAAACCTTGATAGAAAGGGCCGTCACGCTGGACCCCGATTATGCCCATGCCCATGCCTGGCGGGCCTGCATTCTTGGCCAGGCCTGGGTGCATAACTGGTGCAAAGACAGGGATGCCGTCTGGAACAACATCATGGCAGCGCTGGACAAGGCGCTGGCGCTGGACAACAACGATGCCGATGTCCACCGCATCCTCGCGGCAGTGAACGTGAACAACAATGAGCTGACCACAGCGCGCTACCATCAAGAGCGGGCGCTGGCCCTCAATCCCAATTACGACCTCGTGGTGGTGCAGCAAGGCGAGTTATTGACGTGGCTGGGGAGGCCGGAAGAGGGAATTGAATGGATCCGCAAGGCAATGCAGTTGAACCCGCACCACCCGGAGAGGTTCTGGAGCCATCTGGGAAAGGCGCATTTCGCCGCGCGCCAGTATGGCGAGGCGATCGAAGCTTTCATGCATCTGTCGACCATGGACTCTGTTCAGCACGCTTTCGCCGCTGCCTGCTACGGCTGGCTCGGCGACGAAATCGCGGCCGCAGCGCATCTAGGCAAGATCAGAACGCTCGATCCCCAATTCGACCTCGATTCATTCATCGCCACCCTGCACTATGCCCAGGAGTCTGACGTGCAGCACGTCCGCGAAGGACTGCTGAAAGCCGGTATTGCCAAGCTGTAGGCAGCCCGTGATTACGAACCAGATCCAATCGGGGACAGGCAAAAAGACTGCCCACCACCCGACGCGGACCTTGTGGCATGACCGGACGGCGGGCGGGCCGGAGAAGCTTTTCCCACGGTATCGGTCTTTGAAGGGGAAAGCCCCTCCCCCTGACAAAGCGCGGCGCTAGTTGACGGCGCAGTTCGCACAAGACCCGCACGGCCGCCCCGACAGAAGGAACCCGCCATGAGAAAACTCATCATCACCGAATTCATCAGCGTCGATGGCATTGCCGAGGTCGAGAAGCTGCCGAGCGTGGCCTGGAACGATGAGATGCAAAAGTTCAAGGACGACGAGCTTGCCGACAGCGGCGCCATGCTGTTGGGGCGCACGACTTATCAGATCTTTGCCGGCTCGTGGCCCAAGGAGACCGGAGATTTCGCCGACCGCTTCAACGCGCTGCCGAAATATGTCGCCTCGACCAGCTTGACTGCGCTCGACTGGCAGCCGGCCGAGCTGCTGCAGGGCGCCTTGCCGGACGCGGTCAGAGGGCTGAAGCAAGGCAGCGGCGGCAACATCTATCTGCATGGCAGCCTCAGCGTCGCGCAGGAATTGCTGCGCCACGGCCTTGTCGACCGCATCAGGCTGCTCAGCTACCCCGGTGCCGTCGGCCAGGGCAAGCTCTTGTTCCCGCCCGGCGCGCAATTGCCGCTCGAGCTGATTTCCGCCACGCAATTCAGCAACGGCGTGGTGGCGCTGGAGTATGCGGCTGGGATGGGGTGATGAAGGCTAATCTCCCCCCTTGAGGGGGAGATGCCCGGCAGGGCAGAGGGGGGCGCGAAGGAACGCCAGCCTTCTTGATGGGCTGGGAACTTGCGTGCGTACGCTATGCAACCGACTGATAGGTCGGCGGGACAGCGCCCCCCTCTGGCCTGCCGGCCATCTCCCCCTCAAGGGGGGAGATCGCAGCTTTGGCCATCAGCGCCCGCGCCCGCCTGCCTCCACCTTCTGCACGGCCGCGATCAGCATCTCGACGAAGCTGGTCACCTTGGGCGGCCGGAAGCGGGCGGCGGGGTAGACTGTGTAGATGCCGCCGGAGGGCAGCCGCCACCCGGGCAGGATCTGCACCAGCCGCCCGGCGGCCAGTTCGTCCCGCACCAAAAAGTCCGGCAGCACCGACAGGCCGGCGCCGGCGCGGACGGCCGCCAGCACGGCCGGCGTCGCGTCGATCGAAATCGTTGCCTGCATGCGCACGGCCTGCTGCTCGTTATCGCTTCGCGAAAACTGCCATAGCAGCGGTTCGCGCAGCGCCATGTTGGCGACGAAGGGCAGCCCGGCAAGGTCTTGCGGTTCGCCGGCGGTGAAGCGGCCTGCAAAGCCGGCGCCGCATACCATGAATTGTTGGAAGGTGCCGATGCGCCGCGCCTGCAGGCTGGAATCGGCCAGCCAGCCGACACGGATCGCCACGTCGATGTGGCCGGAAACCAGGTCGATCGTCTCGTCGCCCAGCGTCAGCTCCACCCGGCAGGCGGGATAGCGCGCGCTGAAGGCGGCGACCACCGGCACCACCGCCGACGTGCCGTAGTCGTTGGAGGCGGCGATGCGCAGCGTGCCGGTCGGCTCGGCGGCGGCCTGCGCGAGCTCGTCGAATGCATCCTCGGCCTGCTGCAGGACTTGCAGGCAGCGGGCATGGAATGTCCGGCCGGCCTCGGTCGGATGGACGCGCCGCGTCGTGCGGATCAGCAGCGTCGTACCGACATCGCGCTCCAGCCGCGCCACCTGCTGGCTGACGACCGCCTTGGTGATGCCCAGCCGCTCGGCGGCCCGCGTGAACGAGCCGGCGTCGACCACCGCAGCGAAATAGGCCAGCCGGTTCAGGTTCATGCTTCGCTCATGGCAGTTTCATTGTCAGGCAATGGCATACATTACGTCTATTTTGTCGGCCTTCAATACGCATTCCGCTTTTGCCATCTTGCGGGCATGGAGGCTGCGCGCCGCCGAATCCACCATTCCCAGGAGACATCCATGTTCACACGGAGAGCCATCATGAAAACCACCCTCGCCGCCGGCGCCGCCGCGGTCTTTGCTCCCGCCGGGCTTGGCCATGCCGCCGGCGGGCTTTCCTGGAAGCATTTTCCCGCCGGGCAAAACGGCTTCTTTCGCGCCCCGGTGCTGGTCTCCGGGGCGACTGAAGCCGTGCTGATCGACGGCGGTTTCACCTACCCCGACGGCCGGGCCGTGGCCGAGGCGATCAAGGCGACCGGCAAGACGCTCACCACCATCTATGTCAGCCAGTCCGACCCGGACTATTATTTCGGCCTCAAGCCGATCAAGGAAGCGTTCCCGCACGCACGGGTGATCGCCGCGGCCGAGACGGTGGCCGCCATCAACGGCAATGTCGAAAAGAAGCTCGCCGTCTGGGGGCCGCAGCTGAAGGAGAATGGCCCGCAGGCGCTGGCCGACGTCGTCATCCCCGAAGCCTTCGACGGCAAGACGCTCAGCGTTGATGGCGAGAGCATCGAGATCATGGCCGCGGAAGGCCTCGCCAACCGGCGCTATCTCTTTGTGTCGTCGCTGAATGCGGTGTTCGGCGGGGTGATGATCTTTGCCGGCGTGCATGTCTGGACCGCCGACACGCCGACCAGGGAACTGCGCGCCGCCTGGATCGCCAATCTCGAAAAGATCGCAGCGCGCAAGCCGGCGATCGTCGTCCCCGGGCACATGACGCCTGAGGCCGCTACGGACCTTTCAGGCGTCGAGCACACCAAGACCTATCTCGTCGCCTTCGAGGAAGAACTGGCCAAGGCCAAGGACGCTGCCGCGCTGAAGGGCGCCATGGAAGCCCGCTTCCCCGGCCTCGGCATGGGCGTTGCGCTCGACATCGGCTCCAAGGTTGCCACCGGCGAGATGAAGTGGGGCTGAGATGGGCGCCAATCGCGAGCTGATCCGCGCCACCTACGAAGGATACGCTCATGGTCCAGCGGGCGCTGACGCCGGACGCCTGACGGCTGTTATCCGCCGAGACGGTTGATGCGCTTGCTGGCTTCGGCTTTGGCGCGGGCATCGACAGTCTTTTCGATCTCGCGCTTCAGCTCGTCCTTGATCACCACCGTCTCGGCCATCAGCGCCTCGACCTTCATGAAATCGAGCACGCGGTATTTCGACACCGCCGGCCGGATCAGAATGTCGGGCCGGCTCTGGTTGAGTTTGCTGGCGATGATCGACTGCATCATCAGCTGCGTGGCGCCGAACATCAGGTCGACGGAGGTCGGGAATTTGCGCCCGGCCTCGGTCGGCGCGCCGACCACGTCGACGGCGATGATGATGTCGGCGTCGAGCTCGATTAGGTCGAACGGCACGGGATTATAGATGCCGCCGTCGATCAGCAGCCTGCCGTCGCGCATCACCGGGCGGAACACCGCCGGGATCGCCGCCGAGGCGGCCAGCGCCGAATGCAGCTCGCCCTCGTCGAGCACCGCGAGCTTGTGGCCATAAAAGTCCGTTGCCGTCACCTTCAGCGGTATTTTGAGTTCGGCGAAGGTCTCGGGAATGGCGTCGGGCAGGAACGCCTTGAGGATGCGCTCGACATTGAACTGGCTGACCCGCAAGCCGCCCTGCACCGCCTCGGCAAAAGTGCCGGGCCGCGCCCGCCACATGCGCGTCGCCACTTCGGCGCGGCGGCCGAGAATCGAGCGCGTATAGTCGTGGATGTCCTTGCCGGTCATGCCCGAGGCCATGCCGGCGCCCATGATGGCGCCGATCGACGAACCGGCGATTGCCGCCGGCCTTATGCCGAGCTCGTCCAGCACCTCGATGACATGGATATGCGCCAGCCCACGCGCGCCGCCGCCGCCAAAGGCGATGCCGAAGCTAGGCGCCATTTTGGGTGCCATCTGGCCACAGGGCAGCCGCTCCCGACAGAAGACGGCGTGGAGACCCGCAGTTGTCGAAGTCGGCGCTGCCCCTCACCTGCCTGCCGGCATCCTCTCCCCGTATAGTGACGGGGAGAGGGGCGCTGTCGTCGCCGATTTCGCCAATAACCAGCGTTGCAAGAAGGGCGCTGGCCCTGCGGCCAGACCCCTTCTCCCCGTCACTATACGGGGAGAAGTGCCCGGCAGGGCGATGAGGGGCGGCGCCAACGTCCGAAAAACGCGGGCAACAGCTCATTCCTTGCTTCCCAGCTTCGGCCCGACCACCATGACGGCCGGCTCGGCGGAGAGCAGCTTTTTCGCCGCCGCTTTCACCTGGTCCAGCGTCACCGCGTTTATCAGGGCGGCGCGGCGCTGCATGTAGTCGATGCCGAGCTTGCCGAGCTGGATCTCGACCAGCGTTGAGGCGATCGCGCCGGAGGAATTCAGATTGTTGATGGCATAGGCCCCGATCATGTATTTCTTGGTCGCCGCCAGTTCGGCTTCGGTCGGCCCCTCCTCGGCCATGCGCTTGACCACGTCGCGCACCACGGCCAGCGTCTCGGCCGCCCTGTCGGCGCGGGTCGAGGTGGTGATGGACAGCGCCTCGGAATGCTGGTGGTCGACGAGGTCGGAGCTGACGCTGTAGGCCAGGCCGCGCTTCTCGCGCACCTCGTCGAACAGCCGCGAGGTGAAGGTGCCGCCGCCGAGAATCTCGTTCATCAGCACGGCGGCGAAGAAGTCCGGCGCATTCCGCTTCACGCCGGGATAGGCGAGTTGCAGCGAGGCCTGCGGCTGGTCGTAGACGACCTCGAGCTGCTGGCTGAGCTTCAGGTCGATGTCGGGAACGGGCGTAAGCGCCTGCTTTTCCGGCAGGCTGCCGAACACCAGGTCGAGCTTCTGCTTCAGCGTTTCAGCGTCGATGGCGCCGACTACCGCGACATGCAGGCCGTCGCGGGCGAAATTCGCCTTGTGGAAGGCGCTGAGATCGGCCGGCGTGATCGTCGCGATGCTTTGCCTGGTGCCCTGGTCGGGCCGCGAATAGGGATGCCGGCCGTAGATCGCGTCCAGCCATTTGCGTTGGGCGAGCGTATCGGGATCGCGCTCGTTGGCGATGATGCCGGACAGGATCTGCGCGCGGATGCGGTCGATCGGCACCTGATCGAAGCGCGGCTGGTTGACCGCCACCCGCAGCAGGTCGAAGGCGCCGTCGCGCTGCTCGGCCAGCATGCGCATCGAGCCGTAGATGCCGTCGCGTTGCGCGTCGAAGCTCATCTCTGCACCGACATCGTCAAGCTTGATCTGGAAGGCCTCGCTGTCGAGGTCGCCGGCACCTTCGTCGAACAGGCCGCTCATCAGATTGGCAAGCCCTTCCTCGCCGGGCGGGTCCTGCGTCGCGCCGCCATCGAAAACGAAGCGGATGGCGACGATCGGCACCGAATAATCCTCCACCAGCCAGGCGGTGATGCCCTTCGACGAGGTCACCTCCTGGATGTTCATGGCCGCACGAGCCGAAAGCGCCGGCAGGATGAGGAAGAGAAGGGAGAGGAGCAGGGTTGCTAGAAGAGAGCCGGTGCGCCAACTGCCGAGGTCGGCGCCGCCCCTCATCGCCCTGCCGGGCACTTCTCCCCGTATAGTGACGGGGAGAAGGGGCTGGCCGCTGTCCCGGCGCTCGTTCTGCAAACGCTGGAGATTGGCGAAATCTTCGACGAAGGCGCCCCTCTCCCCGTCACTATACGGGGAGAGGATGCCGGCAGGCAGGTGAGGGGCAGCGCCAACTCTCAAGCTCATCATCACATCAATTCCCAGCCTGGGTTTGCGGCAGAAGATAGCCGGTCGTTGCGTGGTCGAGATTGAGATAGCGGGCAGCGACTTCCTTGACCCGGTCGGCGGTGACCTTGCGGATGCGGTCCGGCCATTGCTGGACGTCCTGGACGTTGCCGCCGGTGGCAAGCGTCGAGCCGTAGATGTTGGCCATGTCCTCCTGCTTGTCGCGGGCAAAGATCATCGAGCGGACGAAACGGTCCTTGGATTTTTCCAGCTCGTCGCTGGTGACGCCGTCTTTCGCGATGCGGGCGATCTCGGCGTCGACCGCGGCTTCGATGTCGGCAAGCTTGGCATCGCCGCGCGGCGCGCCGTAGACGGTGAAATTGGTGTCGTCGAGCATGGTGCCCTGGAAGAAGGCGCCAGCCTCGGCGGCGATGCCTTGCCTGACGACAAGCTCCTGGTAGAGCCGGCTGCGGTTGCCGCCGCCGAGGATTTCGGACAGCACGTCGAGCGCTTCGGCTTCGCCTGGCTTTGCCGTGTGATAGGACGGAACCACCCATTGCGTGGTGAAGCTCGGCACGCTGACGCGCCCGTCGGTCAGCGTCACCGTACGCCTGGTGTTCTGCTCGGGCTCGACGGGGCGGATGCGCGGCGGCAGATCCGGGCCACGCGCGATCTTGCCATAGGTCTTTTCGGCCAGCGCCTTGACCGTTTCCGGTTCGACATCGCCGGCCACCACCAGCACGGCGTTATTGGGCGTATAATATTTGTTGTAGAAGGCTATCGCGTCGGTGCGGTTCAGCTTCTCCATCTCCTGCATCCAGCCGATGACCGGAATGCGGTAGGGCTGGTTCTGCCACAGCGTGGCGTCGATCTCCTCGTCGAGCACCGCCTGCGGATTGGAATCGATGCGCGAGCGGCGCTCCTCGAGGATGACGTCGCGCTCGGTCTTGATGACATCGTCGTTGAGGATGAGATTGCGCATGCGGTCGGCCTCGAAGCCCATCATCTCACCGAGCGCCTGCGGCAATACCGTCTCATGAAAGGCGGTGTAGTCGTAGGAGGTGAAGGCGTTGTCCGAACCGCCGATGGAAGCGACGGCGCGGTCGAGCTCGCCGGCCGCATGGTTGCTGGTCGCCTTGAACATCAAGTGCTCGAAGAAATGGGCAATGCCGGACTTGCCCGGCGGCTCGTCGGCACTGCCGATCTTGTACCAGACCATATGGGTGACGATCGGGGCGCGGTGATCGGGGATGACGACGACCTCCATGCCGTTGTCGAGCAGGAAATCGGTCACGACGCCGTCGTCAGGATTGTTATCCGCCAGAGCCGGCGCGGCCATCACCAAAGCCAGCCCCAAGAGCGTTCCGCGCAGCCATTCAGCCTGAAATGTCATAGATGGCTCCGGTTTGTGGTGGGACGATAGGCGGGGTTGCTGGTCGAGGCAAAGCGAATTGTTCGTCATTTTGAAGGCGCTGGTTCCTCGCCAATCGCGGGGGCCTCACCCAACCTCTATGAACCTGATGACCGTCTCGCCATAGTTGCGCTCGTCGACAACCGAAAAGCCCGGCCCTGCCTCGAACGGTGCCGCCGCCGCTTCCTCAATGACGCAGAGCGCGCCGTGGGCGAGCCAGCCGCCGGCCTTGGCCGAGCGCAAGGCGCGTTCGCCAAGGCCTTTGCCATAGGGCGGATCGGCAAAGACCAGGCCGAATGCGGCGATGGTGCCTGCCTCGCCCAAGGCCGTCGCGTCGCGGCGGAATATCTTGGTGCGGCCGGTGAGGCCGAAAGCTTCGACATTGGTGCGGACCAGGCCGCGCCCTTCGGCGGATTCCTCGATGAAGACAGCGTAGGAGGCGCCGCGCGACAGCGCTTCGAGGCCGAGCGCGCCAGTGCCGGCGAACAGGTCGAGCACGCGCGCGCCGTCCAGTCTTTCGGGAAAGCGATGCGCCAGCACGTTGAAGACCGCCTCACGCGTGCGGTCGGTGGTCGGGCGGATGGCAAAGGTGCGGGGCGTCGCCAGCGGGCGCCCGCGAAACTCACCGCCGACGATCCGCATTGCTTCCCTTCGGGCCGCCACGCGGCCGGTCGCCACCACTATCCGGGCGCTCGCCGCGCGGTTTGCCGAACGGCTTTGCATCGCCGCCTTGCGGCTTGCCGCCAGGCTTGCCGTAAGACGGCTTGAACGAGGCCTTACGCGCCTTGTTTTCTGCCGCCTTGACGGCGTCTGCCTCCGCCCTGCCCTTGCCGATCGGCCGTGCGCCCGGCGCCATCCAGACATTGGCCTTGCGCTGGCCCGGCGGCTCGATCGGCCGCTGCTCGCGTTCGGATTTTTTCCCACCGAAGCCGCCACGAGGCTTGTCGCCATGGGGTTTGTCCCCGAAGTCGCTGCGTTCAGGTCTGGGGCCACGCTCGCCAAAGCTCTTTTTCGGCCCAAAGCTCCTGTCAGGGCTTGTCGACAGCTTGCCGAGCGCTTCGTCGCGGCTGCCCTCGCGCCGCTTGCGGTTCTTGATCAGGCCGCCCTCGCCGATCGGCCGCCGTTCGCCGTCACGGGTGAATTTCGGCCGCTCGGGCTCCTCCTCCCGCTCACGCCTGACCGGTTTGTTGGAAAACGGCTTGGCGATATCGGCGTCGAAATTGGCGCCTGATTCCTCGACCAGTCGCTCGCCGAGCTGGTCGCGCAGCACGCGGCCCTTGATCTCCAGCACATGGCCCTCCGGCAAATCGTCAAGCTGGAACGGCCCGTAGGAAATGCGGATCAGCCGCGTCACGTCGAGACCGAGCGCGCCCAGGATGTTCCTGACCTCGCGGTTCTTGCCTTCGCGCAGGCCGAGTGTCAGCCAGGCGTTGGAACCCTGCTCGCGGTCGAGCGTCGCTTCGATGGCGCCGTAAAAGACGCCGTCGACGGCAATGCCTTCGCGCAGGCCGGCAAGCGCGCTTTCCTCGACCTTGCCGTGGACGCGCACGCGGTATCGCCTGAGCCAGCCGGTCGCCGGCAGTTCGAGCACGCGCGACAGGCCGCCATCATTGGTGAGCAGCAGCAGGCCTTCGGTGTTGATGTCGAGCCGGCCGATGGTCATCAGCCGCGGCAGCCCGGGCGGCAGCACGTCGAAGACGGTCTTGCGGCCTTCGGGATCGCGGTTTGTCGTGACCACGCCGGCCGGCTTGTGGAACAGGAACAGCCTGGTGCGCTCGATCGGTGGGATCTCCATGCCGTCGAGATGGATGATGTCGCCGGGCATGACGTTGAAGGCCGGCGAGGACAACACCTTGCCATTGACCTTGACGCGGCCGGCCGCAATCAGTTCCTCGGCGTCGCGGCGCGAGGCCAGGCCGGCACGCGCCAGCCGCTTGGCAATGCGTTCGCCGGCTTCTTCCGTTGCCTCGACGCGACGCGGGCGCGGCTTGAAGCCGCCCTCCGATGCCACCTGCGCCCTCTGTGGCCCATGGGGCCGATCGCCGCCAAAATCACGTTTAGGACGATCGCCGAAGTCACGCTTGGGACGGTCGAAGCGCCTCTCGCCGCGCTCGCCTTCGGCAGCTGCTGGCCGGTCGCCGCGCGGTGCGTAAGGCTTGCGTGGACCTTCGCTCTTTTCATAGGGCGTGCCCTCCGGACGCGGCCCTTTGCTGAACGGCCTGTCGCCGCCCTTGAAGTCGCGCTTCGGCCGCTCGCCTTCGGCAGTTGCTGGCCGGTCGCCGCGCGGCGCATAGGGCTTGCGTGGACCCTCGCGCTTTTCATAAGGCTTGCCTTCCGGACGCGGCCCTTTGCTGAACGGCCGGTCGCCACCTTTGAAGTCGCGCTTCGGCCGTTCGCCTTCGGCCGCCGCCGGCCGGTCGCCGCGCGGAGTGTAGGGTTTTTTGGCGCCGAAGGACGGCTTGCCGCCCTTGCCGGGAGCGCTATCGCGACCGCGCGGCCCTGCCGGCTTCGGGCCGGCCTTGCGCGGGAATTTCTTGTTTTTGTCGTCCATGTGGCCTTTGCTCGTTTGCGCGGGTAGTAACAGGATCGCGCTCTAGTGGCGAGGAGATAATCGGAATGGAAACCGCGTGAAGCGGCAGGATTTCATGGCGCTGGCGCTTAAGGAAGCCGAAGCCGCCGCCCAGCGTGGCGAGGTGCCGGTTGGCGCGGTCGTTGTCGGCGGCGATACGGTCGTTGCGAGTGCCGGCAACCGCACCCGCGAGTTTGCCGATCCCACCGCCCATGCCGAGATGCTGGCGATCCGCGAGGCCTGCCGCAAGCTTTCCAGCGAGCGGCTCAGCGGCCACGATCTCTACGTGACGCTGGAGCCGTGCGCCATGTGCGCCGGCGCCATCTCCTTCGCCAGGCTGCGCCGGCTCTATTTCGGCGCTGCCGACGAGAAGGGCGGCGCAGTGGTCAACGGCGTTCGCTTCTTCACGTCACCGACCTGCCACCATGTGCCCGACATCTATCCGGGCATCGCCGAGAACGCTGCAGCAGCGCTGCTTAAAGACTTTTTTCGGGAGCGACGCGGGCCCTGATTTCCGGCCGACGATCCAAATCCAGGTCAGCCAAATCCAGCCAGCCAAGAACGTCTCTGGCGCCGTCAGTCTACCAGGGCAGCCAGTCGAACATGCCGCCGCTCTTGCTCTTGGCGGCCGCCTCCTTCTTGAGGCGGCGTTCCTTCTTGTACTCGTCCTCGCCGAGGTCGCCCTGCGGCGCGGTGGCGGCGGCAGCGCGGTATTGCACCGGCGGCTCGCTCAGATATCTGCGGGTGGTCGGGTCGCCCTGTTTGCCTTCGGCCCGGCGGCGCATGACTTCCGCGGAGCGGGCCTTGTCCGAATCGGCCGGAGTCCAGGCTGGCGGGTGGCTCGAGCCCGACTGCTTCAGCGCGGCCTTGACCGACGCCGGATCCGTCTGCACGTCATCGATGACCTGCGCCTGGTAGGCCGGGTCGTCCTGATGCAGGGTGGCATCGGCGCGCAGGCGGGCACGGCGCTGCTCCGGCGATTCGGGCCATTCGGCACTCGCCGTCTCGATGCTTTCCTGCGGCGGCGGCAAGACTTCCTTCTGCCCCGGCCCCGGCTTCACCAGCGTGGGGCGCGGCTTGTAGTCGATACTATCCTTGCGCTTGGGTGCGAAGGAAAAAGCCCCGGTGAGGTCGCCGGCAAGCTGCGCGCCCGCGGTCTTGTCGGTCCCGTAAGTGGGCGAGCCCATGCAGCCGGACAAAGCGAGGCCCGATACGACAAGCGGCGCCAGCAGCGCAACGCGCGCGTAAGTTCTCTCGGTCATGCCAAAAAGTCCCACTGTAGACAGCCTCTCGATTGCCGCCGGCCAAAGAAAGGTCCGGTCCCCATCGCCTATGCTCTTCCGACGGAATTCCGGCGACAATTTGTCGTCCGGAGTTTCGCGTGTTTACCTCAACCACTCGTTAAGGGCAACGCGCGGGGGCCGATCGGCCGCCCGCCGTGGCATTTGTGCACCGCCTTAAAGGCGGCTCAAAGCCTTCAGCTCATGCAGGACAGCGGCGTCACGGGCCGAAACATCCGGGAATTCCGGATCTGAGCCGACATCGGCGGTGTAGCGCCAGGAGCGCGCGCACTTCACCAGGCCGCGGTCCTCCGCCTTCTCGACGACCACGGCGACGCCCTTGACGTCGTCGAGGGTAAAGCTGCCCGCCGGCGCCTTGCCGTGCACGATAACCAGATCGCTGGTGATCGCCATCTCGGCCATGTCGACATCGGCGATCGCCGCTTCGAGCGCGGCATCGTCGAGGGTGACGACCGGCACCGCTTCCAGCGAAGAACCGATGACCTTCTGCGCACGGGCGATTTCCAACGCGCCGGTGACGACACGGCGAACCTGCCGAACCTTGCGCCATTTCTCCGCCAGCGCCTCGTTCTTCCAGTCCGCCGCGATTTCCGGGAACTGGTCGAGGTGCAGGGAGACCGCATCCGGATGACGGTCGAGCCAAGCCTCTTCCATGGTGAAGGGCAGCATCGGCGCCAGCCATTTCACCAGGCAGTCGAAGAGATGGCGCACCACCTGGACGGAAGCCTTGCGCTTCACGCTGGAAGGCGCTTCGCAGTAAAGCGCGTCCTTGCGGATGTCGAAATAGAAGGCCGACAGCTCGACCACCATGAAGTCGAGCAGCGCGCGGGTGATGCGCTTGAATTCGAAGGCGTCGTAGCCCGAGCGTACGACTTCATCGAGTTCAGCGAGCCGGTGCAGCATCAGCCGCTCCAGTTCAGGCATCTTGTCCAGCGGCACCTCCTCGCCATCGTCATGGGCGAGCGTGCCCAGCATCCAGCGGATGGTGTTGCGCAGCTTGCGGTAGGCGTCGATATTGGTCTGCAGCACGTTCTTGCCGAGGCGCTGGTCTTCCCAATAATCGGTCGTCACCACCCACAGCCGCAAGATGTCGGCGCCGGACTGTTTGATGACGTCCTGCGGCACGACGGTGTTGCCGAGCGACTTCGACATTTTCCGCCCCTCCTCATCCATGGTGAAGCCATGGGTGACGACGGTGTCGTAGGGCGCCCTGCCCCTGGTGCCGCAGCTTTCGAGCAGCGAGGAGTGGAACCAGCCGCGATGCTGATCGGAGCCTTCAAGATAGACGTCGGCCGGCCATTTCAGGTCGGGCCGGTCCTCAAGCGTGAAGGCATGCGTCGAGCCTGAATCGAACCAGACATCGAGGATGTCCATGACCTGCTGCCATTTCGAGGCATCGTGATTGCCGAGGAAACGCTCCTTGGCGCCGGCGGCGAACCAGGCGTCGGCGCCTTCTTTCTCGAAAGCGTCCATGATGCGCTGGTTGACCGCCTCGTCGCGCAGCACGTTGCCGTCGGCATCGGCAAAGACGGCGATCGGCACGCCCCAGGCGCGCTGGCGCGACAGCACCCAGTCCGGGCGCTCCTCGATCATGGCGCGGATGCGGTTCTGGCCGGCGGCGGGCACGAAGCGGGTATCGTCGATGGCTTTCAGCGCGCGGCTGCGCAGCGTCGTGCCGTCGCCAAGCTCCTTGTCCATATAGACGAACCATTGCGGCGTGTTGCGGAAGATGATCGGCTTCTTCGAGCGCCAGGAATGCGGATAGGAGTGCTTCAGCCGGCCGCGCGCGAACAGCGCGTTGCGCTTGATCAGCTCGTCGATGACGGCCAGGTTGGCGTTACCCTTCTTGCCATTGTCGTCGATGACGCGCGCCGCTCCACCCTCGCGGCCCGGGCCGAAGCCCGGCGCGTCCTTGGTGAAGAAGCCGGCATCGTCGACGGTGAAGGGGATCGTGGTGTCGATGCCACGCTGGCGAAGATCAGAGGCGGCATCCATCCAGGCGTCGAAGTCTTCCCGGCCGTGTCCCGGCGCGGTGTGGACGAAACCGGTGCCGGCATCGTCGGTGACATGATCGCCGGCGAGCATCGGCACGGGAAAATCGTAGCCGCCGCCCAGACCTTTGAGGGGATGCGAAAGCGTAAGGTTTTCAAGTTCTTCGGCGCCAACGTTGCGAAGCCGATTCAGAGTGACCTTGGCCTTCGCGGCAGCGTCGTCGGCAAGCTTCTCGGCAAGGATCAGCTTTTCGCCGGGCTGAGGACCAAAGGCGTTCTCGGCCGCCGCAACCTCGTAGAGACCATAGTTGATACGCGGCGAGTAGTTGACGGCGCGATTGCCGGGGATTGTCCACGGCGTCGTGGTCCAGATGACGACGTTGGCATCAAGCAGATCGAGCGAGGTCTGCGTCAGCTTGGGATCCAGGGCTGGCTGCCCCTCCTCGATGTTGATGACCTGGCGAGCGAGGCTGACGACCGGAAACTTCGCCCAGATCGTGTCCGACTCATAGTCCTGGTATTCGACCTCCGCCTCGGCCAGCGCGGTGCGCTCGACGACGCTCCACATCACCGGCTTGGAGCCGCGATAGAGCTGGCCGGACATGGCGAATTTCAGCAACTCGCCGGCGATGCGCGCCTCGGCGTGGAAAGCCATCGTCGTATAGGGATTGTCGAAGTCGCCGACGACGCCAAGGCGCTGGAATTCGGAACCCTGCACCTTGATCCAGTGCGCCGCAAACTCGCGGCATTCCTGCCGGAACTCGTTGACCGGCACCTCGTCCTTGTTCTTGCCCTTGGCGCGGTACTGCTCCTCGATCTTCCATTCGATCGGCAGGCCGTGGCAATCCCAACCGGGTACATAGTTCGAGTCATAGCCGCGCATCTGGAATGAGCGGGTGATGACGTCCTTGAGGATCTTGTTCAGCGCATGGCCGATATGGATGTTGCCATTGGCATAGGGCGGGCCGTCGTGCAGCACGTATTTTTCGCGGCCGGCTGCGTCTTCGCGCAGCTTGCGGTAAAGGTCCATATCCTGCCAGCGCTTGACCAGCAGCGGTTCCTTTTCCGGCAAACCGGCGCGCATCGGAAAATCCGTCTGCGGCAGGTAGAGCGTTTTGGAATAGTCGATCGTCTCGGCGGTCTCGGTATCAGTCATTCGTCTGCCATATGCGTTGCCCGGCGGCGAAAGAGCCCGGGCGTTGAACTATCATGATCTGGAAAAAGCGCGAGAGGCCGCGCGCAAGATTCCCGGCGGCTCCGGCGGCGGTCAGGCCGCCCGGAACACCGGGCCTGTAATTCGTATCGCAGTCGCGAGAAGGCGCGAAAAGCTCGTCATGGCTGGGCTTTTAACCGACACAGGCGATATTGAAAAGCCCGAACTCTCGGCGGTTTCCTGTCGGGGGCATCATGGTCGCTAGTTTGTTGTCGTGGTTTTCCTTGCATGATGTGCCACTTGCGCCTATGTCTAGGGGCAAGTGGCAGCGGAGCCAGCCCATGTCTAGTCTGCATATCAAGGTTCGCCCAGAAGCCGACACCGCGATCCCCGATACCGCGACAGAACGGTTTCTTGTTCATGTCACCAGGGTCGAAGGGCTCCGTCAACGGGGCTTCAGTAGTGATGAAATCTACAAGATCGTTGGCCCGCGACGGACCTTGGCGCGTCGTAAAGAGCGAAACGAGACTCTGACGATCGCCGAATCCGACCGCGTCCAGCGACTTGAGCGGGTTTCAGCGATGGCGGACCGGGTTTTCGGCAGTCATGAAAAGGCGCAGCGTTGGTTACGCAAGCGCAGCAGAGTGCTCAACGAGATACCGATCAACCTCTTGCGGTCCGAGACGGGTGCCGTCCTGGTGGAAGAAGAGCTCCATCGCATCGATTACGGCATTTTCGCCTAACATATGCGGTTGTGGCGCATTTCCAGCTACGCCGATCTCTCCGGCGCTGGTGGCATGGTCAGCGCCGGCCGTTGGCACGTGATGGGGACGCCGATCGTCTACTGCGCCGATCATCCAGCTACAGCGCTTCTCGAAATTCTGGTGCATGTGGACGCGGAAGACCTGCCCCAGACCTATCAGCTTCTGGAAATCGAAGTGCCGGACAGCGTTACCGTTGCATCTCCGGAATTATCTGATGACTGGAAGGACGATACGGCCACGACGCAGCGGCTCGGCACGGACTTTATCGCCACAGCCAAGCACGCGGTTATGGAAGTCCCTTGTGTGATCGTCCCGTTTACAAGGAACTATCTCTTCAACCCAGATTTGCTGACGCGCGACGGCATCCACATCGTTGAGGTCACAACGCATCCCATCGATACGCGATTGCTGGGGTAGACATCACATCGAGAAATCGAAGCGATAGGTCGTCGACACGCCGATCATGAACTGATCCCTGGAGCCGCGCTCCTTGACCAGGCTGGAATCGGCGGCCGGGCCCATCAGGCGGGAATATTCGCCGAACAGGCTGGCCGTCATCGGCTCGGTCACCTTCCAGGTCACTGCGCCGCCCAGGCCCGCCGACCTCACCCCGCCGCCGGGATGATATTCGCTGAGCCCCGAGGCCAGGGACTCCTTGGCATCAACGCCGTAGTAGGCGTCGAAATAGTCCGATGAGGCGAACGAAACGCGCGGTCCGCCCGAAATCCTGACATCGGGCGTCACATCGTAAAAGGCGTCGGCGGCGATGTCGGCGACAAAGCCATTATGGGCGCGAATGCCGTGCCGCAACTCGGCGCGGGCACGCAGCCAATCCAAAGGATAGAACTCGAAGAAGCCGCCGGCCTCGCCGCCCCAGCGCACCGGGTCGAGGCCTTTCAATTCGTCGGCGTCACCACCGTCGCGGGAAAACAGGAACTTGCCTGTCAGGCCGGCGCGGACGCCGCCATCGTCGATCAATGCCAATGAGATATTGTCGTTGCGCGAGGTGAAGCGCGCCGCGGGACCAGCCTTGCCGAGCGAGATGATCGGCGAGGCGCTGAGCAGGTACTTCTTGCCGCCCTCGAAATTCGGGGCAACCATGCCGGTGGCGCCGACCGTCAGGTACCAGTCTCCGGACAGCCAGCCGAAGGTGCCCTCGCCGGCCTTGGCAAGGCCGCAGGTGCCGAGCATGAATGCGGCCAAGACCGTCGGGATCGTCGGGACAGACCGCATCGCTACTCCATACGTCGAACGCATTGGCCGATACAACCAGCCTTGACTGAAGCCATGGCGCCGTTTCGGTAAAATTTGACTTAATGTCCGTAACATCGGCGGCGTTGGCCGGCCTGTTCTGCATTGCAGTCGATTGTTTGGCGCACCAAGGCCCCAGATCAAGATGGCTGGGATACGCTCGCAGTTGCCTCGGCAGGGGTTACAAACATTCGCGGACAAACATGCCTGCGCTGTGAAGCGCGCGGCGACCGGCGCTCAACCCTGCATTCCAAACCGGCCAAGCGTGAATCATATGCGGCCAAATTTCGAGACGTACTTTGACGTCAGCCGCGCCAGCGGCTTCGGCGAGTCGAGTTGCGTCCGACAACAGCGTCTCGGCCGAACCGGCTTGTATCAGCATTGGGGGAAATCCGCTCAGATCGGCGAACAAAGGCGAGATCAGCGGATCGCGCCGACCAACGCCATTGGGAACATAGGCGGCTGCCAGTTCCTCCAAATACGCCCGGTGGATGATAGGGTCGATTGCGTCCTTGGTTGAGAATGTCACGCCGGACATCGAAAGGTCCGTCCAGGGCGAAACCAGCCAAAGACATCGCGGCAACGGCTCGCCTGCCGTGCGCAATATACTGACCAGGCACAGAGTGAGGTTGCCGCCCGCACTGTCTCCGCCAACCACGATACGATCCGACGCGATGCCTTGCCGGCTCAGAAAGCGCCATGCGGCAAGTGCGTCGTCATGTTGCGCAGGGAAAGGATGTTCCGGTGCGCGGCGATAGTCGATCGCGAGGGTGCGCATTCTCATTGCCCGACCTGCCTCGGTCACCATTCGACGATGACTTTTAAGAGAGCCGGAGCAGTAGCCACCACCGTGGAAAAACAGCAGAACCTTGTCCCTGTTGCTCCCGGGCGCCAGCGACCACTCTCCCGCGAGGCCATCGAACACCACATCTTCGCATCGGATGTCCTCCGCAACCGGCCAGACCGAACCGACTTCGTCGAGCCGTGCCCGGCGTTCGTCCCAGCGGACCGTTCGAGGCTTTGAGGTCAACAGCCTGCGGACGGCGTTGATCTCTGTCAGATCGAGGTGTTCGTCCACATCGCCCATTTTGCTCCCCTAGCCTCATCAAGCGTAGAAAAACAGCGTACAGCAGCAGCAACAACGGGACGACGGGTCGCCGCCGTAAACCCGCTTGTCATCTTTAGCACCGGCCCACCCCCCGCACATGATCGAATATTCCATCTGGTATTTGGCCGCTTCGGGTCAAAAACGGAGGTTTAGCGGACCGCTCCGGAGTGTGGCGCTCACAGCCTGCTCGCTGGACGGGCAAGGCGATCGGCGCTACCTTCCGGAACAAAGAAGCCAGGCGACCTTGAGGGAGAAGGGCAATGACCGTGCACAGCGATGCCATGAAAGATGCGATCAGCCAGACGCGGGCGAAATGGGGATGGTTCGTCGCGCTCGGGGTGCTGCTGCTTGTCTTCGGCGGCATCGCCTTCGGCAATCTGTTCATCGCAACCGTCGCCTCCGTCTTTGTCGTGGGCTGGCTGATGCTGATGGCCGGCATTGTCGAGATCATCCATGCCTTCGGCGTAAAGACATGGGGCCGCTTCTTCTATTGGCTGCTCAGCGGCCTCCTCTACGCCGTCGCCGGCTTCTTCGCCTTCGACAATCCGGTCCTCGCCTCGACGGTGCTGACCTTCCTCCTGGCGGTCGCACTGCTTGCCTCAGGCGCGCTCAGGGCCTGGGTAGGCTACAGCCACCGGCCGCAGCCGGGCTGGGGCTGGGTGGTCGCGGCCGGCATCATCAGCGCACTGGCGGGACTGGTCATCGCCATGGGCTGGCCGGTCAACAGCGTGTGGGTGCTCGGCCTGTTCCTGGCCGTCGACCTGATCTTCCAGGGCTGGACCTTCATCGCCCTTGGGCTGGCACTGAAGAGATAAATTCTGGTTGAGCTTAATCGGAAAACCGGTTCCCACTTTTTGCTTCGCTGACCTTCAGTTCGGGACCATGCTCTAAAAAGCTATGGCCGCGTCCAGCCCGGAAAGCGGCCTGACGCCGGCGAGCAGTGCCTTCGCCTCGGCCTCGTCGCGCTTCATCTGGGCGACTAGCGCGTCAAGCCCGTCGAACTTCACCTCCGAGCGCAGGTAGCCGAAGAAGGACACGGCACAAATCTCGCCATAGAGGTCGCCGGAAAAGTCGAAGACGAAGGTCTCCAGCAGCGGCGCGCCATTGTCGTCGACCGTCGGCCGGCGGCCGAAGCTGGCGACGCCATCATGCAGCGAACCGTCGGCGCGGCGGAAGCGGACGGCATAAATCCCTTCTTTGAGGGTGGCTTCCGGCGAAAGCCTCATGTTTGCGGTCGGAAAGCCAAGCGTCCGGCCGAGCTGCTGGCCGCCGATCACCTCCGCCTCGACGGTGAAACGATAGCCGAGCAAGCCGGCGGCCTCGGCCACATTGCCCTCGCACAGCAGCGTGCGTATGCGGCTCGACGACACCACCTCGGCGCTTTCGTCGCGAAACGCATCGACCAGCGTGACGCCGAAGCCGTGGCGCTCGCCGGCCGCCATCAGATAGGCCGGGCCGCCCTGGCGGTCCTTGCCGAAATGGAAATCGAAGCCGGTGACGGCGTGGCTTATGCCGAGGTTGCGCTCGAGCACGCCGGTGACGAAAGCCTCCGCCGACAAGGAGGCGAACTCGCGTGTGAACGGCTGCTCGACCAGCGCCGCAAAGCCCAGGTGCGACAATAGCCGCGCCTTCATCGGCGGCGGCGTCAGCACGAACAGCGGCATGTCCGGCCTGAACACCTTTCGCGGATGCGGTACGAAGGTCAGCACCAGGGCGGGTACGCCGCGACGCTCCGCCTCGGCGCGCGCGCGTTCGAGCACCGCCTGGTGGCCGCGGTGGACGCCGTCGAAATTGCCGATAGCCACCACGCCGCCGCGCAGATGGGCCGGCAGCGGTGCGGTTGCGGAAATGCGTTCGAACATTGCCGTCATGGCTTGAACCTATTGCCGTCTGGGCCTGAACTTATTGCAGTCTGGGAATCACCGCGACCGGCCTGTAGCCGTATTTTTCCAGAAAGGCCGCGAGCCTGGCCGGATCCGGCTGCAGCGCTTCACCGTAATCGCGGGCATGGATGCCGCCCGATACGTAGAGCACGTCGAAGCCATTGTCGGCCGCGCCCTTGATGTCGGTCATCATACCGTCGCCGATGGCCAGAACTTGCGAACGCTCGACCGGGCGGCCGAGAATGACGGCGATCTCCTTCATGGCGACGTCATAGACCGGCGCGTAGGGTTTGCCGGCGATCAGCGTGCGTCCGCCAAGCTGTGCGTATTCGCGGGCCAAAGCGCCTGCGCACCAGATCATGCGTTCGCCGCGCTCGACGACGATGTCGGGATTGGCGCAAATGAAGGGCAGGTTCCTAGCACGCAGCCTCTGCAGAAGATCGGCATAATCTTCCGGCTTCTCCACCTCGTCGTCGAACAGGCCGGTGCAGACCACACCGGATGCTTCGAACTCCTCGACGAGTTCGACGTCGAGGCCGTCATAGAGCGTGAAATCCCGATCGGCGCCAATATGGAAGATCTTTCGCGGCCCTTCGGCGATCAGGTCGCGGGTAACGTCGCCGGACGTCACGACACGGTCGTAGGCGGCGGGAGGGACGCCGATGGCGTTCATCTGCGCCACCACGTCGGCGCTGCGGCGCGGCGAATTGGTGATCAGCACGACAGGTATTTTCGCCGCGCGAGCAGTGATCAGCGCGGCAGCCGCCGCGGGGAAATGCCATTCACCATTGTGCACCACGCCCCAGACGTCGCACAGGATGGCTGAATAGGCTCCCGACAGGTCTGCGAGCGAACCGATGATGTCGGGCGAATCCGCCATGCCGTTGTCCCTGTACCATGATGCTTGCAAGCGCCGCGACCGACGGTCCGTAGCGGCCGGCCCGGATTAACCGAAGCGCTTCGCCATGTCACCAGCTTTCGTTGTGTCCGCAAGATTGTCGTCCGGCGACGCCGACGAGGAAATGATGGTGAAAGTTTTTCTTTTCCAGCGCCTTATCCCCTTTTTTAGAGGTTTTGCCGCGGGAAGCCCGGAGCAGCATTGCCGATTGCGGACGTGTGGTTAACGGGGATTGAAAAACCGTACCGGCCTTGAACGCATTTCAGCAATCGGAAATTTAAACATGCGTGGCATCGTCCGGGAAAAATGGGGCGGGCGGGAATGCTGAAGGCAATAATCGGAAAATTCCGATACGACAGACGTGGCAACTACTCCTTAATGACTGCAATCACCATTGTGCCGCTGATGGCCGGTCTGGCGCTCAGTGTCGATTACGGGGAGTTGCTGCGCCAAAAGCACGAAACGCTGAACGCACTTGATGCGGCCGGCCTCGCCGCCGCCCAGCAGATCGTCGCCGGCGCCAGCGACGACGACGTCAAGGCCTACGCCAAGACATTTTTCGAAACCAATCTCGCACGCATCGACCCGGCGAACACAGCGCTGACCGTCACGCTGCCCAACAACAATGCCGGCGGCGGCACCTTGAAGCTCTGCGCCGGCCTCACCTTCCACCCCTATTTTCTACCGGCCGCCAGCCTGCTGATCGGCGGCACGGCAGGTGACACGACCTTCACCGAATGTTCGGAACTCCGTCTTAAGAACACCCTCGAAGTCGCGCTGGTGCTGGATAATTCAGGCTCGATGAGCGATCTCGGCTCCGGCACCGGCGAGAAGCGAATAGACTTGCTGAAGTTGGCCGCAAAGCAGCTTGTCGATACGCTGGCGCTTCAAGCGCAGCAGATGAAGCAGATCACCAAACCGGTGCAGTTTTCTCTCGTGCCGTTTGCGGCCTCGGTCAATGTCGGCCCTACCCACGACCAGGACGGCTGGATGGATCAGGACGGCATCTCCCCGATCCAGCACGAGGATTTCGACTGGACGACGATGAGCGCTGCCAACAATCCGGACAAATACGCCGAGAAGCTCAATGGCATCTGGTACAAGCGCGGCGCCGGCTGGGGCGAGACCAAGGACCAGCCGCTGACCCGTTTCAGCCTCTACGCAGACATGACGGTCGAATCGGGCCGCGAAGAGGTACCCAATTCGAAGCAATATGTCTGCGACACATACAAGAAGAACGGCACCTGCCAGTACGGCCATTGGAGCGCACCGGAATATATCTACACCACTAGTCGCTATGCGAGCTGGCAAGGTTGCGTCGAGGCACGGCCATATCCCTACAACGTCGACGACACCACGCCCGACACAGCCGCGCCGGCCACGCTTTTCGTGCCGATGTTCGCCCCGGACGAGGCTGGCACTCTGTGGCTCGATTTCAACCGTGACGGCATCAACGACGTCATCAGCACGTCCTACAATTACGGCAACAACTGGTGGGCCGATTGGCCCTATGTCGCCGGTCCTACCGCTTCCCAGCGCCAGTCTGACATGCGCAAATATTTCCTGTTAAAACCATACGGTTCGCAATCCGCAGCCGCGGGCGATGGCCCGAACTCCTCCTGCACCACAAACCCGATCACGCCGTTGAAAGACGTCAGCCAGGACGCCGAGAAGCAGGAGATCAAGGACGCCATCGACGCCATGGCGCCGAACGGCAACACCAACGTACCGGAGGGACTTGCCTGGGGCTGGCGAACGGTATCGAGCAACCCACCGTTCACCGATGGCCGGCCGAACAGCGAGAGGGGCAACGACAAGGTGGTCGTGGTGCTGACCGACGGAGCTAATACCTATAGCGCCGTCAGCGACGGCAGCTACGCCAACAACAGGTCGACCTACGCCGCCTACGGCTACACTGGCCTGACCTATCCGGGATCTGGAAGCGTGACCCGCCTGTTCATGAATACCAGCACCGATATCGGCAAGACCACCTATACCGGTGCCAACTACACGGCAGCACTCGACGAGCAGATGAAAACGCTCTGCGCCAATGCAAAGAATTCGAACATTCTGGTGATGACGGTGGCGCTCGACCTGTCGCCCACAGATGCCAGCGACAAGAAGGCAATCGATGCGCTGAAGGCATGTTCCTCGGATTCGCGCTTCCGCAAGGATTCGGCCGACCCGAGCAAGCCTGCCAAGCTGTTCTGGAATGCAACCGGCGCGACGCTGTCCGACAATTTCAAGGAAATCGCCAACGAATTGTCGAACCTGCGCATCGTCGGCTGAAGGCGATCGGATTGGCGACTAAGGCAGGGGCCCGGCGCGCTGGCGCAAAGGCTCCTGCCCTCATGCCCTTGCGGGTGATGGAAGCATGTGGTGAGTGTCCTCATCCGGAGATGCGCTCTTGCCTGAACCCGCCAACCACCTTGCCTTTGCGCTGGTCTGCCTCGGCATGGTGCTGACGCCCGGCCCGAACATGATCTATCTGATCTCGCGCTCGCTGTCGCAAGGGCCGAAGGCCGGGCTGATCTCGCTGGGCGGCGTGGCGCTCGGGTTCTTGTTCTACGTGCTGTCGGCGGCGTTCGGCATCACCGCGCTGCTGCTCGCCGTGCCCTTTGCCTATGATGTGCTGCGCCTTGCCGGCGCGCTCTATTTGCTGTGGCTCGCCTGGCAAGCGGTGAAGCCCGGCGGGCGCTCGCCGTTCCAGATCCGCGAACTACCGAAAGACAGGCCGCGCAAGCTGTTCGCCATGGGGCTGATGACCAACCTGCTCAACCCAAAGGTGGCAGTGCTCTATCTGTCGCTGCTGCCGCAATTCATCAGCCCCGGCAAGGGGCATGTGCTGTCGCAGCTTCTGGTGCTCGGTGCCACGCAGGTCGCGATCAGCCTGACCGTCAACGCCATCATCGCGGTGACGGCCGGCTCAATTGCCATCTTCCTAGCCGGGCGGCCGCTATGGCTGGTGATCCAGCGCTGGCTGATGGGCACGGTGCTGACCGCGCTGGCCGTCAAGATGGCAACCGACGCGCAACGCTGATCGGTCCTACATCGGCCGCCTGACCTGCTCTGTCCGCTCCGGTTCGACCACCCTGCGGTAGAGATGCCAAGTCGCATGGCCAAGGATGGGCATGACGACGGCAAGCCCGGCAAATAGCGGGATCGAGCCGATGACCAGGAGCACGGCAACCATCAGGCCCCACAGCGCCATCTGCAGCGGGTTTGTCAAGACCGCGCGCGCCGACGTCTCGACTGCCGAGACCGCGCCGACATCGCGGTCGAGCAGCAGCGGAAAGGCGACGACGGTCGTCGCCAGCACGACCGCGGCGAAGGCGAACCCGGCCAGGTTGCCGAGCAGGATCAGCGTCCAGCCTTTGCTGGTCGTCAGCACCTCGCGAATAAAGCCGACAATAGAGGTCGGAGGCTGATTGCCGTACAGGCTGGTGTAGATCGATTGCGCGGTGAACAGCCAGAGCAGGAACAGTACCACCAGCATGATGCCGATGACTGCAATCGCGGGCAGCGCCGGCGAGTGGCGCACGTCGAGCGCATGCCACCAGGATGTATCCATGCCGAACTCGCGCCGGCGGCTGATTTCGTAAAGGCCGATAGCGGCAAACGGACCGACCAAAGCGAAGCCGGACATCAGCGGATAGATGAGTTGGATGGCGTTCGAGCCCGATGTCCACTGCGTCAGGATCAGGCCGACCACCGGATAGATCAGACACAGGAACACGTAATGCGACGGCTTGGCCCAGAAATCCTCTACGCCGAGACGGAGCGCATCGAGCAGATCCTCGGTGCTGATGCGGCGCACCGTGGGCTGTACATGCATTCCACGTGCGTCCGCCATGACATGAAAGCCGGCCATAACCTTTCTCCCGTGTGTCGGGACGGTCACCGCCAGGATGGCCGCCCGCAGCTGCCACTTCAAGAAACAGGCACTATGGTAGTCGATTTAGGGGTGATTGTCGCCAAGTCGATGGTCGCGATGGTAAATCCGGATAGAGCGGGATGCATTGGATTGCACGGGGCATCCCGCTCTATCTGTTTGTTTCAGCCGCATTTGTGCGACGCCAAGTGTAACCACTTGGCTGCAAAATGCTCTAGAGGTTTCCGACGCCGCCATCGACGAGCAGTTCCGTGCCAACGACGAAGCTCGACTCATCCGATGCTAGAAACACCGCCGCCTTGGCGAGTTCCCAGGGTTTGCCCATCCGGCCGATCGGCACTAGCGCGCGTATCTGATCGCCCAGCGCCTTCTCTTCTGCTTCTGGCAAACCCAGCTTGCCCAGGGCCGGCGTCTCGGTCGGCCCGGGGCTGAGGCCATTGACGCGAATACCGCGCTCGATCATCTCACCCGAGAGGGTGCGCGCCAACGACAGGAGGCCAGCCTTGCTGGCGGCGTAGGCGCTGCTCTGGGGCAGGCCGATATGGGCACTGACCGAACCGCACAGGATGATCGACGACGGGTTGGAGAACATCGGCAACAGGGCTTGGATCAAAAAGAACGGCCCCTTGAGATTGGTCTGCATCAGACGGTCATAGACCACCTCGTCCCAATCCTGCAGCGGCTGATGCATCACATCGCCGGCGTTGATGTTCAGTATATCGAGCCGAGGCCAGCACTGCGCGAGTTCGGCGGCAAGCGCGCGCTGATCGGCAAGATTGCCGGCATCATTCCTGATCACCTGCGCCGATCCGCCCAGTTCGCGCTGCGCAGCCTCCAGCCCGGATGGGCTCCTGCCGGTGATTGCCACTGTAGCGCCCTCGGCCAGGAACTGGCGCGCGGTTTCGAGGCCGATGCCGCTGGTTGCCCCGGTAATGAGGGCATATTTGCCTTTCAAGCGACCCATGATTTGGCGACCCATTATTTGCCTTCCCAAAGACGATGAGAACGGCATTGTCGACATGATAGTATGCTTTGTATAGTAGGCACCGAATGGGTACTAAAGGAAATAATTTCATGGCGCAGGCAAAAGCCATCGAGGTAACGCCAGTCGAAGGCGGAAATGGCGCGACCGATCGTTGCCCGATGATCGATTTCGTCAATCTAGTTTCGGGAAAATGGGCCATTCCCATTCTTTATCGCCTGATCGTCACCGGTTGTCCGATCCGCTTCGGCGAGCTCCAGAGGGCCGTCGCACCGATTACGCAAAAGGAGCTCACGCGGCAGCTGCGCCTGTTCGAACATCGCGGTCTGGTCTATCGGAGGGTCTATGCCGAGATGCCGCCGCGCGTGGAGTATGAGATAACGCCGCTGGGCAGAACCTTGCGTGGCACGCTGGATTCGCTGGCCGACTGGATGCGTGTCAACGCATCCCACCTGATCACCTGACTGATTGTGGACGGATTGTTTGCCCTGCCCGGCCAAAGCCACGGGCGGTGGCGGGGGGCGGGGGGGGGGGGGGGGGGGGGGGGGGGGCGGGGGCCGGGGGGGGGCGGGGGGGGGCCCCCCCCCCCAACAGACGAAGACACAGACACCC
>NZ_JBVVQK010000040.1:0-40775 GCF_055811175.1 Mesorhizobium sp. WSM4828 | reverse complement strand
CGCGCACGAGTGCGGCAGACGTTCGAGAAGCGGTTCACGGTCGAGCGCATGTGCAGCGATTATGTGGCACTCTACCGAGCAATCATGAACACCGGAACAGCCACACTTGGGTTCGATCGCGATGAGAGCATGCGCGGTCGAGCGCGCTCCGCGCCGTTGGGGCTGCCTGCGCAGGCCCCGAATCTTCATCGCATGCCACCTGGTCCCTGAAGTGCCGCAGTATTCGAACCGTCTGGTGCAGACGGTGCTGCCAATGTGGTGTCCATCATTGTGGGTCGCGCGACTTCACGCCTTTGGGTCTAGCTCGGTGGGGGATATCGGACTGGCCTGGTTTTCAGAACCGCAGCGGTCGTTTGCACCGTGGAGGATGCAACCAGCGTGGGGCCGTCGCCCCGGCGGCGGTCGACGTTCTGGAACCCCTCTCTGCTCACCCCACGGGAGCGCGCGGCTTTGGGCTGACCCTCATCTTATGTGGGCAAAATGGGTTGCGCACCCAGCCGTTCTCCTTGTTGACAGCCGCCGAGAATACACCAGTTTGAGCGGAAGACACTTCGAAGGTTGGCGCCCGCAAGCACCTGAAGCCGGCGACTATTTTGATGAAAGACGGTGGAAGACAACTCCGGATGGACGCGTGCCGTCGCAACGACCAGATTGCAGCGTCGCCGGGCCTCGCCAGGAAGCATCCATCTTTCTCCGGCCCGCGCGCTGGCGGATGGCAGACCACCGGCTCGATCCTGGTGGCGAACAGCAGACGTGCGCAACGGCCGTGGGCTCACAGGTTCGCCCAGCTGCTCGGGATGGATGAGGTGAGGCTCGCCGCGCGTGCTTCTGGTTCGGCTGGAGGATGTGCTCGCCAGGACGGGCTTGACAGTTCTGCTGGAGGGGGCGGGTTTGTCCGCCTCTGTTCGCGGCTATGTGCTCGAAGCCGGTCAGATTGTTCGAGCTCATCGATGACCGGCTGGTGGATCACCTACCTCGGATGTAATTTTGTGACGATCTGGGGCCAGGCGTTCAAGGCAGACGTCAGGTCTCGTGGCCGAAGATCGCGGCGGCGGCCGACACCGGCCGTTCAATCTGTTCCCGTGGATGGTGATCGATCGGGTGACGGTTGAACAAATGACACTAGAGATCACAGTCGGACCGCCGCGTCTGGCGATCAACCAGGGACGCAGCTTCCTTGTCACCGAACCGGATGGCCAGATCGCCTGGCCCACGTATAACGGGTTGTATGCGTCTGACACACGCCTGATATCCAGCTGGCAGATCTATGCCAATGGGCAACCATGGGACCTCCTCAGTTCCGGAAACATCGCCTACTTCGCCGCCAAGATCTATGTGGTCAATCAGGCGTTCGCGACCGAAACGAACCATGTGCCAGCAGGCAGCCTGGGGCTGGTAATCGGCCGCGCCTTGGATGGTGGGCTGCATGAGGATTTTGAACTCGTAAACCACGGGCAAAAGCCAGTGCGGTTCAATTTGGAAGTTGCCATGCGCAGCGACTTTGCCGATCTTTTCGAAGTCAAGGCCGACGCAATCATCCGCCGCGGACGTATTACCACGGAATGGTCGTCCAGAGCGGCGAGCCTTCGTACCTCCTACGTAAATCGGGACTTCAAGCGAGACGTCATTGTCAAGGTCCGCCGGACGGCCACAAAGCCCGTCTATGCCAATGGCCGGATCAGCTTCGACATCGTGCTCGAACCGGGCGCGACATGGCATGCTTGTCTTCTCTACGACTTTGGCAATGGCGAGACAATCTATCGGGCACCGCGAGCCTGCATTGACAAATGCCTCGAGTCGAACGCTGCAAAACGCCTCGCGGGATGGCAAGGCAGCGCATTGAAGTTCAACTGTTCCAATGACGAATTTCATCGCTTCTACCATCAGGCGGTCGAGGACATGGCCGCGCTGCGGCTGCCGATCGAAGGCACGGACGAACTAGAATACGTGCCGGCCGCCGGACTACCCTGGTTCATAAGCCTGTTCGGGCGCGACAGCCTGATAGTCTCGCTTCAGAATGCCCTGGTCTACCCAGATTTTTCGCGCGGCGCCTTGGACGTTTTAGGGCGATTTCAGGCCACCGAACGAGACGACTACCGGGATGCGGAACCGGGCAAGATAATGCATGAGCTTCGCACTGGCGAACTCGCCCATTTCAATTTGATCCCCCATACGCCCTATTACGGCACGGCCGATGCCACGCCTTTGTATCTGATCGTGCTCCACAACACTTGGCGCTGCACCGGTGACGCCAGCCTGCTCAAGCGGCACATGGCAACCGCCGAGAAGTGCCTGGATTGGATTGACCGGTATGGGGACCGTGACGGCGACGGTTTCCAGGAATACGAAACCCGCTCGGCTGCGGGGTACGAGAACCAGAGCTGGAAAGACGCCGGTGACGCCTTGGTTTATCCCGACGGCACCCTGGTGAAGGGACCCAAGGCGCTTTGCGAATTGCAAGGCTATGTCTATGACGCTTGGCAGCGCATGGCTGAAATCTTCGATGCCACAGGCGATGGCAGTCGTGCCGGGCAGCTTCGCCTCAAAGCCAAGAGCTTGTTCGATCGATTCAACCAGGTCTTCTGGGACGAGGCATCCGGCTTCTACGCGTTCGCGTTGGATGGCGACAAGAAGCCGGTGCTGAGCGTCGCTTCCAACCCCGGTCACTGCCTTTGGTCGGGAATAGTCCCACCCGAACGAGCCGCCAGGGTGGTGCATAGGCTGATGAAGCCAGATATGTGGAGCGGTTGGGGGATCAGGACGCTTTCGGCCGATCACCCAGCCTACAATCCACATTCCTATCAACGCGGCTCCGTATGGCCGCATGACAACGGTCTGATTGCGCTCGGCTTCCGGCGCTATGGCTTTTTCGCGGAAGCCTGTCGCCTATCTCGCGACGTGAGCACCGCCGCAATCTACTTCATGCAACATCGAATGCCAGAGCTGTTCGCCGGATTGCCGCGGACGCCTACTACTTTCCCCGTGCAGTATAAGGGAGCGAACGTTCCGCAGGCATGGGCGGCCGGATCCTGCTTTTCGCTTCTGCAGGCAATCATCGGCTTTCAGCCCGATGCTCCAAATGGCAAGCTGTACATTGATCCCAGGCTACCCGACTGGATCGAGGAACTCACCTTGAACGACATGCGCCTCGGCAAAAATCGCCTCGAACTCCATTTCTGGCGCGTCGGCGCCGAGACCCGTTGGCAAGTGCGCGGCGGCGATCCTTCACTGGTGGAAGCGCGAAGTTGTGCCACCGGGCCGAACTTGCGCTCGGCCTGCATATGAGGGTTCGCTCGCTGTCGCCTCTCCGGGAGCGGATGCCTTCATGCCCGTGAGCCGCCGTAACCAATTCGTATGCAGTCGTAGGGCGAACCGTTTACGTCGAGGTTCCGATGGTGGTCACCCTCAAGCCGATCCGCTCGATTGCTCCCGTGGATTGTCGTTACAAAGCTCGCTTGCCCCGCCTCGAAGTGCTTCAGCTGTCGTCCTTGTAAGACTTGGCGGCTTCATCGATCTTGCGCCAATCGTTTCCGTGGCGCCGCACAAGCTCTCGCGCCTGGGCTGGCGATATACTTTGCGTTTCGACGATGTGGTTTACTTCCGTCTCCTCGCCTTTCAGGGGGCGCGAACGAGGGCTCGTTGGCCGTCTGGCCGTTGGTTTTTTTGCATCTCGTCTGGGCATGAATGGACCTCTGCTGGTGCAGTATAAACGGTCCAGCGCGGCGAAGGTTTCGCCGCGCTGGCGCGTCGAGCGGCTTCACCGATCGCCTCATGCGTTCTGGCGTTCTTGGACCCAAATGAGCTGCACCGCGTTGTTTTCGAGCAGTGCTGTGCTTCGCAATCTGATGGAAAACTCCGACGCCCCTGCTGCACCGCAGCCAGCTCCTGGTGCCGAAGCGCGCTTTCCGTACGATCGCGCGACGGTTGAGCGGTTTCGACAGACATTCCCGCGCGCCAGGTGGAGCGACGAGCGCAGAAGCTGGTTCGTCCCCGGAAAGACTGCAGCGCGGCGCATCCAGCGCTGGCTTGCGCAAGAGGCGAATTTACGAGTAGCACATGATGACAGCAAAGGACGGGACGCCTTCGCCTTCGATCCCCTGTCGAGCCGGTATCTGGAAGTGGCGGAGGACCTGCGCATCCGCACGCCATATTCGCGGACGGTCCTTGAGGAACTACGAGCCGTTCCATGGGCGAGCTGGGACGACGAACTGCGGGCCTGGAGGGTGCCCTTCCGCTCCTACGAGGAGTTGAGGCGCCATTGGCCAAGCATCGAAAGGGCCGCAGGCCGCGCAGAACCGGAGGAGAGAAAACGGCGACGGGAAGCGTCCAAAGACTCCGAGGAACATAAAGCCGCCAGATTGCGGTATGCCGAACGCAGGCGACGTCGCTATCCACTGCCCCCTGACGATTTACCCCGGCTTGCCCGTCCCGTGGCAACGGAGCAATACGGCATCGTGGTCTTCACCGAGATTTCGGGTGAACTCGTCGACGCCTCGGAGTTAGCAGCGTTCTATCCGCATTTGATCGAGGCGAACGTCGACCATGTCTGGGGCAGATGGCGTCCGGCGACGTTGGCTGAATTGACTAGGACATGGCCCGCTCGGCGCACTGCCGGGTTAACGGAGCGGCAGCGAGGCTGGTGGCAACCAACGCTGCCCGAGCTCAGGATCGCTCGCCAAAACGCTCGTAGCCTGGCGCGAAGAAGGGCAAGGCTTGTGTCATCGTTCTAGCAGCGTCGATGATCTGGCTCCGATAATCCGCGTGGCAGGTAAGCCATCGACCGGCTTCTATGACGTTTGGAATACGACCGGCCGGGCCTAACGGTGGGCCGGTGATCAACTTCCGCTCCGGGGAGCCGTCGGTTTGGGTACAGCATACGATTCCTGCTTCCCGCGTGGCGTTCCTCGAATTTACCGGAACCACGTACCTGCAGGCGAAGGATCAATGCCGCTCCACGCTCCGCGTTTATAGCCATGGCCGGCCGAGAGCGAGTCCGCCGCCCCGCTAACACATGACTGGGCGGGCGCGCCAAGGTCATCCTGAATATCAAAGGGTTTCTGCAGACTTTTGACGCACAAGGCCGAGCCGAGGCCAACCGGGAGTGCATACCAGCTTGGAATTGTGCGGAACCGTACGAAGTCGATTGCAAGCAACCAACCTGGTTGGCCGGGCATTAATTTAGCAAAGCGTGAATTAGGAAAGCATCGGGAGGAAGACCATGCTGCACGTTAACATGCCTCGCGAATTTGAGGTCGGCGATGAGGTGGCGCTGGCAGGTATCGTCATCGCGATTCTTCCTAGCGGGCGCGCCAGGGTGAGCATTCCTTCGTATGACCATCCTTATGCGATTGATCCGCCACCGAAAGTTCGGGCCGGCGACAGAGTGGTTCTTGTTGGGGACGTCACCCGCGTCGATCGCGGGGCGAACAAGCTCACTGTGCGGATTGACTGCGGCGGGGTGATCACTGTCGACAAGTCGGCGATTACTCGGCTGAGAAAGCACCACCGGACTTCAGCGGGTTGACGCTCCGGATGCACGGCCGGTGTCGGCGCAGGGAAGATGCAAGGGCCTTTGAACAGAACAACGGTGCGGCGCTGTCCAGCCGGACCTGGAGCGGTCGAACGGAGAAATGGGAGCTCGATGACTAGGGCACGCGTCCAGCGCAGCGCGCCCCCTGGCGTCTTCCCGGTTACTGGTGAAGCAAGTCAAGTCGGGCCATCGCAAGCGCGCTTCACCTGCAGTCCGCCCTCGGCAACAGGCGGCTCGCCCGTCCAAGACGCGTAGCATGTGCCTTCGCGTGAAGGCACGCGGGCACCGCGATCGATCGTAACCTTTCTCTGCAACGAGCGACTGTTCCCCGATGAGCAGTTTCAATCGCGATAGGCTCCGGTTAGTACGCATTATGGAGATCACATGCTCGTTCCGGCCCCCGGTGCCGGCAAAGGTCTGCTTCGGAGCGTCGCGAGGGAGTTGGGCGACATACTGCGGTAGAATAAGCGTCCCCCTGGGTTAACGACCCCGTCAGTGACGGCCACGCCGCTCGGTCACGGCCAGGGCCGCATCGAAAACGCCGCAACGGCAATCAGGTCGTCGCTGAAAACCCGCAAAGTAGCTGTCACCACATAGCGTGCCGGCGAGGCTCCGCCCTGGCGACGGGATTCGTTGTAGGCCGACCGGACTGCAACGCCGGCGAGATGAGCGAGAACTTACCTCGGTGTTGGTCTCGAACAGGGTCGACGTTCGTCGACGAACGTCGGTGACTGCCGACTACGAGTCGAGGTCGTAGGGCTCGTGGCCCAGCTCGTTGTGATGAAGCGCCTCTGCCATACACCTGATATCGAACGCTTGGCCGCACGCCGGGCAGACGACGAAATACTCCTCCTCCCGAAGTGGCGACGCGTCGTGGTGTTGAGGAATGACGATCTCATTGTATTCGTCGGGCATTGGGTCCTCCGGCAACCCGCCCGCTATGCTGGAACGCTTGCCGGCAGGATTTGTTTCAAAGTTATTGCGCCTAAGGAAAGGCCCGATGTCCGGTTTCGACAGCGATGCCGTGCCACCAGGCAGTCCAAAATGATTACCATCTGCAACTTTTGCTTACGGCACGGGCAAGAACCTGTTCCTCCGGCGGCAAGGCTCGAATTCAACCCAGCATGCGCGGTCGAAAGAACTCCAAGCGGCAACGCACCTGTTGGCCGAGATCGACTGTGGAGACGGATGCCGAGCTCGCCGCTCCGATGAAAAGGTGATTCTGATGGGTATCAGCTGCGCAAAGTAGCTCCGCAATCGGGCACCGGGGTTGGGCTGTTGAAGCGCCGATCTTGCCGCCAGCTCATCCAGCTGATGGCGGCGCTGGCGGGACATCGTCGGCTATCTCCTGCCTGAGCCTTGGTCCTTTGCTGAGCCGGCGACCGAGCGCATCGACGAAATTGTCGTAGCGCTGCAAACCCTTGGCGCGCGCCTCGGCTTGTGCCGATTCCGGCAAGGCTGGAGTCGAGTTGAGCCAAAACCGAACGAACAGTGCCAGCGTCTCAATAGCAATTCCGACGTCGCGCTCGACCCGCTGCACGCGTCGATCGATGTGGTCGAGGCGGCGAGTTATCGCCGCTTGCTTTCGCTCTTCGGCGTCCGGCGACAGGAACGACGCGAGCGCAGCCTCGGCGACCAGTGACAGCGAGACCTCGCGCCGCCCCGCGTAATCTGCCAGTGCCCTCATTACGTCAGGGTCGAGATAGGCAGACAGACGTCTTTTCTTGGCGTTCTTCATGCGCTCAAAGCTCAATGCCATCATTGGGGTCAAGGGCGGCCTGGCGTGCAGCGCGCCTCATAGCCTGATCGACACTGCGACGACGCAGGGCCTCATCGTCGGGCTCGTCACGATCAAGGTCGAACTCATCGTCGCAGCGTGGCGTTCGCTCCGGCGCGATGTCTTCGTGTTCGGGAAGCTCGGGCTGACGGCGAATGCCGCCATTGGCCGGATCCTCGTCCTGCTCGCCCGTGGCCGCGCTCAATTTCGGAGATTTGCTTTCCGGCTCAGCAAGGAGTGTCGTTTCGGTCCAGTCGTCAGAGCGAGCGTTTTGCATGGTCCCAGCGCTCCTTGGTGGCGGCAAGACGCGCTCGGCAAGACGCGGGTCGGCAAAGTAGCGTGCTTTCTTTGCACGGATTGGGAACTGGCCCGAGATCATGATGATCGCATCGGTCGGCGGCAGCTGCATGATCTCGCCTGGCGTCATCAGTGCACGCGCCGTTTCCTGCCGCGACACCATCAGATGCCCGAGCCAGGGCGACAATCTGTGCCCCGCATAGTTTTTCATGGCGCGCAACTCGGTCGCGGTCCCCAGAGAGTCTGAGACGCGCTTGGCTGTCCTCTCGTCATTGGTGGCGAAGCTCACCCGCACATGACAATTATCGAGGATGGAATTGTTCGGCCCGTAGGCCTTTTCGATCTGATTGAGCGATTGTGCGATCAGGAACGACTTGATGCCATAGCCGGCCATGAAGGCGAGCGCGCTTTCGAAGAAATCAAGCCTGCCGAGCGCCGGGAGCTCGTCCAGCATCATCAAAAGACGCTGTCGGTGGTCCTTCGCGTGGAGATCCTCCGTCAGTCGCCGTCCGATCTGATTAAGCACTAGTCGGATCAGCGGCTTTGTGCGACTGATGTCCGACGGCGGCACGACCAGATAGAGCGTCGTCGGCCGTGTCCCCTCGACGAGGTCTGCGATCCGCCAATCACAGCGTGACGTCACCTTGGCCACAACCGGATCCCGGTAGAGGCCCAGAAAACTCATGGCCGTCGAGAGCACGCCCGAGCGCTCGTTCTCGGACTTGTTAAGCAGCTCCCGTGCAGCCGACGCCACGACGGGATGCGGGCCTGCATCGCCCAAATGCCGCGTCAGCATCATGGCGCGCAGCGTTGTCTCGATTGGCCGCTCTGGATCGGAAAGGAAATTTGCCACGCCAGCGAGGGTCTTGTCTTTCTCCGCATAGAGCACGTGCAGTATGGCGCCTACCAGCAGCGCATGGCTGGTCTTCTCCCAGTGGTTGCGTCGTTCCAATGTGCCTTCTGGGTCGACCAGGACATCCGCCACGTTCTGCACATCTCGAACTTCCCACTCACCCCGTCGCACTTCCAGCAAAGGGTTGTAGGCTGCGGATCCAGCATTGGTCGGATCAAACAGAAGCACCTGGCCGAAACGGGCCCGCCATCCGGCCGTCAATTCCCAGTTTTCACCTTTGATGTCGTGGACGATTGCCGAACCCGGCCAGGTCAGCAGTGACGGCAGAACCAAGCCAACGCCCTTGCCGCTTCGGGTCGGTGCGAAACACAGCACGTGTTCCGGACCGTCATGGCGCAGATAGTGTCGGTCGAACGTGCCGAGCACCACCCCATCCTGACCCATCAGGCCGGCGGCCCTGATTTCGTCTCGCGTCGCCCAGCGCGCCGAGCCATAGGTCGTGGTGTCCTTTGCCTCGCGCGCCCGCCACAGCGACATCCCGATCGCAGCGGCGATCGCCATGAGGCTGCCGCTCGCGGCAATCGCTGCGCCCTCGAAGAAGATTCTCGGCGCATACGCGTCGTAGAAGAACCACCACCAGAAAAAAGCTGGCGGCGGATAAATGGGCTGTCCAGCCAGTTCGAACCAAGGTGGACCGAGTTGGGTTTGAAAGCCGAGCCGCCATGCTGTCCACTGTGTCGCCCCCCATGTCATCACGACGACAATCAAAACGGCGGTGAGGACCTGACCCCATAAGACCTTGCTTGCCGGCATCCGTCGGTTCCCCAAAATGGATGATTGCAAACAACCGAAAAGCTCGAATTCCCAAATCCGCAAGGCAAAAGTAGCAGCCAAAGCAGCAGGGCGTACCCGGAGGTGCAAAGACTTGCCCAATGCGGTCTCGAATTTTCCGGAAGGGCCTGGAAACTGTCGAGATTTGTCCGCTATGGGCTAGTTTCAGACATCTGTTGAAGGAGCATGCGACCACCTTGCTCCGGAGTCCGGCATCGTCTTTGCTCCGTGGGCGGCGGCGCAGACGATTAGTTCGTCCAGATCGAACATTGGACTGTTTGGCCCGTACCTGCGTGCCGAACCTTCTTCGAAAACACGCGATGAAGGCCGATTGCACATGCCCGAACCTCATTCGACGCAACATAGTCGGGAGGTCCAACGTACCAGCGCCAAATCGAGGTGGCGGCGGCACGCTTCCAGGTGAATTTCGATAAATTGACCGGGCCGTTGTGGCTGTATCGGCAGTCGATGGTCGCGGGCATTAAGCCCTTCTTCTCCATCGCTTTGGTGACCCTGGAGGCACTGCGCTGGGTGAGCCAGCCGGCCTTTTCGCTGCTCGAAGCCGCAGTGCATGCTGCCAGGGATATGCTCAAGGTCAAAAGCCCGACGACCAATGCGTTTCCTGCGGCTGATCGCCGACTGCCTTCCGGATTCTGCTTCATACCCGTCCTCAGAGCGAAGTAATCAGGCTAAAGAGGAGGGAGACGCGAAACAAGAGAGTGTGGCCTTTTCTTAGTCTAGATGCGGTGTCGTCAGGCAAAAGGACTTTGTAGTGTGAACGCATCGGGCAGTATTCCCTTTTCAAGCTGATTCCAGCTAACCGGAGCCGCTATCGGAAAGCCGGGGCGGGCCCGTGGCGAATAGGCCCCTACCGCCGTGTTGCCGCGCCCGTTGCGGAGATAATCCAGAAAAATGCGCTTTGAGCGGGCGGCTGGCGCAGCCGACAAAAGGTAGCGATCGGGATGCTTGCTGACCAACTGTTGCGCCAGCTTGCGAGCATACTGCCGAGCGGCGTCGTGGGTGACCGCAGCCTGCAGTGGCGCCATCACATGCACGCCTTTGCCGCCGGTCACCTTGGGCCAGCTATCGAGTCCTTCCGAACGCAGCACGTCTCGAAGCGTTAGAGCGGTCTCGAGGACCAACTCCCATTCGACCCCTTGGCCAGGATCAAGATCTATGACAACGCGGTCAGCATGCTCGATGTCGTCAACAGTTGCGTTCCAAGGGTGCAGTTCCACTGTGCCTATTTCGACCAAGCCAAGCAGGCCATCCAGATCATCGATCCAGAGTCTCACACCTTCGCCTCCCTCGCGCTTCTGGATGCGGAGTTGGTGCACGGCTTCCGGAATTTCGGGCAATTTGCCCTTGTGATAGAACGTTGTGCCGTGCGAGTGGCGAACAAGCTTGAGTGGGCGCCGGCCGAGATGGACAAGCGCCTTCTTCGCCACCTTCTTCCAATAGCCGATCAGATCCTCTTTCGAGGGCACGACCGCATCGGGCAGCAGTTGCAGAATGTTCTCGCGCGGGACGCCGAAAGGTTCATTGGGCGGCCGCGTCTTGCGGATCAATGGCGCGCCGGCCGGCGGGCTCACATCGTCGCGCAGCCCTTTGAACACCGCTTCGCGCAGCAGCCCATCATCGGTGATGCCGCTATACTGGATTTCGGCCTCGACTGCCGGCCGCACCCAAGTGGCCTTTGGCTTGTCTATTGGTTCGGCGAGTGGAGATTTACTGATGATCAGTGGGTCCAGCCGTTCGCGCACTTCGCGTGCGTCGGTGAGGCTGTAGCCACTCTGCGCCTTGCCTGCGTAGTGGATGCGATTGCCCTTGCGACGGCCGAGATAGAGCGAGGCAATCCTGCGTGGCCGCGCACCCAACTTCTCGACGAAGGCGACGATCGGAAAATTGTCGCTCTTGACGCATTTGAGCTTGAGCCAGCTCTCCTGCCGGCCGGAGCGATAAGGGGAATCGGCACGCTTGGAGACAATACCCTCAAGGCCCATTTCGCACGCGTGCGCGAACACAGTTGGGCTGTCGCCTTCCACATGATCGACATAGACGAGCGCCGGGGGCGCGTCTTTCAATAGACGTTGCAATGCCCCCTTGCGCTCGAGCAGCGGAGCCTCACGCAGATCTTTGCCGTTGAGGTGGAGGAGGTCGAAGGCGTGGAAGACCAGCGTCATCGACTCGGCCTTTCCAAGTTCCCGGCGTAGCGCCTGGAAATCCGGACGCCCCGTGGCGCCGAACACTGTCGCTTCGCCATCGATGATTGCCAGCTTCGCTTTTAGCTCAGCCGCAGCGCGGACGATCGGGAGGTATCTGTCGGTCCAGTCGTAGCCGTTTCGTGTGAAGGCCTGCACCCGCCCCAAATGAATGATCAGCTGTGTGCGGTAGCCATCATACTTGATTTCGTGAATCCATCCGCTTCCCTTAGGTGGCTTATCGACCAGCGTGGGCATTTGAAATTCAATGAACGACAGCCGGCCAACGCCAAGCTCGGTAAGCATGCACCCGTCACTCCAAACACTGCGAATTTGATTCAATATCGCTGGTTCGAATCGGTTCCGAAACAAAGCGCAGGTCGGGCGCAGTTCGCACCCTCTCCATAATTGGCGATCTCTTGACGACCGCCAAAGCCGCCCCAGACTCATGGACATGGCTTGGAAAATTGAGGACATCAATGTCGGCGACGAGTGGCAATTGCCGTCACGGTCCTGAAGCTGCTCGACGACGGCAGAGCTAGCGTCAGCATCCCCTCCTACGGATTTCCGCATTCGATCCCAGCACCGAAGAAGGTCAAACCGGGTGACGAGTTACAGCTAACAGGCGAAGTGGCGCGCGTGGACGAGGTGGATCGGACAGTGACCTTGAAAGCGGGGGCGCTGATCACCGTCGATGCGGACACCATCACGGCCTGGACGCCCAATTCGCGCAGAAAGATGGCTGTGCTCCGAGGCGAGGCGGATTGAAACCAACAACGAGGCCGCTACAAAGGCAAGGATCTTGATCGGCCGATCAATCCATCGGTCGCTTCGCCGACCTGACCGTCCAGCAAGCCCGAAAAGATCGACCAGAATTGGCTGGCCTCATTCAGGCGATAGTCCACTGCATCTTGGAAGCGCGATGGACCCGCGGGAGCTGATGGCGACCGACACATGACACAGAAGGAAATGCCAAGAGTCGAGGCACGAATGCCCTGGCTTGCCCGACGATGCCGTGCGACAGGCATGAGGGAACGACACGGTCCGCCATGAGTTAGTAAATCATGAGGAACGCGATGGAACTCCAGGGACGCGCGATGGCCGATGCCAGGGAGCGCATCAATCGGACCGAGCTCGCGCTCGAACGCACAGAAGAAATGTTGACCCAGAATATCGTGCTGTCCAACAGGATACGTACGCAACGGCGTCTGGTGGAGGCCGCAGTCCGCTTGGTGAAGAACGATTCACCAGCAATAAAGTAGCGAGTGACTGAGCCTTGCTATCGCGCGCGATGATGCGCGCCAGCCGGCCACGAAAAACGCGATTACTCTGACGGCTGAGTTTGACCCACCAGGCCGAGGCCCTAGCCAAAGCCATCATCGAAACGGTCGACCGGCTGCCCCGATAGGGCTACTTCTCATCGTCGAATCTCTGCAAGGAAGCGCTGCGTATATATTTATGCTCGCCGCGGAGGCACTTGACGCGCTGCTTGACCTCTCCCGGCTTGACCCACTGCGTCGCTGGTCGCTTCTTGACGCCCTCCGGAGGAGGCCCGGCATGTTCTTGGACCCGCTTCCACAGCCGTTCCTTCACATCGAGCCCCAGACTGATGAAGAACCGACATACTTCCCGGCGCCTGGCTCCGCCAGCAAGGCGAATGCGGCCTTGCCGGGCTCCCTCGGCGCGCGTGGAAACGATCCCCTCGAGCCCCGCCTGGTCGGCGAGATAGAAGATCACCTTGGGATCTCCGGGGATGGCTTCGCTGAACTGGATCCTGCTGTTTGGCTTGATGATGCCGAACAGGATTTATGCGGCGCGCCTTGCAGCCGACGTCGCGCAGATCGTGGCCGTCGAGATGCATGATGTTAAAGGCGCCGAGGGATCATGGCGCGGCTTCGATGGGGCCGGTATATTTGCTCGTCCAGTTCGCACCGCTCCCCGTGAGGCGCGAATGTCGTCGAGGCTGTTTATGACGATCTGCGTTCGAAAGCCGTCGGGTTTGATCTCGTGAATCCAGTGCTCACCCTCCCGCGGCTTTGAGACCAGCTTGGGCACCCTCGGCGGAATGAACTCGAGGCGGCCGCCGCCGGCACTTACAACTTTACGCACCCAGTCAATACTAGGTACAAAGCTATGTTAGCCACAGTGAACGGAACGTGATTCCAGGGGTGTGGCAACGAAAGCTGCTTCCCGGCGTTGCTGTTGATCCGAATCCGAGAGGAGGACCAGAATGGCTGACGACAGGGGCAAGCGGGATTTCCGAGACCGCAACCGCGTATCGGTGGACGAAGAATATGAGGTAGAATACTTCGCCGGGCAAAACGGCCTGACGCCCGACCAGGTTCGGCAGTTGATCAAGACCTACGGCAACGATCGCGCCCGCCTTACAGAAGCAGCAAAATCGCTTCGTCTTAGTTGATCCTCGAACAGATGCACCAACGCAATGCCGCGATATTTCTTCGACTTCGCGGATGCCAATGACGTATATCCGGACGATCAAGGCACCGATCTTCCAGACGTGGAAGCTGCCAAGGTCGAGGCTGCAAAGGCCTTGGCGGCGATCGTGAAAGACAAGGCAGACGGTTCTGATCGCAGCTTTGCGATGATCGTTCGCACCGAGACGGGCGAGGTTTTGCTACACGCTAGGATCAAATTCGAAATTGAGATGGCGCACTAGAGGTGAGCGGGCGTCATAGAAAATACGCACGAGCGAGCGCGTACCCGGCCAAGATCAACATTGAAAGCACATAAAGAACCAGGAGCAACGGAACCACAGATGGTTCGCGATCGAAGGCGTCAGCTTCGTCCTGTTCCTCAAACAGGTTGTGGTCCAGCTTGGCTTTCGCGACCACCGTATGGTCCGGCCCAATTTTGCCGTCGGTCTCTCTCGAAATCTTCGTCGCGATATCCGCTCGGATCACTGGATCCTTCGGCAGGTCGCTCGAAAGCCGTTCGCAGATGCCAGCACGGCGTGAACCGATCAAGCGACTTGCACCAGGCAACCACTGGAGGGAGTAGTATTGAAACCACTGTGAACCCGTGCCCGCGGCGGTTTTCGAGTCCGGTGTCTTTGGCAACCGCGCGTCGCGACTGAACGGATTCATGCGACGCGCCTTCCCGCAGCCTTTTTCCGACGAGACTTGACCGCCTCAAGCAGTTCGCGCTCGCTGGTATGAGCATTTCGAAAAATGGCCACAACCATTACTGTCAAGGTTTCGGCAGCCGGGTCCAAAGGGTCGAGATGCTCATCCGCGCAGACCTGATCGAACACGCGTTCGCAAATAGCCAGGTCATGAGGGCTGAGGCAGGTGCGATTGAAATGCCGACGCAGCATCTGTGCGAACCTTTCAGGGCCCGCTGCCGTGCTTGCGGCGGGCTTTTGCTGATGAACCGCTGAAGCGATGGCTGTCTAAATGACAATGTCATCTGCAGTGCATAGGAATCAATTTACTTGGTTCCTGATTGCTCCGTTGTTAATCCTAGCATAAGCGCACACTCACGGGCTTTATATTGTCCAGTAATCATAAGTCTATAGTAATCCTGCCGCTTGTTTTCCGGGACGTGAAATCCGCGCCGAAATTCGGCTGCCTCTTTCGGAGTTCGGGTGCAACCGAGTTTGCTGGCGGTGACTTTCAAACTCGCCAGTGAGCATCCGACCTTTGCCGCAATGTTTTTCAACGGCTCGTTGTTACCGTATCCATCCAGAATTATCCTGCGACGAGTTTCGCTGTTGAGCCTAGTGGCCATTTTGGTGGTCTCCTCAACTGATATTCCACGATGCCCGATTCTATACGCACCAGGTTGAAGAGTGTCGTTGGCGTCGCATCCAGAAACTTATCTCGCAATGCATTTCTTGCCGTAATCCAGCGTGATCGCCGTTTCACTCGACTCGAGTTCACCAGTCTTGCCAGATGCCCGAGGTACACCACATGATTGAGACGGGCATGGGCATACCCGATTCGGATATGGCACCACGCGATGGACACTAAGCGGCAAGACGAGGTCCGCGCGGGGCAGCTGCGGGACCGTGATCGGCGTCGTTGGCCACGCGAAGATCAATCCCACAATGAAGACGCTCCATCGCCCGCGCCGGCGTTCGAACCTCTGTCCTTTTCGACGCTGGAACTGGCGCCAGAGGATCAGTTCGCCGCTTGGCAAGCGCATATGGCGCCGCTTGTCGAGGTCAGGTTGCCGGATGACAAATCATTGAACGATGGCTTTCCCGCCGACCACACGGCTTGGCATCTCGGGGGCATGCTGATGATTCAACAGCGCGCGCCGGCACATAGCTTCATGCGTTCCGCCGCGAAGCTCCGATCCAGTTCGATCGATCACTGGTATATCGTCTTGCCTCGTACCGGCCGGTCGTGGACGGAGATCGACCGCCTCGTTGCGGAAAACCAGCCGGGCAAGTTGGAGATCAGATCACTTGGCTATCCGTTTCGCGGGAGGGTAACGGACTCGGAAAGTCTTGTTCTCTATCTGCCGCGTGATTTGTTCTCTGATGCGGCGTCAACCCTCGATGCAAAGAACAATTCAATTCTGTCAGGTAACTTTGCCAACCTCTTGGTCGACTACGTCAACAGCATCGAAGCAAGGCTGCGCAGTCTCACCGCTGACGATCTACCCCGCATTGTGCACGCAACACGCAGCATGATCATTGCCTGCCTGGGGCCTCCGGCCGAACAGGCTGCGGCCGCCGAACAATTGAGAAGTGTCGCCCTAATGGAGCGAGCGCGTCGATACGTCCAAAACAATTTGGATGCAGCTCATCTCACACCGGATTCAATTTGCCGGGCGCTCGGCGTATCGCGCTCTCGTCTCTATCAGGTGTTCGAACCGAGCGGTGGCGTTCTCCACTACATACAAAGTCGCCGCCTTATGGCAGCCCATGTTGCGCTTAGCGATCCAGCGGACAGCCGGCGCATTGTTGAAATTGCTGAGGCCTTTGGGTTTAGCTCAGCGGCTAATTTCAGCCGAGCATTCAGCAAGGAATTCGGCTACAGCCCCCGCGAAGGCCGCAGTACTGTGGTATTGCCCCGCCCCGCCCACTCTGTTTCGCATGCCGGAGACAAGGAGGCCTCTTCCTTCGAAGGTTGGCTTAAGGCGCTCGGAAACTGATTACAGGATCGCGAAGCTGATTGGGCTGATTCAGAAGAGGGGTTGCCCGCGGTGGCGAAGGTCACGGCGCCTCATGAACCACAATATCTTCGTGTCGCGCCTACTGCGCATCAATCACACAGCTGATTCTGGCCAATTCACGATTTGTTAACGAACTGGGACGGTTCATCTTTATCGATAATTTGCCGCCAATCAAGGCGGAGAATACATGGAACTAACCTGCGGGCGACTCTTATTAAGACTGCGATTTGAAAGTTTGCCAAGCTCGGCAGTTATGCTATTTTTAGACTGGGGGGCGCGATTCTGCACCGCCTATGGAGGTGGTACTTGCCCTCAGAGGCTTCAGGCGTCGGCACCGAGAGTGAGGGGCTTTCATCGAGCGATGCTCCAAGTGTCGGCGAAGGCGTTCTGGCAGACCTTTTGGCGAACACGACCGAAATTTTGTCGTTCTATGACCGTGACTTTCGCCTGACGCACTACGCGGCCAGGCTCAAAGGCTTGTACGGAGGCGCGGTAGCGCCGGGCGCCGCCGTCTGGGAGATCTACCCGAGTTTTCTCGATACGAGCTATCGCGACGAATTTCTTCGTGTGTTCCAGGGTGGCTCTCCGGCCAGCATCGACTTGCCGCGATCATCGGGCGGAGCGCACCGGTCCGTTTTTGTGTTCACCACGGCAAATGGTGCGGGAATCATCGAATTAAGGGAGGACGGCGGGCGGAGCGCAGCGCAGGAACAAGAGCATGTAGTTCTGCTCCATCAGGCGACGCACGACGTGCTGACCGGACTGCAGAATCGGCGGCGATTCGGCGAGCGGCTGCAGCAGGCAATGGCGGCCCTCGGCGGATCAAAGCCGAAAGCCGCCCTTCTGCAAATCGACCTTGACGATTTCAAAGCGGTCAACGACACGCTCGGCCATGGAGCAGGCGACACTCTTCTTCAACTCGCGGCGGGTCGTATCCGCGACGCGCTGCAGGACGGCGAATCCGCTTACCGGTATGCCGGCGATGAGTTCGCTGTCATCCAATTGGGAAAGGAGCAGCCAGCAGAGGCTGAACGCCTCGCCGGATCTCTAGTCGACGCGTTCAAGGACCCGTTCCTCATCAACGGCATTCCCGTGTTCGTCGGCTCGAGTATCGGAATTGCTTTCGGGCCGGAGCACGGGACCGATGGCGAACAGTTGATGAAAGCCGCTGATATTGCTCTTTACGCGGCCAAGACAGATGGACGCGGCTGCGCTCGAACATTCAACCGTTCGATGCTGCTCTTGCTCGAGCAACGCGAGAATCTCAGGCGCAGCCTTCGAACCGCGCTGGAGCGCGGCGAGCTTTATCTGGAGTATCAGCCGCTCATTCGACCTCCCTCGTCAGTGACCGGTTTCGAAGCGCTGCTGCGGTGGCGGCACCCTGAGGTCGGAATCATTCCACCCAACGTGTTCATACCGATCGCCGAAGCTGACGGTCTGATGGACGAGATTGGGCGATGGGTGCTCGAGGAAGCCTGTCGCCAGGCGTTGACGTGGCCCTCCTCGCTGACAGTCGCAGTGAACCTGTCGCCGGCTCAGTTCCTTAGCGGTTCGCTGACGGACACCGTCGCTCAGGTCATCGACGCAGTTGGGATTGAAGCCGACAGACTTGAACTTGAGATAACCGAGAGGGTTCTACTTGAGAAGACGATCGACAATATAGACACACTGAATACGCTGAATGTCTTGGGAATAAGAATATCGCTAGACGATTTTGGAACATACTATTCTTCGTTGAGCTACCTAAAAAATTTTCCCTTCGATACGTTGAAGATAGATCAGTACTTTATTGCGGACTTGGAGACCGATCTCAAAAGCCAAACGATCGTGCGATCGATCATGAATCTGGCGCACGGCCTCGGGATAAATGTCACTGCCGAGGGGGTCGAGACAGCGGCACAGGCACGGTGGCTGATCAAGGAGAATTGCGATTGCCTGCAAGGCAACTTCCTGGGAAAGCCGCTTGGAGCCGAGGCGATCAGCGGTTTCATCAGGCGGTCTCCGCTGAGGGTGGTACGCGCGATGGAGGAATCAAAACAAGCGCTCTAGCGCCTTGCGCCCTTCGTTAACGGTGAGGCGGAGATTTGTAGAACGATCGAGGCAGATACCGCGAAATTCTTCGAGTCGGTGCGAGACTGACTCATTGCGGGCGCGGAGAAATTTTTCATCGCGGAGGCCATCACCCCGCGAGAGCTCAATACTGATGGAACAAGTGAGGATGCCGATGGGACCTGTTCATCATGACCTGGCTGGCGAGCCGACTTTTGAGCCGATGATCCAGATCGACATGGAAATCAAAGCGTTTGTCTCCGCTTGGAAGCATTGCGATTATGTCTCGACATACGTGGCCCGGATGATCAGTCAGAACAGGTCAGACTCGGTCCACCATTCAAATCTCTTTTCCTCTGCCTTCAACGAATTGCTGGAAGTCGCCTTTCGTACTCGCCATGCCGACGGCGAACTGGCATGCAGGGTGTCTCGCCATGGCGCGACGGACAGGATCGAGTTAACATTTCCTTGCGTGCCAGAGGAGCGCCAATTCTACGAAGAAGCCGTGTCGCAGTTCGTAGGAATGGAGGCCAGAGAGCGGTATCTCAATTCGGTGTCTGGGGATCTCGCGCCGAGCCGCGAGGTCGTACTCCTGGAATTGGCTGTTGACTACAACGCGACACTGTGGCTCGAGGACGCCGACGGCGATGCAATCAAGCTTGTCGTGGACCTTCCGCTTGAGGGCTTGCAACATTGAGCCCTTACGACCTTCTCCCGCGCTTCAAGGCGCAATACGACGCCAATAACCAGGAGTTCTCCATATCGGGAGTGGTCCGGCCTCAGGGGATCGATGAGCTTGGGCCGAGCATAGCATTGCTCCGCGATGCGATCGGCCATGTGCGCGGCGTTCTCTACGTCAATGTCAGGCGCCTGACGCAGATGAACAACGCTGCGTTTCACAGCTTTTCGAGGATCATCATCGACGCTTGTCGCGCTCGACCCGATCTCAAATTCGTGGTCATCACATCAAGCGTCGTCGGATGGACCTCGCGAAAATTCGGTCGCCTGAGCGCAATCGAACCGAACATCACGGTCGAGGAGTATGACACCGAATTCTATCCGGGGCAGGGTTTTCTTGAGGAAGGCGGGTTCGTACCCATCCTGCGCACTCAGACAACGATGACCTGGCGCCACGAGCGCGCAATCTTGCCGCGACACGGCATGAGGTCCGGGATCGTCATGGCTGACATCTGTTGCGGGATCGGTGATTTCGCCGTGCTCGCGCAGAAGGAGTTCCAGCCGTCGCGGATCGTCGCCCTCGACCACTCCATATCAAGCCTGAACTATGCTCGACGGGTGATGCGGGAGTTCGACATCCGGGGCATCGAATATACCTATGGCGATGCGTCGGAGATGCTGCTCGACGAAGCGCAGTTCGACTTGGTCACCTGCCGACATTCCCTTCAAATCTTCAATCGACCTGAACTCATTCTCAAGGAGCTCTACCGCATCTGCAAGCCGGGCGGTCGGGTCTACATCACCAACGAGAAGAATTCGCATTGCCTCGGCGAGCCGCGCGCCGAAAGCATTCGTTGGACCTACAACGAGGTGGCGAAGCTGTTCGGGCATTTCGAGATGGACGTCGAGCTTGGACCCAAGAGCCGGCGATACCTGATCGAAGCCGGATTCGAAGACATCCGTGTGGAGACCTTCATGGTCACTAACCTGGACGGGGATCCGCAGGACTTCGCCGACGTCATTGCAGCCTGGGCGGATGTCTATGCGGGCGAGATGGCGACCAGACGCGGCGATGGACCGGAGTTCGTCGCACGGTTTCGCCAGGGCTTCCAGGACCACATTTTCGCTGCGCTCCACCCCAAGGGTTATGCGGGTTGGCCGATCTGGGTGGCATCGGGGAGACGGCCGCAATGAAAGCCGATGATGGGCGAACACCGCGATTCGGCCTGCGCTCCTTTCGAGCGAAATTCGTATTGGTCGTTGGCGGCGCCGTCCTGTTCGACCTCCTGCTGAGTGGTGGCCTGGCGCTTTGGAATGTTCAAAAACTGTCGCGCGACGCCACATCCGAAGTCGGTGAGGGCCTGACGACCGCAAACCAAGAATACATTCGTTCCTATGCCGAATCGACAGCGTTAAGCGTCGACCTGCTGCTCGATCGAGTCCACGGGGACGTCAAGGCGCTGGCGGGCGTGCTGCAGGCCCAAATCGACGATCCAAGCAGGCAGCAACAGGTCGGGGCCACGCTTTCGAAGGAGGTGCCCGGCTCCGTGAGGGTCGTCTACAACGCACAGGGCGATTGGGCACAGAACCTGCCGGGAGCGCCTTCCGTGGTCAGCGTCTGGGGCTACCTGCTGGGCGCCGACCACAGTCCAATGCCAAGCGTTCAGCGGGAAATAGAAGACAGCACTGTGTTGGACCTCGTTGCGCCGACGCTCATGTCCAGCGGGTCGTCCAAACTGCAAATGTACTATATTGGTCCAAAGGAACGGCCGATCTTCAGGACCGTACCGTATACGGACCAGGCACAGACCTTCGACCGGCTCTATCCAGGCCACAACAAGGCGGAGTTCTGGGAGTTTTTCTTTCCGGGAATCTACGGGTCATGGCAGCAATGGGCCAAGGATCCAGCCTCGCGTCCGGTCCCTGACGATATCACCCAGACAGCGCCGTACACCGATGCGATCACGGGAAAGCTAATCGTCAGCTTTTTCCACCCGCTGTGGACGCGCGATCGCACCGGTATCGCTGGTACGGCGGGAGCAGACATCACTCTCGATCAACTCGCGGAAGTCGTCGAACGTGTGAAGATCGCTGAGACCGGGTTCGGCTTTCTCACAATGTCGACTGGCAACGTGGTGGCGATCAATCCGTCAGGCGAGGCAATCATCGGCCTGACTTCATCGAGCGATGCGGGCACCCAGGGCGTCACCGGCCTGGAGAGATCCCTGCGGGGAAGTACGCAGCCGGCTATCGCGTCGCTGCCTCTCGACCAGAACAATGACGGCGTCATTCAGCATGTCATGCTCGACGACAAGGGCGAACGCGTGCCCTACATTGTTGTCCTCAAAAGATTGAAGCCGACCAATCTGTGGAGTTCGGGACCGATCAAGTCCGAAATGATGTCGGTCGGGATCGTCGTTCCCGAACGAGAGATCTATGCATCCCTGTTCGCCGCGCAGAAGAGTATTTCCCGCGCAACCAACCGTATCCTGCTCTTTCAGATCGCCGCGATCGTCGTTTCGCTTCTGATTGTTTTTGCCGCCGTGCTCGGAATTTCGAAGCGGATCACCGCGGGCCTCAGGGCGCTTGCCAGCGCCGCCCAGCGGCTCCAGTCCAAAGACTATTCAGTCCGCGTGAGCATCCCAACGCGCGACGAAGTTGGAGCGGCAGGGGTGGCTTTCAATCGCATGGCTGAGCAGATCAGCTTTCACACGGAAAACCTCGAGCAACTCGTCGACGAACGAACCAGGGAACTTGGGGACGCAAATCAGGAGATTTCCGCACTCAACGAAAAGCTGCAGGACGAGAACGTTCGCCTTGGTGCCGAACTCGCGGTCGCCAGACAGATCCAGATGATGGTCCTGCCGAAGCAATTCGAACTAGAAGCGATTCCGGGGCTGGAGATCGCAGCCTACATGCGGCCGGCCGACGAGGTCGGCGGCGACTATTACGACGTCCTGCAGAACGGGCCACGGGTCAAGATCGGCATCGGCGACGTGACCGGTCATGGTCTCGAGAGCGGCGTGCTGATGCTGATGGTCCAATCCGTTGCACGTGCGCTGCAGGAGACCAACGAGGGGGATCCGCACCAGTTTCTCGATCGATTGAACAGGGCAATCTACAAGAACATCGAGCGGACGAACACCGGCAAGCATCTCTCGTTGGCCTTTCTTGACTTCGAGGACGAGCGGGTAACGCTATCCGGCCAGCATGAGGACGTTCTCGTCTTGCGCGCGGATGGGGAAGTTGAACGTATCGATACAATTGATCTGGGTCTGCCGGTTGGCTTGGAGAATGACATCTCGAAGTTCATTGCCACGCGTGACATCCTGTTCGGGAGCGGCGACGTGATCGTGCTGCACACAGACGGTGTGACCGAGGCCGAAGCCCAAGACAGAGAATTGTTCGGGTTCGATCGCCTCTGTCAGAGCGCACAAAAACGTCACGGCAGCAGCGCCGAGGACATCAAAACCGGGATTATCGACGATCTGATGGCCCATATCGGGGTCCAGAAGATCCACGACGACATCACCCTCGTGATCATAAGGCACAAATAGCCATGACAACGCTGTTCGGTACCCCTGACATTGCAATCGGGATGAAGGAGAGCGCCAGTCGCGTGCGGCTCTTTGACGGACCTCTCGACTTGAGTTGGCGTCATTGTGCCACGACCGCGGACTTCATCGCCGATCTTTTCGCGTTGCGCTTCCGGTCGTCCCGCAATGACTACATAGAAGTGCGGCACAGTATTGGATATCTGGTCAACGAACTCATCGAAAATGCCGTCAAGTTTCGCGCACCAGGTGAGATCTTGATCGAGGCGTCGATGGATTCGGAGTGCTTCAAGCTCAAAGTGTCGAATGACGTCGATGGTGAAGATGCCTCTAAGTTCCAAAGTCTCCTGGCGGATCTCACGGTTGGCGACCCTATGGACCTGCTGATACAGCGAATTGAAGAGAATGCCGCCAACCCCGACATGGCAGGCTCCGGACTTGGATTGCTGACGTTGATGAGCGACTACGGCGCACGCCTGGCTTGGATATTCAGCGCCACCGACGAAAGCGATCGGATTTGCGTGGAGACATATGCCTCCATTCCGATCTCGCAAATTCACAACTAGATGAAACGAAGCCAGGCTATGGAAATCAAGACAGACGACTACCGTGTGTGGACTGAAGGAAGCGAAATTTTCTTCGACGGTGCAATGCGGCTTGCCAGTTCCGAGGCCGGTGCGCCTATCACGGCGTTGGCGGCCAGTGTTCTTGCCTGTGATCCCGCTTCCATTACGCTCAATCTGAGGGACCTTCACTTTCTAAACTCGTCCGGCATCAACCTGCTGGCGAAATTTACCATCGAGGTGCGCAAGCATCCCGATGTTCGACTCGTCGTGCGTGGAACGCCCGACATACCCTGGCAATCGAAATCATTGCCGAATCTGAAGAAGCTGCATCCCGCTGTGGTGCTTTTGATGGACTGACGAAGGTCGTCCGAAATTAGCCAAAGGACGGCGTGCAAGAGCGCCGCAAGAGCGAGATATGTACGCCCGGATAAGTATTCGGATGCGAAGCTAACGACAATTCGGCGACGTGCGCAGATGCTCGCAATGGCTTGGTGGGGCCGGCACAGACGGCAGGCGTCCGAGTTGGGGGGATGTCGGGCCGCCTGTGCCGATTAGCCTCGCTGCGCAGCCAAAGGTGGCGCCATTGAGTAAGCGTGCCAAGGTCAACGGTGGCCGGCTGGAGTTCATTCCGCCACAGATCCCGACTTGGGTCGAGCAGCCGCCCGATGATGGGGGATGGGTTCACGAGATCAATCTTGAGGGCTACCGAACGCAGCTCATCATCGACAAAGACGGCGTGCGTCTTTACAACAAGAACGGCCGTGACTGGACCACGAAATACTGGCCCATCGCGCTGGCTGTCGAGCTGCCATGCCGGGCTGCCATTATCGACGGCGTGGTCATTGTGCCAGGCGACCAGGGCGCTCCCGATTACCCCGCGCTGGAAGCCACGATCTGGAACGAACCCAGCCGGCTGGTGTTCGTCGCGTTTGACATCCTCCATCTCGACGCTCGCAATCTAGCCTCCTTGCCCCTGCTGCAGCGCAAGCAGGCGCTGTGGCAACTGGTTGAGCACGGCCTCGGCAAGATCCAGTACAGCGAGCATTTCGAGGACAGTGCGCTAGCGATCTTCCGCGCGATCGAGAAGATGGGGCTCGAGAGCATCGTCTCGAAGCACGCCGACAGCCGCTACAGGAGTGGACCGTCGAACACATGGCTGAAGGTCAATTATTTCGAAGAAGCCGATTTCTGAGCGTCGACGACCGCCTCTGGCGCAACCGCGGGCTCGACGATTTCCGCATTGGTCGGCGGGCAAGTCGGGAATGGTCGTCATGCGTCGCGAAGCGGCATCCATTGCAGCCCAAGCGTATTCAGCGCGAGATCGGCATCACGATCTTCGTCACCCACGACCAGGAAGAAGCGCTGACGATGAGCGACCGCATCGGCATTCTGCGCGATGGCAAACTGGTGCAGGAAGGCCCGCCCGAGGAGATCTACGATCGGCCGAAGAGTGAGTTTGCCGCCACCTTCCTGGGCGACGCCAACATCCTTCGCGGCAACGCCACTGGTTACGGGCATCCGGCTGCCTGACGGAACGGGGATTGCCGCAGGCGCGGGTGCCAAGCTTACAGCTGGGGCCAAGGCAAGCTGCGCCGTGCGGCCCGAACGCATCCGCATCGTCACTGATGCCGAGGCCCCGGATGCGGCCGATGCGAATGTGCTGCGAGGCCAGGTGTCGAAGCGCATCTTCGCCGGTAATAGCAGCACCTACTTTGTCGAGGGTGCTGGCCAGACGCTCAAGGTCATTGTGCAGAACACCGGCGCTGCCAGGCTGGCGGAAGGTCAGGATGTCGTGCTGCGTTGATCGCCGGAAAGCACGGTCTTGGTCGTCGCGGGGTAGCAGGCCAGAGATACACGACTGACCGAGTCAGATGGGGAGTGTGGACGGCATGACTTTTGTGGCAAAAAGATTGCGGGATCCTGGTTGAGGTCGGCGCCAGAAACGCCGATACGCCCGCCTACGAGACCATCGCAATTGTTCGGTGGTCTTGCCGCCCGGAGCAAGCGATCCGGCAATGATGATGGACAACGACATGGTTGGAATCGCCGAAGGTCTTGCCGATTGACAGTGACATTTCACTCAGAAGCGGTGCGCCGGGCTTGCGGCTAGTGCGCCGTTTGCTGCTGTTTTGAGATCTGGTCAGGTGCGTAGTCATTGGCCTCGAAGACATGATGATGGACACGTCCCGTGAACATCTTGAGCAGCTCGCCGGTCACGTCCCGGCTCTGAGACCGGACATCGGACAGAAGCGCCCGGTTGCAGCTATCCATGTCCGAATACCGGATGGCGAGCGCCATGGCATAGACCGGAGCGCCCTCGTCCCGCACCGCACCGTCCAAGACTCGCACTTCCTCGGCTCCGGGAAACTGCGTCCACAGCGGCACCAGCTTCTCCTTGACGAAACGCCGAAACTCGCTCTCGCGTCCGGCGTGGATTTGACCTTCGAAGAGGGCGTAACGAATGATCATGACGAGAGTTTCCTAACTTTCTACCTGGGATCACCTGCCGCCCGGTGGCGGCAGTTAGCGGGTCAAGCAATTTTCTGAAGTTGCGACCACAACGTGAGTCTGGCTTTGCGGGCGCATCGCGTGAGGCGCCCGCTTGCCGAATGCCTATTTGCCCCAGATCTTCTTGTACTCGTCCCGGTAACCGTTGCCGGGGTCAAATGCATTGTTGGGGCCGCCGTCGAACTCCACATTGTCGGCCGTCACGACGTGCAGCGGCGACAAGTAGCCCGACCACTTTTCACCGGCAATGGCGCGATTGAGTTCGTCGACCAGTTGCCAGCCCTGCAGGTTGAGCGGTTCGGCGACCGTTACCTTCTGGAATTCGCCGGCACGGATGCGCTGATAGGCGGATTCGGAGCCGTCGCCGGCAGCGACATTGACCGGCGCGTCGGTGCCAGCCTTGCCGGCCGCGGCAAGCGACGGTCCCATGAAGTCGAAATACAGGTCGTTGATCGCCAGCGAGTGCGTCCACGCATCGCCGTATTTCTGCAGCAGTGAAGTTGTGAGCTGCGGCATGCGCTGCGAAGTCTCGGCGATCGGCGTGTCGACATATTCGAGCACCTTTCCACCCAGCCGCTCGATTTCCGCCTTCATCTTGTCGGCCTTGGCTATGGCGATCGCATACGTCGAGTCAGTGAAGATGATAACGCCGGGCTTGCCTTTGGCGTCGGCATAGGCCCAGTCGGCCGCAGCGGTAGAGACTTGCATCGCATCGGTCGAGACATTGGCGAAGACGTCGCTCTTTTCATCAGGCCCGATGACCGGTCCCGCATGCCATGAGACCAGCGGGATACCCGCGGACTTCGCCTGCTCCAGCGCCGGCGCCTGCTCGATGGCATCGAACCCATCGATGACGATGCCATTTGGCTTCAGCGCTATCGCCTGGCCGAAAGCGGCGGTGCGCCCGCCAATCGATCCTGCGCCGTCGATTACCTTGACCTCCCAGCCGATCGCCTTGGCCGCTTCCTCGACACCGTTGGCGACGCCGAGAATGCCGCCATTCTTGAGGTCCCCGGCAAGCACGACGATCGTCTTGCCTTGCTGGGCCTTCGGACCAGTGGTCGGGCCGTCCCAAGCGGTGACCTTCTGGGCATATTTTTGAACGACCGCCATGGCGTCGGCCATCTCGTCCGCGCGCGCTTGGTTTGAGAACAAGGACGGAGCAGCGGTCGTGATCATAATCAAGGCGATGGATGCTGTGAGGAATGTTCTGCGTTGCATGTTCGGTAACCTCCCTTGGCGTTTGAAATGTTTTGGCCTTCCCGAGAAGGCTTGAGATTGATCGGCACGGCGTGGTTTCAGGCGGCGATTTTTCCCGCTGCCGGACCTGAGCCGGCTGGCTGGGTGTTCACGTAGACAGCGTAGAGGGATGTTTGGGCGGTGATGTAGAGCCGGTTCCGGTTCGGACCGCCGAAACAAACGTTCGAGACAAGTTCCGGAACCAGGATTCGGCCTATCAAGGTCCCGTCCGGCGAATAGACGCGGACCGAGTCCGCGCTCGAGGCCCAGATATTGCCGCCGTAATCGACACGGAAACCATCGAAGGCACCCGCCTCGCATTCGGCGAAAGCACCGCGTGCCCGAGCGGAGAGACCGTCTTGCGCAAGATCATATGCCTTGATGGCCCGCGGCAGGCCGGGCACATGGCTTGCGCCGGTGTCCGAGACGTAAAGAATCTTTTCGTCCGGGGAGAAAGCGAGACCGTTGGGCTGGACCAGATCGGTGACGACGGCTCTCACGTGGCCGGAGGTCTCGTCGAACCGGTAGACATGGGATCCGCCGATCTCCGCCTTGGCAATGATACCTTCATAATGGCCCTCAATGCCGTAGACCGGATCGGTAAACCAGATCGTCCGGTCGGATTTGACAACAACATCGTTCGGTGAATTGAGCCGTTTGCCATCGACGGTTTCGACGAGGGTCTTCCAACCTCCGTCGTGCTCGAGCCTGGAGATGCGCCGGCCGCGATGCTCGCAAGCAACGACGCGGCCTTCGCGGTCGAGGGTATGTCCGTTCTGGTTGTTGCAGCGCGTGTCGAAGACGCTGACGGAACCGTCGGTTTCATCGTACCGCAGCAGCCGATCGTTGGGGATGTCAGACCACAGCAGGTGCTTAGCGGCCGGAACGTAGACCGGACCTTCGGCCCAGCGGCTGCCGGACCACAGCCGCTCCAGCTTGGCATGCGAAATCGTCAGCTTCCGGAACCGGTCATCCAATATCTCGTAGTTGCCAAGCGTTGTTGGCTGCAGACGGCAATCCACCGTCATTGTCCCTGGGCTGGTTCCGTGCCGGTCACTTCGCAGATTGCGCGACATTCTTGATCCTTGCTATGTGCGCCGCGCCGCGCTTTCGTTGCGCGTAGCCGGCAATGCCGATCGCAACGAGCAGTGTCACGCCGTTGAACAGGGGCTCGACGAAGAACGAGCCGCCGAACTGCTGGATGCCTGAAATGCCGACCGCAAGGATGATGACGCCGGTCATCGTGCCCCACACATTGACGCGTCCTGGTTTGATCGTCGTCGAGCCAAGAAACGCGCCGACGAGTGCCGGCAGAAGATACTCCAGCCCGACGCTGGCTTGCCCGATGCGCAGTTTCGAGGCGAGCAAAACGCCCGTCAGCGCCGTCAGGAAGCCCGATGAGATGAAGGCTCCAATGACGAAGCGGCGCACCGGAATGCCGTTGAGGGCGGCAGCTTTCGGATTGGCGCCGATGGCATAGACGTAGCGGCCAATCGGCAAATATTCGAGAACGATCCAGAGCGCGACGGCGATGCCCAGCACATCGAGCCCGGTGATCGGCAGCCCGAAAACCATCGTGCCGTTGAGCGCATAAAACCCGTTGGGCAACACACCAACCACTTGTCGGCCGCCAGTGTGCCATAGGGCCAGCGCATAGAGCACGGTACCGGTGCCCAACGTGGCGATGAAAGAGTCTATACGGGCTACTTCGACCAGCAGGCCGTTGAGGAAGCCGGTTGCCGCCCCAAGAAGCAGCACGATCATCACCGCCAGGGGCCATGGCAGGCCGAACATGGTTTGCAGGCTGATGGCAAGAATGTGCCACAGCACGATCCCATAGCCGACCGTCAAGTCGATGCGCCCGGACGCCATCGGGATCATTGCCGCCAGCGACAACAAAGCGATGATCGCCTTGTCGGAGATGATCGAGCGCAAATTGAGCAGCGTCGGAAACGTGTTCGGCAGCAAGACCGAAAACAGCAGGATCAACAACAGGGTCAGGATCACCAGCCCGTAGACCGGCAGCAGCCGAATAATCTTCTGCGTCAACGGCAATCCCGCCATTTCGCCACGGGTCGGCTCGAGTGCGCTGGATTCGATAGATTGCATGGCTTTGCTCCGGAAGGGTCAGGCGGCTTCGGAAGCCGATGCCGCGGTGATCACGGCGGAAGTGGTCAGGTCGTGGCGGGTAAGTTCGCGCACAATGCGTCCGCGCGAAAACACCAGCGCGCGATGGCAGATGTGGGCGATCTCCTCGAAATCGGTCGAGACCACGACCACAGCGAGGCCGGCTTCGAGCGCGCGTCCGATCAGCCGGTAGATTTCGGCCTTGGCGCCGACGTCGACCCCGGCCGTAGGATCTTCGGCGATCAGCAAAGTGCGGCCGGTGTGTAACCACCTGCCGACGACCACTTTCTGCTGGTTGCCCCCGGACAATGCCTCGATTGGCAGGTTCGGATCATTGGGGCGCAGCCCGACCGAACCGCCGATAGCTTGTGCGAGGGCAGCCTCCTTGTGCGGCGCCAGAAACGAGAAGAGGCCGCGCTTGCCAGCGCCGGGGTTGAGGAAGCTGTTTTCCCGGATCGACAAGGAGGCCGCGATCGATTCTTCGGTCCTGTCACGGGCTATCAGGCCGACGCCGGACGCCATCGCCGCGATCGGGCTCGACAGGTCCGGGTGAACGCCGCGTATCGTCACGGAGCCTGAAAATGGCTGACAACCGAACAGTGCCCGGCCGACCAGTTCCTGCCCGGCGCCGCGCAGCCCGACCAGGCCGAGCAGCTCACCCTTGCGCACCTCGAAGGAGACCGGACCGGCGCCGGCACAAACCAGATCGCGGACGGTGCAGATCGTCTTGCCGGCCTCTGTCGACGCCTTGGTAAAAACCTGACTTACAGGACGGCCGACAATCATCTCGACCAATTGGTCCGGCTTGGTGTCGGCAATCTTCTTCTGGCCGACCAGCTTGCCGTCGCGCAGCACGGCGACACGGTCGGCGATGCGGAAAATCTCGTCGAGACGATGCGAGACATAGATCATGCCCACGCCCCGCTGCTTCAGCGGGCGGATGGCGTCGAACAGGCGATCGACCTCGTCGGCAGGCAGGCTGGCGGTCGGTTCATCGAGCACCAGCACATCGGCCTCGGTGGCCAAGGCGCGAGCGATGGCGACCAGCGATTTTTCTGTGCGGGTCAAATCCTGGACACGCGTCGTCGGGTCGAAATCACAGCCGACGAGCTTGAGTGCCGCGCGCGCGCGTTCTTCGGTAGCATGCCAGTCGATGAGACCTGAGCGAACCGAGAACCCCTGGGCTAGGCCGACATTCTCGCCAACCGTCATCCAATCGATCAGGCCGAGATCTTGGTGAATGAAGGCAACCGACTGACGCTGGCTCGGCCGTGGCGGGCGGTGGTGATACGGCTCGCCACGAAACAGTATACGGCCGCCATCGGGCCGATAGATACCGGCAAGCGTCTTGATCAGCGTCGACTTGCCGGCACCATTTTCGCCGAGCAGTGCCAGGATCTCGCCCTTGTGGAGATCGAGCGTTACGTCGGAAAGAGCGCGAGTGCCGCCGAACTCTTTCGTAACCGACTTGAACTCAATCAGTTTTTCTTCGGCCACAAAGCGTTCCTCCCAAGATCGCCAGCTGATGTTATCGATAACATTTCCGGGCGTCAAGCGACAAAGTGTTCGATTGCTAGCCGGCAATCTTGCCGTCGAGAAGGCGCATCATCTCTGCCGAATCCTTCGGCCCCAGGCCAGCCGCGCAGAGCAGGCGATGGACCTCGACCACTTGCCCGGTCATCGGCATCGGCGTGTTGGTCTTGAGGGCGAAGGCCTGCAGCGAATCGAGATCCTTCAACATGTTGTCGATGCGGCCGGTCGGCGAGAAATCCCGGGCGGCGAATTTCACCATGAACTCCTGCATGATGCTGGAATCGGCGCGTCCCCCCTTAAGCGCCGCCGGGATTGCCTTCGGATCGACGCCGCCGGCCTCAGCGAGCTTCACGGCTTCGGCAACGGCCTGGAACAGGACAGCGCAGAAAAGCTGGTTGATCAGCTTGGTCGTCTGCCCGGCTCCGCTCGGCCCCATTAACGTGTAGTTGGCGCACAGATGCCGCATCACAGTGCGCGCGTGTTCGAAGTCAGCTGTTTCGCCGCCCGCCATGACAGTCAGTCGGCCCGCCAAAGCGCCAGGAACGCCACCTGAAAGCGGGCAGTCGACCCATCTCATGCCGGTCTCGGCCGAAAGCTGTCTTGCCATGTGAGCGGTGTCGGCCGGGTCGATCGACGACATGTCGATTAGGAGCTTTTCGGACGACCCGGCAACCGCGACACCGTTCTCGCCGAACACCACCGAGCGCACGATGTCGGTATGGTTGAGGCTGAGGACCACGAAGCTGCTCGCTCGCGTTGCCTCGGCAATCGAGGTGGCGGCAGCCGCGCCCTTTGCAGTCAACGCGGCGACCTTCGCCTTATCGAGGTCGAACACCGTCACTGCCTGCTTTGTCTCGACCAGGCGGGTGGCGATCGCCGATCCCATAATGCCGGCGCCGATGACGGCGACCTTCGCTGCTGCTTGTGTCATTTTCAACGTGCCTCGTTCTTTGTGCCGGCAGCATGGGGCTGCAGAAAATTGCCGAGCGCTTTCAAGGCCGCGTCGGCGATCCTGTCGACCGGAGCGTCTATATCGACGGTGACCACAAGCGGTTCATCGCCCGGGCTTTCCAGTGTGGCGAGCTGAGTGTCGAGCAGCGCTGGCGGAAAGAAGTGACCGCGACGTTCGGCGATCCGGGCTTGCAGCAGGGCGCGCGATCCCGCCGCGAATATGAACGCCAGCGGCCCACCCGCCGCATGGCGAAGGCGATCGCGATACGATTTCTTCAGAGCCGAGCAACTCACCACCAGCCCGCGGCCCTCTTCATAGGCCTGGCGCAAGGCTGCGCCCACCAGATCCAGCCAGGGCCAGCGATCATCATCGCCAAGCGGGATGCCCGCCGACATTTTCTCGACATTGCTACCCGGATGCAGCGTGTCGCCTTCGAGGAAGGCAACCCCGGTCCGCGCGGCGATCTCGACGCCGATGCTGGTCTTGCCGCAGCCGCTGACACCCATCACGACAATGAGCGCCGCCTCAGAGGCACGTTGTAATGCCGCCATCGACATAGAGCGTGTGTCCATTGACAAAGGATGAGGCCGGTCCGGCCAGGAAAATCGTCGCGCCGACCAGTTCACCGACTTCGCCCCAGCGTCCAGCAGGCGTGCGGTTGGTCAGCCAGGCCGAGAATTCGGGATTGTCGACCAGCGCCTGGTTGAGCGGCGTCTTGAAATAGCCAGGCGCGATGGCGTTGACCTGAAGCCCATGCTTGGCCCAGTCGGCGCACATGCCGCGCGTCAGGTTGCGCACCGCGCCCTTCGTTGCCGTGTAGGGGGCGATATTGGGACGAGCGAGTTCGCTCTGCACCGAGGCGATGTTGATGATCTTACCGCTCCGCCGCGGGATCATGTGGCGCGCTACCGCTTGCCCGACGAAAAACACGCTGGAGATGTTGGTGCGCAGCAATTCGTCCCACTTTTCGGCGGGAAAATCCTCAAGCGGCGTCCGGAACTGCATGCCGGCATTGTTGACGAGGATATCGATGGCGCCGACCGCATCCTCAATCTCCGCGACGCCTTTGACGACAGCAGCGTGATCGGTGACGTCGAAGACCGCGCTGTGAGCCTTGTGACCCTTGACCGCCAGTGCATCGGCAGCGGCCGCGACCTTTTCGGCGCTGCGCCCATTGAGCACGATTTCGGCGCCGTGCTGCGCCAGCCCCTGTGCCAAGGCCAGGCCGATCCCCTGCCCCGAGCCAGTGACCAGCGCCCGCTTGCCCGTCAAATCGAAGAGCGAACTGCTCATGCGCACCTCCAGACCAACCTCCCAAAAGCGGACACGATTTCGTTCGCGCCGCCCCTAGCCACTATTGACATGAATGTTATCGATAACATAGTCAATAAGAAAATGAATTCGCGGAGGAGACAACACCGTGACCGACATATTGATGACAGGTCCCTATCCGGATTGGGATATGGCAGACATCGAGGCCAAATATCGCGTCCATAAATTATGGCAGGCCGAGGACAAGGACGCCTTGGTCGCCCGTCATGCCGGCGCCGTCCGCGCCATCGCGACACGCGGCGAGCTTGGTGCCAGTGCAGCGCTGATGGCAAAACTGCCGATGCTCGAAATCGTCTCTTGTTATGGCGTCGGCACCGACGCCATAGACCTTGCTTACACCAGAGCGAATGGCATCCACGTCACCAATACACCGGATGTGCTGACCGAGGATGTTGCCGATATCGGCATCGGCTTGCTGCTCGCCGTCGCTCGAAAAATCCCGCAGGCCGACGCCTATGTCCGCGACGGCAGCTGGCGCAAGGGCAACATGCCACTGGTCACGCGCGTCTGCGGCAAAAGGCTGGGCATCGTCGGAATGGGCCGTGTCGGCGCGGCTGTGGCCAAGCGCGCCGCTGCATTCGACTGTGCGATTTCCTATTTCGATGTGCGCAAGCGCGACGACCTACCCTACGCCTTCGTCGGCGATCTGGTCGAGCTGGCACGACAGAGCGAATTCCTGATCGTGACGCTTGCCGGCGGTGACAGCACGAAGCACATCATCAATGCGGCGGTTCTGGCAGCACTCGGAACGCACGGCATCGTGATAAACATTTCGCGCGGCAGCACGATCCACGAGACCGCATTGCTTGCTGCTTTGGAATTGGGCGCAATCAAGGGCGCCGGGCTCGATGTGTTTTGGAACGAGCCGACGATCGACGAGCGCTTCCTGAGGCTCTCCAACGTCGTACTGCAGCCTCACCACGCAAGCGGCACGGTTGAGACCCGCAAAGCCATGGGTCAGCTCGTTCGTGATAATCTCGCGGCCCATTTCGGCGGACAGCCCTTGTTGACGCCGGTCGTCTGAGGAAGGACCACCTGATGAAGTCGATCGTCATTCATGCTGCAAAAGACCTGAGGATCGAAGAGACCGATCCAGATATTCCTGGCGATGGACAGGTGGAGATTGCCGTCGAGGCGGGCGGCATCTGTGGCTCGGACCTGCACTACTACAACCATGGCGGTTTCGGTGTGATCCGTCTTCGCGAGCCGATGATCCTAGGCCATGAGGTCGCCGGCACGGTCAACGCGGTGGGCGGCAGCGTTTCCTCGCTCGCTGTCGGCGACCGCGTCGCTATCTCGCCCAGCCGGCCGTGCAATGCCTGCCGTTACTGCTTCCAAGGCATGCAGAACCAGTGTCTTAACATGCGTTTTTACGGCAGCGCCATGCCGATGCCGCACATCCAGGGTGCGTTCCGCCAGCGACTGGTCGCCGAGGCATGGCAATGTCATAAGATCGCAGATCATGTTTCGATCAACGAAGCCGCCTTTGCCGAGCCCTTTGCGGTGACGCTGCACGCCGTCAACCGCGCAGGTTCGCTGCTCGGCAAACGCGTTCTCATCACTGGCTGCGGCCCGATCGGCGCGCTTTGTATCCTTGCCGCCCGAGCGCACGGCGCACGCGAAATCGTTGCGACCGATGTCATAGACGGCGTGCTGGCGAAGGCCTTGGAGATCGGCGCCGACCATACCATCAATGTCGCGACAAATAGCGAAAAGCTTGCTGCCTATAATGCTAACAAAGGTAGCTTCGACGTGATGTTCGAGGCCTCCGGCAACGAGCGCGCAGTGCGGGCGGGTCTAGATGTCCTAAAGCCGCGCGGCGTTCTCGTTCAGCTGGGGCTCGGCGGCGACCTTTCGATTTCGCAGAACCTGATCGTCTCCAAGGAGATCGAGATGCGCGGCAGCTTCCGCTTCCATGACGAGTTCGCACTCGCAATCGATCTGATCAACCAGCGCCGCGTCGATGTGAAACCACTTTTGACCGGCATCTATCCGCTCGATGAGGCGGTTGCGGCCTTCGAGATCGCCGGCAACCGAAACAAATCGATGAAGGTTCAGATCGCGCTAGGCTAAACTCAGGTGCTTTCGCGCTCAACGACACGATAACCAGTCAGGACGATTTCCTGTCCGTGGTTCTTCTCGCCACCCCGGATGATCTGGATGAGCCGGCGTGCAGCCTGCCGCCCGATGCCGTAACAATCAACATTTACCGTGGTGATGCCAGGATGGCAGAAAGCGGCAACCTCATAGTCGCCGAAGCCGGCGATGGCGATGTCTTGCGGGACCCGCATTCCGCGGCGCTTGCATTCCATTAGTGCCCCGAAAGCCGACAGATCCGAGACGCACAGCACGGCCTCAATGTCCGGCCAACGCTCCAGCATGCTGACGACGGCCTGCCCGCCCTGCTCGATCGAGATCGGCGGCACGCCGAAGGAAACAAGCCGGCCATTCGGCAGACCGAGCTCCTCGATGGCTCGGACGAAGCCTTCGCGCCGTTGGCTGCCGCGCGTGTCGCGCGAGGTCGTACCACCAATGTAGCCGAATTTCCGGTAGCCCTTTCTGGCGAGCGTTCTTACGAGAAGCCCCATTGCCTCTTCGTTGGAGAAGCCGACAACCTGGTCGATGGGCTTGGCCGGCAACTCCCAGGTTTCGATCACCGGGATGCCCGTGCTTTTCAAAAGTTGACGTGCCCGGTCCGTATGCGCGCCGCCGGTCAGAATGATGCCTTCCGGCCGACGTCGGAGCATGGCTTCGATCAGCTTCTCTTCCTTCTCGACCGTGTAGTCGGTGTATCCGAGCAGAAGCTGGAGCCCCGTGCTTTCCAGCTCATCGGTAATGCCGCGCGCCGTGTCGGCGAAATTTGAATTGTTGATCGAGGGAACGATCGCCGCGACAAATCCGGTCTTGCGCGAAGACAAACTGCCGGCCGACTGGTCGAGCACATAGCCCAGCTCGTTGACCGCGGCCATGATCTTTTCCCGAGTGGTCATGGAAACGCGGCCGCCGTCCTTTAAAGCGCGCGAGACCGTCATGGCCGACACGCCAGCCCGCAGGGCTACATCGACCATAGTCGGTGCTTGGCTCTCGAGGGGCCTCGACGACGCTGTCTTAGCCATCATGCCTCTGCGCTAGCCGCAGCAAACGGCACATCGTATGGCAGGAACTGGTTTCGGCTTTGTCCATTAGCCCGGCTCCTCTAGAATCAAATCGGTTGTATGTTATCGATATCACCGCTCTATGACAACAATCATCGCGTGAACTCAGGCAGCGGTAGGTTTACTGGGTGCGCCTGACGTTCTCTGCGGACCGGTGTTCAATCGAGCTAAACAAAAACCCGCCGCAGTTCGTGCGGCCGGGCCGATCAAGCGTTGTTGCACCAAGTCGGGCTCGGGATCGGGTTTGCCCGGCGCGCGCGGACCGTCAGGACACCATATGCGCATCAGCTGCAATGCGTCCACCAAGCGACAGTTGGAGTGACAAGGCCACATCAGCACCAAAATGTTAGCTCATCCCCGATCGCTATCGCCAGCAACAGGTGGCACCCGAAAAATTGCGGATGTGTTCGTTGAAGTAGCGACCTTGCGACTGCGGCCCGGACATAGCAAAGGCTCCCGCGAAAGCGGAAAATTTCCTTTGCCGGGGTACAGACTTTCTGAGGAAGACCTCTGCTAGTCGGCGCTCGCTTCCCGAGTTCCGCTCTGCCCCGAAGAATTAGATTCGGCCCGCGTCGCGGTGACGGGTTGAGGGCCAGTGGAGGAGAGCCTCAGACCGAGATTTGCCGAATGGTTTCAGGGTTTCAGAACGCGAGCGCCGCCACTGAAGGTGTCCTGCGCGCCTATGGTGGACGCGCGCAATTGGCGAAGGTGCCCGCCTAGGGGAGTGCTGGTTTGCGGGCCGGATGGCGGCGCGCTGACCTTCATCTTGCCGTCGGTCAGCCGTAGTGGAGTTTCGGTTTGGGCTCGGTGCCGGTGAATTTGACGCCGATACGGTCGTTGCGGCGCCAGCAAACCTCCGATCGATAGGCAAGTCCATCAACCGCGACGTAGAGCAAGAAGCGATCGGGAACCCGGGCTTCGGGCGCGACCTTCAGCTCGGCACCCCCCTCGTGTTGATTGCGCAAGGTGCAGCTGATTTCGGAATTCTGGATCCCGGTGATGATCGTGCCGCCCTTTAGCACACGGTGGCGGCGCTCGCGCCGATGCTCGCCGGAATTTTCATAAGGTGGGTTCGCAGTGTTTGCCATCAGTGTCAAATCAGCTGAATTCATCCTCTAGGCATAAAATACCTAAGACAGGCACACGGCAATGGATGCGTCAGGTCGCGTGTCACCGCGGACGCTTCAGTGAATCTATCGGGTCGCGCCAAAACATCTAGTGATCTGGCAAGCTCGCGGCGACGAAGAGACTTGCGCGCGCCGTGATGTGGACTTGTGCAGGCGCGGGCCCTCTGAAGGGCCGAATATCTGTTGCCGACGATCTTGAAGGCGCCGCCGATCGCGTCACTTTTGTTCGCCGTCAACGAACCCCATTTTGTATGTGAAATCATCGACACCGCGCCCCCAGTTGCCAGCGACCAAGAGGCTCGTTCGCGTTCGCCCGCCTCAGGTGGGGCGATGGACAGGATCTCTGAGTCAGAGCCCGCCCAGGAGGGTGCAAGTGGAGGGAATTTCTTATTCATTCTTTCATGTATTTGCGCCTACAAACCTCAATGGAATGGGTCGCCCATATCTTCGACCGGTTCGGCCGCGGTCTACGACGACGCCTCGGGAATAACGGCAACGTAGCCGTTGTTTTCGCGCTGTCCTTGCCGATAGTTGTCGGCGGTGCGGGCCTCGGTGTCGAAACCTCCTATTGGTACTACAGTAGCTTGAAATTGCAGGCGGTGGCCGACGCGGCAGCCTATGCAGGCGCTTTGGAAAAGGTTTCGGGATCAGACAAGTCCGCGATTGTCTCCGCCGCGACGCTTTCAGCAGCCTCGAACGGTTTTGCAGCGTCGGCAGGCACGATCGAAGTTTTCAGCCCCCCTTCGTCCGGATCAAGCGTGGCGAAAAACGCCGTTGAGGTAATCGTTCACCAAAACCTCGATCGATTTTTTACATCGATATTCACGCAGAACGCGGTCGGCGCACGGGCAAGAGCGGTGGCTCTCATCACTGACGCATCAAAAGCCTGCGCTTTGTCGCTCAATCCTTCCGCCCCGAAAGCGGCGCTGTTTTCCGGCAGTTCGACCATAAAAATGACGGGCTGCTCCGTAATGTCGAATTCGATAGCCGCCGACGCCATCAAACTTCAGGGATCGGCCAACCTTCAGGCCGACTGCCTCATATCAGCCGGCGGCGTTTCGCTGAGCAACCCTGTGACAACCGTTTGCGCCAGCCCGATAACTCAGGCCTTACCCGCCGGTGACCCGTTTGCCGACCTGCCCGCGCCACCGGCCACTGACTCTTGTCAAAATCCGAGATTGTCGACCCTGAACCCCGGGACATACTGCAGCGGGTTGAGCCTGAGCGGCAATGTTGCCCTCTCGCCCGGCGTGTACGTCATCGGAGGCGGTGATTTCAAAGCGAACGCGAACGCCAATATCTCCGGTGACGGCGTCTTCATCTATCTGGCCGGCAGCTCGGGCGTCAGCATGAACGGTAACGCCACCATCAAGCTTAGCGCACCCACGTCGGGCACGTATTCCGGTGTTCTGTTTTACGGCAACAAAGGTAACCTGACGGGGTCGAACACCTTCAATGGGACGGCGGATTCACTTTTGACCGGCGCTCTGTATTTTCCAACCCAGGACGTCAATTATCTCGGCAATTTCTCTGGCAAGGGTGGTTGCACCCAGGTCGTCGCCGGCACCTTGCAGTGGTCCGGCAACACCAGCATCAGCCAGGATTGCACGAGCCTCGGAATGCGCAATATTCCGGCGACGCAATCCGTTCGGCTTGTCGAGTAATTTTCGTGGAACGGCGATCCGTCCGAATTTTCCGGAGCGATTCAGGTGTTGCTGCGGTAGAGTTTGCACTGATTGTGCCCATCCTTTGCCTGGTACTTCTTGGCATCATTAACGGCTGGTCCTTCGTATCAAACACGTTGTCGATGCGTGCAGGCGTCAAGACGGCGGCGAACCTCGTGATGCAAGGAGCCGTCGAGGACGCCACCATCCAAGCTGTCGCTCTTTCGAGCTGGGAAAACCACCCCGATGGCGCGCAGGTGACGCTGAGCCGTAAATATATGTGCGGGAACATCGTGGTCGATCCATCGATCCTGTGCGACACTTTGAAAGCCCCCTCGGTCTTCCTCGTAATCCAGGCGACAGCCACCTGGTCACCGCCCTTCAGTTTTGGCGAGGTTTCCTTTTCACGCGAGCTCGGTCATCAACAGGTGATTCGTGTCCGCTGAACGGAGACCTTTCGCGGGCAATGCATCAGGCGGAGCTGCATTGGAGTTCGCACTGCTCGCGCCTTTTCTGATGATGCTTTTGTTCGGCATTTTCGCGTTCGGCTGGGCTCTGAACGGCATGTCGAGCGTTCGGTATACGCTGGAAACGTCCTCGCGTGCGCTGCAGATGAAGAACTCGCTGACGCAGGCCCAGATCCAAGCCATCGCCACGCAAAAATTACTGGATCTGGGACTGAAAGACGTCGTGGTTACGATTGGGATCGATCCCCCTAGCGGCGGGTTCCGCTTAGCGCATCTGACCGCCACCTATGCCTTCGTCATCGAGTTCCCATATTTCGACCAGTATCCGATAAATTACGCAACGACAGTCACAGTTCCCTTGATTGGGACATAGGGCTTGTTCACGTCGGACGCCGCGGCTAACGATCCTTCACAGAATACCGGCAGCTAAGCTATTCCTCACGGCTTGCTTCCGAGGCCGTATCCCCGCTTTGACCCATTGGGTTCGCCGGCGCGCATTGCAGCCCTTTGGTGCGGCAGGCATGCTCCTAAATCGGACAACCGATCCCGCTTACCACGGCAGGCGCCGGCAGGGACCAACATATTCGTCGTCCAGGCTGCTCGTCCGACATAGCGAAGTCCATTCGCTCTGCCAGCCCGGACCGTCTTGGCTGGTGAACGGACATTGGCCAATGTCGCTCTGGCCCATCCCTGCTACCCGACAGTTGCGCCCAAGCCGCCGCCCGACCTCAGAACTCCCGCTACACGCTCACCCAACAAAAAGGATGTGCCGTTAACCAGATTTTCTCATCCTCCAGTGCTTAATCGCGAGACTGAATGGGTAGGTGATCGGTGTCAAACATAAGGGCGTTTCCGCTGTATCGGCGGCGGAAGTTGGTCGAGGGAATTGCCCGCGTGCTGGAAACCAAGAACGGCGAAGATGCGAATGCGTTCTGGCGCGGCACTGCCAAGACAATTCTCCTTCAGTTGTCCGAATCAGGAGTTGCGCCCAGGTTCGCCGAACTGGAAGTTGGATCGCTTCTTCATGCCGTCTTAGGCGATATAGCGAGCCGGAGTGCTGCGAAACGCGTACATTAGCATCGACTCACGACGAATGATTGCCACTCGCGGACTCTACTAGACTAGTTTCCGTCCACAAACACGTGTATTTCGCAGCGTTTACAGAGGTTTATGCTAGGCTGGGTCGCCTTAGC
>NZ_JBVVQK010000039.1:23749-42571 GCF_055811175.1 Mesorhizobium sp. WSM4828 | reverse complement strand
TCATGCAGCGCAATAAGGTGCATCACGTCTACACCGTCGAACGTGTCGCCAGGGACCTCGGCGTCAGCGAAGCGCTCATCCACGAACTGACCCTCGGTCTCGAGCCGGAGGACGGCGTCATCTGGGTGTACGGCACCAACGCTGACGACGGGATCTTGGCCTTCACCGATGAAGGCATCGAGGAGGTCAAACTCCTCCTCGAAGAATATCATCGCATCTCCCCATCAAAAACTTGACGCCAGCACCGCAGTGCTAAGGTCCTCATGGCCGCCGGATACGCACGTCTGCGGTCTTCACCGGATGCGTACGCCAAAGCGACGTTTTGAGACGCCTTCGGCCTCTCTGACGATGACAGCCTACGGTATTGAGTACGTGTAGACTAGATGCCGACTGCGATCCCCTTCCCCCGGTTGACCCGGCGCGGCGACCATGCCGAATACGGCCTGTCCGCCCGTGGCGAAAGGCCGGAAGAACTCCGTCCGGGAAGCTGACAGATTTGCTCAGACCGTGCTGCCGATCATTGCCTCCATTCAGCTGTTCGGCATCACCAGCCTGCGCGCGGCCTGGCAATCGCCCTGAACAGCCGCGGCGTTCGCACGGCGCGCAATGGCCAGTGGCAGGCGTCAGTGCCTCGAGCGCATCAGCTGTTTCACCACTTGTGGCGAGCCCAGCGAGACAATGCCTACCATCCGCTTGTCGCGGTTCAGTACGGGCAAGCGCCGCACTTGGAGGTGACCCATATTGTGAAGGACCTCATCGACTTCCTGACCCGAGGATTCAGGGTGCATAAGCCTCCTTCGGCAAAGAGATCCGTGCAGCCGTGACTGCATCGTCAGTGTTGGTGAACAAGCTCCATATCCGTATTTTGTCGCTCGCGCTTATGATCTGCCTGCCGTCTTCACGTATTTCGACGCTCCGAACCGGACCGTCATGACGCAGCTCTTGAAGCTGCTCTCCGCTAGCAACATCCCACACAACGACCGACCTGCGAGCCGTTCTCTCCTGCAGCCAGCCGCCGAAGGCTCCGTCACCGACGTACTTCGCCGGGTCGACCATGGCCGTGACAACCCTCTTCCCCCCCGCCACAAAGGCAGCGAAGTTCAAATCATCACCAGCGCTCAGGGTTCTATGGAGTGACCCAGCAACCCAAATCCTAGCGGTGCCGTCTCTTGATGCCGTGACCAAGTACTCGCCGTCGTCGCTAAACTCAACGTGCTCGATTTCTCCCTTGTGACCGACAAGAGTCGCGATGACAATACCGTCCGACACGCGCCAAATCCGTCCCGTCCCATCGGAAGAAACGGTGGCGAGGCGTGCTCCGTCCCGACTGAACGCCAAATCGAGGATCGGACCGCCGTGGCCGCTCAGGACCCTCTTCATGGTGCCATCTGGCAAGCTCCAGATGCGCGCTGTTCCATCATGGGAGGCGGTAGCTATCTCGCCTGGATTCGGGCTGAATCTGGCTCGTTCCACATTGGCCATATGACCGGAGAGCACGGCCACGAGCGCACCATTCTGAGCGTTCCAAACCCTGGCGGTCCGGTCTTTACCGCGAGTGGCAAAACCCATCGACTGCGCGACTCGCCCGCAGACCGTAACAACATACTCGCCATCCGGACTGAACTCGGCCTGGGAAATGACGGCGGTGTGGCCACCAAGGTGCGCAACGATCTCCGATGTCTGGGAGTTGACGAGGACGACCTCGCCAAACATATGGTGGTGCACTGCTCTCGTTCCATCTGGACTAAGCTCGTTCTTGAACGGCGATGCAAGGCTCGCCTCTACATCGACCCCCTGGACGATGCTGAGATTCTCACGGTTGTGCGTTGCCCAAACACGGGCCGTTCCATCGCTGGATGCGGTGGCAAAGAGTGAACGATCAGCAGACACGGCCAGGGCGTTTATCGATCCACGGTGTGTAGTCAAGACCGCTGCCGGCTCGTGGGCGCCCAATGTCCAGAAGCGGACTTTCCCGTCGTTGCCGGCAGTAATGAAATTTTGTCCATCGTCGATGAATCTGCCCGACGACAGACCATGGGCCAAGGTATATGCCTCGGATGGCAAATCGCTATAAGTTCCCAGAAGTGTTCCGTGCTGAGAGGACCAGATCCGGGCGGTGCCATCCTCAGAGACCGTAAGGATACTATTGTCGTCTTGGCTGAACTCCGCCTGCTGGATGAAGCCCGAATGGCCCGTAAGAGTGACGAGGCTATCTCCTGTCTGCGCTCGGTGGAGACTGGCAGTGTTCTCGATTGGACCGCTCGCGATCCGCTCGCCGCCCGCAACTGTGGCCTCCGGCTTTGAAACGACCAGCAAGGTCTCGCCATCGCGTGAAAAGTGCGAGAAGGCGACCTGGGCTTCGTTGCTAGATGTTGCGAGTAAGCTGAACGGGTCAACACTCCACACTTTTGCAGTCCTATCGTCAGATGAGCTGACGAGTTGACGTCCCGCAGCATCGAATTCGACGTGGTTAACTGCACGGCTATGCCTCAGAGTGGCAACGGGCTGCCCGTTGTCGGATCTCCAGATACGGACTGTGGCATCGTCCGAGGCGGTCGCTACAAATCTTCCGTCAGGGCTGAAGGCAGCGTGCCGCACAGTCCCGCTGTGCCCGATGAGACGCAGTTCTTGCCACCCCTCGATATTCCACAGGCGGACAGTGTGATCGAGTGACGTCACGAGAATGCGACGCCCCGTGAGATCGAATCCTATGAATTCCGCGACGTCAGCACCGTCGTAGATCGAGGTCGCTTTCTTGGCGATCAGTCTCGAGTGACTGACGCCGGCCGTATCCCAAAGTCGAACCTCACCCCTGAACGATTTCGTCAACAAGAGGTTGCCAGTCGGGTTGAGCGCGACACTATCGATCCCATCTGGCCCAGCATGGAAGATGGATTTCTCACGCAAGCGCGACAAGCCGCGGTTGAGAGCGGCTTCGGCCGCAGCCACATAAGGTCTATCGGGGCTCACCGTGGAGTTCGGCAACGCATCGATCGCCAGTGACACTCCCTCGGCAACCCTCCCCTCGCTAATAGCGTCCTCCGACTGAGCTGCAAGCACACGCGATTGGCCGACCAGCGCAATGTTTCGTTCCGTAAGTGCAATCTGCCTCTGCCATAGGGCAATGATGGACAAGACGAGGGCAAGAACAACGACCACAGCGGACAGTCCAACGATCATGCGCTGCCGCCCGGTCGCGGCGCGCCGACTCTCCGTGATAAAGCCGCGATGGGCATCTGTGGGATCGGGCGCTCTCTTCGGTCGCGTGGTCAGCCACGTTTCAGCTGCGGCGAGTTCCTTGCCGCGCAACTCCAGCTCGTGCGGACGTTGAAAGGCCTCCCACCGTTGCGCGAGGGTGCCGAGTCGTGTGTGCTCGCGTACCCAGCCGATGTCCGTCTCGAGGACACGGACGACTTGATCGATCGCAGCGTTGAAGTCTCCTGATGCACCGGACGCCGCGTCCTCTATGAAAAAAATATAATTGAGGCGGGCAAGCGCTGCTGGTGCGAACTGACCTCCCAGGTCGCGAGCCACGATTGGCACAATGCGCTTGTTTAGACTTTCAGCGAAGTCGACCTCTTGCTGACAGATCGAGCTATTCGCCGAGTCTCGACTCAGAACGAAGATGACGGTGTCGGACTCTGCAATGAGCTGCTCAATGCGCAGCCACCATGCCTCGCCTTTCTCAATGTCCTCCCGGTCGACAAGAGTGTCGATGCCGTGATCGTCGAGAGCGGCCTGCAGCTGATCGACGAAGCCGATGTCTCGCCGCGAGTAGGAGATGAAAACCTTAGGCGCTTGGGTCTCAAGCGACTCGGTTTTGCGATCCTCTAGAACCCTTCCCATTAACTCCCCAGCCGAGTGCATTCTTCAGACACTGAAGAGCTTATCCGGCAACTGCTGCAGCGAGCAAAGGAAAACTGGGAGTCCTGATATCAGAACATCGCGTGCGGAAGAAAATGAAGTGCTAGCTCACTCCAGCGAAGCTGGCCCGTGATAATACAACTCCTACTGGTCTGTTGAATGTGGGCACGGCGTGGGCCACAAGCTTCGTAGGCGACCGAATTATCGAAGCACTGAACGCAGCCAGGGTCGGGTATTGAGCAAGGTTTCAGGACGCAACCGACCGCCACCCCTTGTCGTGACGATCCATCGTCGGTGTCGGTCGAGAGTGTGAGTCAGCCCATCGACCCACCGCATTTACAGTACAGTTTCCCCGCTTACTTGCCAAAGTGACGACCTCGGTTCTATAAAAGTCTAGGACAAGGCTGTTGGCGCTGCACCATGGGGTACGAACCTGCAAAGGTGTCAGAGCTATTGGCGGACCAGCCGGCAAGGGCCAAGGTATTCATCTCATATTCCCGCAAAGATATAGACTTCACTGACCGTATCGAAGCGGCCCTGATCACACGAGGTTTCCAGGTATTCATCGACCGTCGACAGATCTCTGCGCTTGAGGAATGGTGGAAGCGGATCGAGACGCTTATCACGCAAGCGGACACGGTCCTTTTCGTGCTCAGCCCGGATTCGCTCGCTTCGAAGTACGCGCAGAGGGAGGTCTCTTTTGCAGGTTCACTAAACAAGCGCTTGGCGCCGGTCGTATATCGCCGCGTTGATGGGCAGGTTGTTCCTGAGGCGCTCGCGAAACTCAACTATGTCTTCTTCGATGACGAAACCAAGTTCGAAGCAAGTGCTGACAAACTCGCCGAGGCGCTGCGCATCGACATCAGGTGGATTCGACTGCACACCGAATTTGGCGCCGCAGCGCGCCAGTGGTCTGCAGCGAAGCGGCCGAACGGGTTGTTCCTGCGCTCGCCCCTGCTTGAAGAAGCGGAACGATGGATCGCTGCGCGCCCCAAAGGTGCGCCGACCCCGACGGAGGAGACGCGATCGTTCATTGAATACAGCCGGGCTGCGACAACCCGTCGAAGAAACATACTGACAGCCAGCCTGATCCTAGGCCTCGTTTTTGCCCTTGGGCTTTCAAGTTATGCCTTTTATCAACGATCTAAAGTCCAGCAAGAGCTAGGTCGCGCGAACAATGCTCTCGCTGCCGCCATTAACAACGAGTTTAACTTCGCGCCCGTTCTTCCATTTACGACGCGGTCGCGCCAGGCGCTTTGGACCTTGGCAACTGCCGATAAAGCAGTGAAACGGAGTTTTGTATCAGCACTCATAAACAGTCCCGGAGAAATGCTCCGAACTGCCCCCGGGTTCATTCAGATATCCCGTGCGCTTGGCTTGATGTGGCCGTCTGAGGCCGAGGGACAGATTCTCTTCGACCTTAGTGTCAGCAGCTCCCGAAACATCGGCCTCGCTAACCTTTCTGTGCCGGTATTGAACGCTTTGGCGGAAGGCCTGAGCGAAGAACAGACAACGCAGGCTCTCGGCCGGCTTTTACCTCAGCTCGGGCAGGCGAATGACTTTGCACTTCGGGGGGTGGCGCCGGCGATCGAAGCGCTTGCGCCGAAACTGACCAAGACGCAGGCGACGCAGGCGCTCGACCCTGTGCTTCGCCAGTTAGAGAAGACAACCGACGCTATCGCGGTCCAACAGCTCGTCCAGACGTTCCTGGCCCTGTCCGCGAAGTCGTCTGAGGCTGACGTACGACGGGCGCTTGATCCATTACTGCGGCGTTTTGCTGAGGCTAAAGTGCCGTGGAGCATCATAGCGTTGGCACAGGCGCTTGAAGTATTGGCACCAGAACTGACAGAGCCGCAGGCAAGGCAAGCGCTTGATCCTGTGCTGCGACAAATCGAGGAGACGATAGATCCCTCCTCGCTTGAAGCGTTGGCTCAGGCGCTCCAAGCCCTACCGGTGAATCCGTCAGAATCTAAGGTGCAGCAGGCATTCGAACAGTTGTTGCGGAATTTTCGCCAAAGAAGAACTCCATTCGAACTCCAGCGCATGGCTGGGGCGATCCGGTCACTGGCGCCGAAACTCACTGAAGCCCAAGCCCAAGTGGCGCTCGACCCGATTCTGCAGCAGATCGGAGAAACAACAGATACTTCCGCGCTCCAAGCATTGGGCCAGGCGCTCCAAGCCCTTTTGACAAAGCAGGCTGCATTTGAGACACGGCAAGCGCTGGGCTCGGTCATGGAGCAATTCGGCGGCCAAGGAACCAGCCCCAAGACGCTGCGAATGGGCGGGCACGAGCTGCAAGCATTGGCCCCGAAACTGACCCAGGCACAGGCAGGGCAAGCGCTTGACCCTGTACTATATCACCTCGCGTACACGACAGATCCCTCCGTAGTCCAAGCACTGGCAAAGGCGCTTCAGGCGTTAGCGCCGAAACTGACTGAGGAACAGGCTCGGCGAATCCTCCATCCGATCCTGCAGCAGCTCGCCACGACCTTCGATCACGAAGCGCTTCAGGCGTTGGCCCAAGCGCTCCGGGCGCTGGTTCCCAAGCTGACCGACTCGCAGGCACAGGAGGTGTTCGATCAATTCCAACTGAGGGTAGTCCGTACGATCGATTCCAACGTGCTCAGTGCTCTCGCCGAGGTGCTCGAGGCGCTCACGCCGAGGTTGACAGATTCTCAGGCGCAGCAGGCATCTCGTACTGCTTCTTCATCGCTCGCATGGGCTTCCAGTAAAGATGAAGCAGTCGGGTGGGCACGGTCACTCGTTGCACTATCACTCCGGCTTCATGAACAAAGTAACACTGAGCAACTAGTTGCGGCGATTGCTTATCCAACCGCTGCCGGGCCAGCGACCGAGGTTTTGCTTGAGGCGATCAGGGCTCGAAACCCGACCGCGCCTGGGGCACAAGCCGGAACGGACGCTGTTCTTAAATGGCTCGCGACGAGGTACCCTTGGATTCTGGATCCCCCGATTTGCCCAGAACCGCCGCAGTCCCCATCCATACCGGACTTCAAATGTCCTTAGACAGACGATCCGACGCTCGTTTTGGGAAGGTTCCGTAGGGTTGTCCAGGCTCGGGTTGTGCCCGTTGTGCTGCTCACAGTCTGTTCCCCCGATATGCCAGTTCACCATGGGGGTCGAAGACCAGTGACGGTGGATTTTGATCCAAATCCAATATGAATGGCGTATCACCGCCGGCGCTCATTATTTTGTTCCCTATCCGCGTGAGTTCGATATCAACGGTTCCGATTCTCTCATAGTCAGACGTAACACGGACTCTGCGTTGGTCGAGCATGCTGATTGTCAACGCAACGTCGCTGCGTGAACCGCCCTTCGAATCCGCTATGACATCGCCGACGTAGCTTCCTGTCGCGATCTCAGCAAGTCCACCGACTGAACCGACTGGCTCGGTGATTTGGGCAGAGGGATCGGATTGGGTGCTCGAAGAAACACGCTGTTGAAGTTCAGTTCGCCATCCATCCCGCGCAAAAAGAAAGAATCCAATTAAGGCGATAATCACCGCTGTCGCGACCAACATCCAGGCCCGATACGAGCTTGATGGCTTTGTCCTGCTCGAGGGCAGCTGGTTCGCCGGGGCGCGGCCAACTGCAGCGGCCAGGCCGTCGCACAAGGATCGAAAGCCGCTATGCGCGGGATCCCCATTCCAGCTCATCAAATCCGCGGTTTGCTTGCGTCGGAACTCAAACGGCAGCTTGACGCCCTCGATGCTGGCCGGGACCAATACACCCCGCTCCGCCGCCACGGTCGCCTCGTTCTTTACCCATTCTGACGCGATCGAATGTTTTGACCACAAAACAACGACACTCTTTGCGGTTTCCAACTCGCGCTCAATTGCTTGATCATAAGTTTGACCCGCTACGATGTTGCGATCCCACCAAACGGACCATCCCAACGCGCCGAGAGCGCTTGCCAGCTTCGCGGCTGGGCCTCGATCTTCAGATGCGTAGCTGATAAACACATCGGTGACGGTAACTTCATTAGCATCTGATCGCTGCTGGCGGACTCCCGGCGCGATCATGCCGTCCGCCCAGCTAGCTGCGATGCTCCCGCACCTGCCAGGGATCGGTGCAGCAGCAGTCCGTCCTTCGGCACACGGGCGACCAGGGATGCGTAACACCGAATTGCTCGAGTGTGCGCGAAAAAACACTCAGCCTCTGCCCATAGCGCATCAGCCAATGGCCTTGCCTGGTCTAAGTCCAAGCGTGAGTAGCTCACGAAGACTCTCATAAATCCACCACCCAAGGCAGTAAATCATGCGGAGACATGTTCCTTCAAGTGAAATGAGGCAAGGGAGATAACCTTGACCGGACGAGCGTTTCGGCGCATGCAGCCTGTCCCCGCCTTCAAGCTCACAGCCGCTGCTGTCCCTGCAGGCATTGCGCCCCAGCGGGTTGCCTCGAACCCGAAAGACTAGTTGCTGCCGTCCTGGTGATAGTTCGGCGCAACTGGATTTGCCCGCGTGCGGTCAATTTCGCGTCGCTGGCGATTCCCAACCCGCAACAGACGACTCTGTTGCGAGGCACCTCCATTGACGCCGCTGCTCATAGCTCGGTTACAATCAACTTCGGGGACACCCTTCGGACCGTTGGATGCGTCGGCGGAGGTGATCCGGCGCCAAGGGCGAGACCGGCCCACTGGATATTCTCCTGCCGCCCTGGACCAGGTTCTGTTGAATTGACGATGAGTTTAGGCCGGCGCGCTCACCGCGCGCGATGACCTGTCCAGATCCTGGACGAACATGCGCGCCAACTGTTCCATGAGGGCAACCCGGTTGACCACCCTCACCAACGCGCCGTTCGATGTAATTGGTACGCAAGGGTGTGGCCAGTCAAGAATACCTTTCAGGAACGGAGAGGCAGGGCCGGCGCGATCCTGTTCCACCCCGCGCCGCAGCAGATCGCCACCGAGCCAACTCCGCACCTCGCGAGGCGATACCAGGATGCGGACTTGGGCTTCCGAATGCACCACGAACAGCGCATTCCATTCCGCAGCCCGTTGATCAAGCGCGTAGTCAATGTTGCTTCTGTCTATGGGGCTCTTTCGACAATTGTGGTCGAATTCCTGAAGCAGTTGGTTGCTTCTCGCAAGGCGATCGCGAACTGTTGCCGGCGTTGCTGCACCTACGAACGTGTCTCCGGCTTGAAGAAAAATTAGGAGGTCAGTCGCACCGATCTCGTCCACAACGCAGGCGAGGAAGAACAATCGCGTCGACCACCAATATGGTTTGTCGCGCAGGTCAATCCTCAATACGGCCAGTTGCGGGGCGTCAGCGAGCGACTGCTTCATCGCCCCCAGCGTCGACTCCTGGACAGGCCCACCATACATCAGGGCTTCGGTGAACCCCGGATTCCAGGGCCAGCGAGACCATTCCTGTACGGTCGCTGATTTCGCGGCGGTAGATGGAAGCACTGACCTGTCGCGCGAGATCTTCGGGAGTCTTGAAGATACCAGCGAGCCAATTGCTTAGCAACTCGTCGCGAAAGCGCTTGATGCGGACACCACTTTCGTTCTCACCCGTCACTGCATCCATGAACGGCGCCGGACAACTGGCAGCCGGGTCGAGGAGAAACACCACGGCTTCTTGGGAATTGCCGCAAGAAACTCGCATTCGGTGATCGACGTCCTGCCTGGTCTGGCTCCCGATGGCCAAGGGGCAGTACCGGCGCTCGTCTTGGCTGGAACGTAGCCGTAGCGCCACGCAACGATGCTCACGCAGACATCGGCGTCGCGAGCATCAGCAAAGCATCGATCAAGCGGGCGTGTCCCCTCAGCGACATACTCCTCCATGCTGATGACTTCATGGCCCATCTGCCTCAGAACGAGAGCTACTGCTGCGCGATGTTCGACAAGATCGGAAAAAGTCGCCGATATATAGATGCGCATGTTCTCGCTCGGAAGCTCATTTGGCCTTGGCAGCCTAGGCTAGGATACTAGATTATAGTCGTCAAAATATCGATGCTTCGTATTTTCCCGGTTCGAGGATTCTTGCTATTTAGGAGATACGGCTTGTCGGAAAGCTTCTCCAGAGGGCTCAAGTAAATGGCGTCCGCAGTTGCGTTGCTCTTTAGCGGTCACATGATCGATCTTCCGGACCGTCGCCAGCAGCGGTTCCCCGCCGATCGCGAGATGGCAGCAGCGGCTTGGATTCAGAAAAAGGTCGAAATCGGCAGCCGGGGAAGCAGTGCCGCCGGATTCAGCAGCGGTTCGCGCGGCGGCGACATTCTTTTTCTTGAGGCATGCATGCGCGTGCACATAGAGACACACATCGTATTGCCTTTCGAACCCGAGTTGTTCGTGCAGACCTCTGTATCCGGCGTCCCAACCGGCAACTGGGAACGGCGATTCTGGGATGTCTGGACGGCGACGCCACAACAGCACCGGGAGGTTCTCGGCCTGAACGTTTCGGGAAAAGCCTACGAAGCATGCAATGAGCGGCTTCTGGATCTGGCAAGCCAGCACGGCAGAGTTCACCTCATCTGCCTATGGGACGGCAAGGAAGGCGACGGGCCTGGCGGCACGGCGGATCTGGTGAGAAGGACCAAAAGGTTGGGCGACATCGCCGACGCAGTCGCGCCGTTGAATCTCGACGGCTAGCCGAAATCTCGGGAACGGTGCAGGGGAGTGGAGAACGATGCCGAGTTGCTTTGTGATCATGGGATACGGCGAAAAGACTGATTTCGAGACGGGGCGGAAGCTTAATCTTGATGCGACTTACCACAACATTATCAAGCCCGCGGCGGAGGCGGCCGGCTATACCTGCATTCGCGCAGACGAGGTGTTGCATTCCGGGGTCATTGATATCCCGATGTACGACATGCTGCTCGACGCCGACCTGGTGATCGCTGACATCTCAGCCTCCAATCTCAACGCTATGTTCGAGCTTGGCGTGCGACACGCGCTTCGCCCACGCTCGACCATCATCATGGCCGAGAGCCAGTTCAAGAGTCCGTTCGACGTCAACCACATCGTTATCCGCAAATACACCCACCTCGGACCGGATATCGGCTACACCGAGGTCGGCCGGATGCAAAAAGATCTTGCAGCGCTTATGGCCGAGATTTGCACATCGGAAAAGCCCGATAGCCCGATCTATTCCCTATTGAGACTGGAGCCTCCGAGGCGGCTTGCCGCGACAGCAGCGGCGGTCCCCGGCGAACCCCCAGGCGCGGTCGCCGAGGCCTCAAAGGCGTCAGATGAAACCCATGCCGCGTTGTGGGCCGAAGTGGCCGCGGCCAGAGCCGCCAGCGACTTCGTAAAGGAAAAGGCAATCCTGAGGGGAATTTACGACAAGCAGACACTGCGCCCTGGGCAGCAGATGCAGGCCGCGCGGCCGCGCGTCGTGCGCGAACTTGCATTCTGCACCTACAAGATCGGCGACAGCTATCTCAAGACCGATCCGGCAGCAGCAGGCATTGCTTACGAAGAGGCCATCGCGCTGCTCCGCACTCTCGATCCTGAACAGACCACTGACCCCGAAACGCTCGGCCTGTGGAGCAGTGTTCACAAGCGCCGCTTCGACTTGCCGGGACGTTCCGAAGGACAGCGTCTGCTCGATCTTGAAGCCGCCATCTACACGGCGGAACGTGGTTTCCTTATCCGGCAGGACTACTATACCGGCATCAATCTAGCTTACCTGTTCGATCTTCGCGCAAGCATCAGTAGCGGCGACAAGAAGATTGCCGATCGGGTCTTCGCCGACCGCGTGCGCACGCGAGTAATCACGGCCGCAGAAAAGGCCATCGAACTCATGTCCGAGCGGCTTGTCGGCGCCGACGGGCAACGCAGTGCCAATGCCGTGGAAGAGCTGTACTGGGCCCACGCCACGATTGCCGAAGCCTTGATCGGTCTCGGCGATCAGAAGGGCGAGCACGCATTTGAGCAGGCCAAGACCTATGCCGTCGCGGACTGGATGATCGCCACTACGGCCGGACAGATCAAAACGCTCAAGGCGCTACGCGCCACGTGAGCGACGCGCGAGGGAACCGTTACCAGCGCACGTTCTGCTCGCCCCGGCTCCAGCGGCGGCAGTCCACCGACGGTCTTCGTTGAACGGACATCAGTTTCCCCCATTTGCTTTTCCCGTTTCGGCAGCAACCCCATTTCGGCCCAAGCCTGTGTTCGGCGTGGCCAATCGGCACGCATAGCGCGCACCTGCCCCTCAATTGCGACGTGTCCTCCCGGCTGGCACGCCACTCTTTGTCGCGACGAACCATCGTCGATCTTGGTTGATAGCGTGTGCCGCGACAGCCAGCTACGTGCATTTAAAGTAGCCATTATCTCCTCTCACTTACATGCAGAAAAGAGAGACGTGTTCGTCTTGTCTGAAAAGCCCGCGTCGTCTACACTTGATTTATATTCGCAATAACCGGCTCCTATTTTAAAGATCGTTGTTGCGCGTAGCGGGGGCGATGGGCGTGGCGATTCTCCAATTTGTAGCCGATCGGCAGGCAATCTGGTCCGCCACGGCAAACTCATTGAAGTCCAGGATAGATCTAGCCAGGAAGGCTTCCTTTTCTTTGTCCATCGCCGGCGCGCTAGTCGCGTCTTTGGCCAGCATGCAGGCTGTGGATGGTCTCCTTCGTACCATTCTGATATCCATAGGAGCGGTAGCACTCGCTATTACCGGGATAATCGGCAGTCGCGTACTCACGAGTGAAGGCGTCCGCCAACAAATTCGCGCGCGGGCGGCATCTGAGGCGCTGAAGCGAGAGGCATACCTTTATGCTACTTCTGCCGGTGACTACTCGGATCCTGGCACCAGGGACGCCAAGCTCAAAGCAGCACAGCAAAAGATCGAAGACCAAGTGATCGATCTTACGCTTGTCCAACGGCCAGCGCAGCACGCAGGCTTATCTCCCCGATCCGGTCTGTCCTTTGATGACTACTTAAAAAACCGAGTAGAGGGACAAATTGCGTTTTATATCAATAACGCTGAGAAATATAGTAAACTCTCCAGAGTTCTTCATGCTGCCGAATTCACGTTGGCATTCGTGGCCGCAATTCTGACGGCTCTCGCAGGCGCGATTGGAAAAGGCGCATTCGATATAGCGGCCATAATCGGGGTCCTGACGACCTGCGCGGCGGCGGTGGTAGCTCACCTTCAAGCATCACACTATGATGATTTGATCGTCGGCTATCGTGCGGCAGCCAGCAAGCTCCAAAGCCTCAAAGCCACCACCGAAAACACGACCCCCGTAGCGATCCTGGCAGGCACCGCCGAAGAGATCCTCGCCGCGGAGACAAACAGCTGGCAAGCTATGTGGTCGAACAACAAGTCAAAATAATAGCATCAATCAGACCTGACCACTGGAGGGCAGAATGTTTGACGAAGCTGCAAGACAGAAAATCGCTGCGCTGGCTGAAGACATTGGCGTTGAGCCTGCGACACTGCTGGCGGTCGCCGAGGTTGAAAGCGCCGGGAGAGCGTCCGAAATTGTCGACGGGAGGGATATGCCTTTGATCCGTTGGGAGGGACACTATTTTTACCGGCTGTTGCCCCAATCGCTCAAGAAGTCGGCTCTGGCGAAAGGTTTAGCCCATCCGAATGCCGGAGGCGTGCCCAACCCAAAATCACAACAGGCGCGATATAATCTGCTAAGGCGAGCGAAGGAGATCGACGAGGTTGCCGCACTGTCTTCCTGCTCTTGGGGGCTCGGCCAAGTTATGGGGGCACATTGGTCTTGGCTGGGATATGCGACCGTCCAAGAACTTGTTGCCGAAGCCTGCGCCGGTATCGTTGGGCAAGTCCAACTCATGTCTAAATTCATCGTGCGTTCGAAATTGACCGATGAGCTTCGAAACAATGACTGGGCCGGATTCGCCCGCCAGTATAACGGCACTGGCTTCAAGAAAATGCGTTACGATACGAAGATGGCGGGTGCTTATGCACGGCACAAGTCAGCGGCCGGCAGCAATTTGGATGCCGATGACGAAGATGCACCGACCGTCCTCCGTGTCGGGGTCTCCGGGGTCGACGTCAGTCAACTGCAAGAGAAGCTCCGCAAGCTTGGCTATACATTGAACGTGGATGGCGATTTTGGCCCTGCTACCAAGCAGGCGGTGACGAAATTCCAGCAAGACCATGACTTGCAGGCCGATGGAATTGTGGGCCCGCTGACCTGGTCTGTCATAGAACGGCTGCAGGGAACTCCGGGAGATGTCTAGGCCCGTCGGCTCAATCTGCGGGCGCGCCCTCACCTTGCGAATCGATCACCCGCCTGCACTGAATTCGCGTCGCGGGCGGGAGGAACAGACATGTCGCTGATCGAGCGCATCTCTCAACCCGGCAAGAAAAAGTTGCTTGCGATCGACGGTGGCGGGATTCGTGGCATACTTGCACTCGAGATCCTGCAGGGAATCGAAGATCTGCTGAGACCAAGGGGCGGCGGCGAAAGCTTTCGCTTGGCCCAATACTTCGATTATATCGCCGGAACGAGCACGGGCGGCATCATCGCTGCTGGGCTCTCGATGGGAATGTCGGTACGGGAGATTCTCGATTTCTATGAAAGCTGCGGCGCCCAGATGTTTGTTCGCGCGAGCATTCTGGAACGGCTACGATACAAATTCGAATCCGAGCCACTGGCAGTGAAATTGAAAGAGGTGTTCGGAAGTGACACCACTTTCGGATCTGCCAAACTTCAAAGCCTGCTGCTGCTGGTGATGCGCAACGCAACCACAGATTCGCCATGGCCGCTTTCGAATAATCCATACGGCAAATACAATGATCCGGCACGCCCTGACGACAATGGCAAATTTCCACTCTGGCAACTGGTCCGGGCAAGCACTGCCGCGCCAACCTACTTTCCGCCGGAAGTCATCGTACTTTCCGGCGGGACGAAGGCAACGAACAAGCAGTTTGTCTTCGTCGACGGCGGCGTCACCATGTACAACAACCCAGCCTTCCAGATGTTCCTGATGGCCACGGTCGGCAGCTATTGGGCGCGCAAGCCGGCGGCGCGTTGGCGGGCGGGAGCCGACCAGATGCTCATAGTGTCGGTCGGAACGGGTACCAGCCCGGACGTTCGGTCTGGCCTGGACCCGGATGACATGAACCTGCTGTTCAATGCAACAACGATCCCGTCGGCACTTATGTTTGCGGCCTCGACCGAACAGGACCTGCTGTGCCGCGTGTTCGGAGAGTGCCGCGCAGGGGACTCCATCGACCGGGAGATCGGTGATCTGATTGGCAATATTGGGCCGTTGGAAAACGGAAGTAAGCTCTTCACGTACGTTCGCTACAACGCGGAATTGACGAGCGCAGGCTTGACCGCCCTGGGGCTAAAGCATGTCCGGCCGGAGACTGTGCAGAAAATGGACGCAATCGACGGGATGGCTGAGTTGCATGAAGTCGGAAAGAAGGCAGCCGGCAAGGTGAACAGGGAGCACTTTGCTGGCTTCTGAGGCTATGAACATCCATACACCAGCAGGCTCGGAGAACGGACGATTTGCGCATGTCAGGAGGGTTGCAGTGGCTGCGCCCGCTCTGTTTCATGGTGATGCCCTACGGCCAGAAAGCTACTCAGGCAGAGCCGGGATAGGAACCAGGCACGTCGACTTCAACGCTCTCTGGGACCGGGCTTTATGTCCCGGTGATCAAGGAACTCGGCTACGATCGCGTGCGGACAGAACAAGACCTCGGCAGCCTGATCATCACGCAAATGCTAGAGTGCCTCTATTTCGGCGATCCCGTGCTTGCGGACGTGACCATCCCCAACCGCAATGTTTATTTCGAGGTGGGCATTCGCCACGGGTCGGCGGAAAGGGATGTGTGCTGCTCGCTGCGGACTGGGCGAAAGCCCTGTTCGATGCGGCGCAGATGCGGATGGTACGCTACCCACTCACCGAAGGGAATCGAGGTGGATATTGCGCTGGCCATCCAGCAGGGTATCGCGGGTGGCATTGCGGATTCTGGAGTTTTAGTTTCGCACGCCATAGCTGGTTGTGAAGCTTTTCTCTTTCGTCGCGACCGCCTGCGTGTTCCGCCGCCAGCAGGTCGACTGCTGCGGATTGAGGAATAGAAATTACGCCCTGTCCCGCACCGAGGATATAATTTAGCATTTCTACAAGAGCTTCGTACTGGGCACTTGCGCTCCACGTGTAAGAAATGAAATTTTTCAACATTGTAGATGCCAGCAGGTTGCCCACGGAATCAGATCTTCAAGGACAAGACCCGCAAATATGCATTGCAGCTGCCAGCGTGACCAAGTAGGGCCTTAGCTGGAATGGCTTCCGTTCCCTGCTTGCAAGATTTGCACAACATCTACTATTTCGTAATCTGCTAATGTGTGCCAAGGTTGAAGGATCGCTGGGGGCGACGGATTTGTCCCGCATCTTCATCAGTCATTCGAGCCGCAACAACGCCGAGGCGCGGGCGATCGGCAACTGGCTGATTTCGAATGGCTGGAACGACTATTTCCTCGATCTTGACCCGGAGCGAGGCATCGTCGCCGGCCAGCGCTGGGAGCGTGCGCTGCACGAGGCGGCCAATCGCTGCCAGGCGGTGCTTTTCCTGATCAGCAAGGCATGGCTTGAATCCGACTGGTGCGAGAAGGAGATGATGCTCGCCCACAAGCTCGACAAGCCGATGTTCGGCGTTATCATCGATGACAAGGTGACGATAGAGGCATTGCCGCCGAAGCTGAAGGCCTACTGGCAGGCGGTGGATCTGACCAAGGGCCGCGACGGCGTGATCATCCCGACTCTGTCGGAAGACAAGACCGAGGAACAACATGTCACCTTCTCGGAAAGTGCCCTGAAGCGGCTGAAGTCCGGCCTGGAGAAGGCAGGGCTTGATGCCGGCTTCTTTCCCTGGCCGCCAAAGGAAGAGCCGGACCGGTCGCCCTATCGAGGATTGAAGCCGCTTGAGGCGGTCGATGCCGGCATTTTCTTTGGCCGCGATGGGCTGATTGTAGAAGCGCTCGACCGGCTGCGCGGACTGCGCGAGGCGGCAGCGCCGCGGCTGTTGGTAGTGCTCGGCGCGTCGGGCGCCGGCAAGTCCTCATTCCTGCGGGCAGGGATAATTCCTCGACTGGACCGCGACGATCGGCGTTTCCTCGTGCTGCCGCCAATCCGCGCGGCATTCGGTGCCGTCTACGGTGAAGCCGGGCTTGCCCAAGCCCTCGACACGACCGCGGCAAAGGTCGGCCTGAAGAAGGATCGGGCCGCCATCCGTTTGGCGATTGACGTCGGCGGCAAAGCGCTTTCCGACCTTGTCCAGGAAATCTGCAGCAAGGCCAAGCCCCCAGCATCGCCCGGCGATCCCGACATCGGACTGCCGACACTGGTGATCCCGATCGATCAGGGTGAGGAACTGTTTGCCAGCAACGCGTTGCCGGAGACCGCTGTCTTTCTGAAGAGGCTGGTCGAACTGCTGCATTTCAGGGACGCAGGTGATGAGACGAAGGCCGCGAAGGCCCCTCTTGCAACAACACTTGGCATCATCACCATCCGCTCCGACGCCTATGAGAGGCTGCAGACGAGCCCGACGTTCGGGGCAGTTGCGCACACCCCATTCTCGGTCGGACCGATGACCGAAGCAAGCTTCAAGGAGGTGGTCATCGGCCCTGCCGAGGTGCTGAACAAAAACACGAAGCGGAAACTGGTGCTGAAGGAGGACTTCATCGACACGCTGCTGCGCGACGTGCTCAAGGACGGAGGTCCCGACAAAATGCCGCTGCTGGCGTTCGTCATGGAACGAATGTTCTGGGACCATGGCGGCGATGACGTCATCACGCTTGCAGAATATCAGCAGAGCGGCGCCATCGGCGGGGCGATCGAAAAGGCAGTGAACGATGCGCTGGCAACGCTCGCCGGCAACCCGGACGTCCCCAAGAACCGCGACGCCGTCCTTGCCCTCTTGCGAGCAACGCTTATTCCACAGTTGGCGGTCGTCGATCCCGCAACGCGGGAGCCGCAGGGTCGTCCCGCCTTCCGTAGCGATCTGCCTCCCGAGGGGCTACCGCTCGTTGACGCACTCGTCGACAAGCGCCTGCTCACTTCAGATTCAGCGCCAGATTGCGGACAGACGCGGCTGCAGATTGCGCATGAGGCGCTGCTCAGGCAATGGCGGCCAATGCGCCAATGGCTGCGCGCGGAAGGTGAGGCGATTGCCATGTTGCGTCGCGCAGGAGACGCGGCACGTGAATGGGATGCCAAAGGCAGACTCGGCGACTGGCTGCAGCATTCCGGTACCCTGCTTGACCGGACAAGCGAGCAGGCCAAACGCAGCGAGTTGAAAAGCCTCGTCAACGGCGAGACAGCCGCCTATCTCGCCGCCTGCAACGCCCGTGACAACGCCTTGGCCGCGGAAAAGGAGGCGGCAACGGCGCGGCAACTTGCCGATGCCAAGACGATTGCGGAAGAACAGAGGAAAGCCGCCGACGCAGCAAAGGGCCAGATCATAGCTGTGAAGGAAGCAAGCCGACGTACGCAAATAGGCGCGGCGGTCGCGGGCGTTCTTGCTATCGTCGCAATCATCGGCGGGGCCATCGCGTGGCATGAACAAAGGCGGGGGCAGTTTTTGTTGTCGGCATCGACAACAGTAGCAAACTCGGTGACCCTTGAATTGGCACGAAAATTTCGGAATGTTAATGGTGTTCCCGTATTAGTAGTAAGAAATATACTCGTCAGCGCAGAGGGGTTGCAGGAAAAATTGATAGAAGCCGTCGGGGATGAAATGGAGGTCCGACGTGCACAGGAAGTCACATTCGTTGAAATTTCTAGAACGTTATTAGCCCAAGGCGATACAAGTTTTGCATTGGATTATGCTGGGCGCGCGGTGCAAATAGCTCTCAGGTTTAGCAGTGCTCAGCCGCTCGACCACCCTTGGCAAGTTGAGCTGGGAGCAGCTTTTCAAGTTAAAGGCGACGTCCAGAAGGCGCAGGGGAACCTGGCTGGCGCCCTGGAGAACTATCAGAAGTCCCTTGCCATCCGCGAGAA
>NZ_JBVVQK010000039.1:0-23649 GCF_055811175.1 Mesorhizobium sp. WSM4828 | reverse complement strand
CCTGTCATCGCTCTACACCACACTGGGCAATGTTCGGACGGCGCAGGGGAACCTGGCGGGCGCCCTGGAGAACTATCGGCGCGGCCTCGCGATCCATGAAAAGCTAAGCGCTGCCGACACAGCGAACATGACCCGTCTTGGCAGCGTAGGGATCGACTACCGATCTATCGGCGACGTCCAGAAGGCGCAGGGGAACCTGGCGGGCGCCCTGGAGAACTATCAGAAGGCCCTTGCCATCGGTGAGAAGCTGGTGGCCCTCGATCCGAACAATGCCGACTGGCAGAGTGAGCTGTCCACGATCTATCTCGCAATCGGCGACGCCCAGAGGGCGCAGGGAAACCTGGCGGGCGCCTTGGAGAACTATCGGCGCGGCCTCGCCATCGATGAAAAGCTAAGCGCCGCCGACACAGCAAACATGATCCGCCTTGGCAGCATAGGGATCGACTACCGATCTATCGGCGACGTCCAGAAGGCGCAGGGGAACCTGGCGGGCGCCCTGGAGAACCATCAGAAGGCCCTTGCCATCCGTGAGAAGCTGGTGGCTCTCGATCCGAACAATGCCGACTGGCAGAGCAATCTTTCGTCGATCTACACCACACTGGGTGATGTTCAGACAGCGCAGGGGAACCTGGCGCGCGCCCTGGAGAGCTATCGGCGCGGACTCGCCATGGATGAAAAGCTAAGCGCTGCCGACACAGCAAACATGATCCGCCTTGGCAGCGTAGGGATCGACTACCGATCTATCGGCGACGTCCAGAAGGCGCAGGGGATCTTGGCGGGCGCCCTGGAGAACCATCTGAAGGCCCTTGCCATCGGTGAGAAGCTGGTGACTCTGGATCCGAACAATGCCGACTGGCAAAGTGAGCTGTCCACGATTTATTTCGAAATCGGCGGCGCCAAGAGGGCGCAGGGGAACCTGGCGGGCGCCCTGGAGAACTACCAGAAGTCCCTTGCCATCCGTGAGAAGCTGGCGGCTCTCGATCCGAACAATGCCGACTGGCAGCGCGAGCTTTCGGCAACCTACACCGCTCAGGGTGGGCTGCAAACAGGGCAGGAAAACTGATCTGATCCAAGGAACTGGGATTGTTTTTTCGACACAAGTCCTTCGGCTAGGAGGAGCGGGGCCGTTGTCGGATGAGATTGCCGCCCATGGCGACAAGGATCAGATCACGGCGTGAAGACGTCGATGCGTTACTCGTAGCCGCGCACGAGGCGCCGCCAACTTGTCAACCGAAGGTGCCCTCGACGACCCAGCGACGGGCCATACCTCGAAGGGCTTTTGATCATCGGATCGACGGATGATCTCGATCATGAAGTCGAGATAGGCGGGGCCTTGTCCATGAGCTGCAGCCGATCGTATGCGGCGTCGGCGAACAGATGCCTCACCCATGGCCAGCGCTTGCGGATGCCGTCCAGGAACGCCTGGACGCCGGCGCTGCCGGAGATATCTGCCGGCGTTAACAATTTAACAATCGCCCAAGCGTCGTGAGCTGCTGGCGATCGGCGCCGTCGTGGCGGTAGTCCTTGTAGCGGAAGGTGACGCCGGTCTCGTCGAAGCGGTGAGACGGCTGCACTGTGTAGTGCGATTAAGCAGTAGTCGTTGAAATTGTCCTCAATTCACAGGATAGATAGCGTGTGCTTGACAAGGAGTGATGAAGACCATGCTCGATTTCGAAGCTAATCGCAGCGAATGGGTATCCTGCATGCACGGTCGTCGCCTTCAGCGTTTGTGGGTGTTCATGGCCTGGTTCACGCTCTTTGTAGGAACGTCAGCTATAGCCGACATGCCTGCGAAGCGTGATATAGCTGAATTGTTCAAAGCGGCCAAAGCGGGAGACAAAGTCGGGATCGCGCGCAAGGCGAAACCAATCGACGCCCGGAAGGCGAAGGCGGGCGAGATCATCACCACCTACATCAGGGGCGAAGGAAAGGAAACGCAAAGTAAACCGGCCGAGGATCGCGACATGGTGGTGCGCAACCGCTGCCCGGAGACGGGCAATGAACAATATCTGGTTTCTTCCAAGAAATTTGCAGCGCGCTACGAGGGGCCGTATGGCCGGCCGGATGCCGACGGCTGGAGCGAATATCGGCCGTTGGCGCCCGAGATGCTTTATTTCATCATTGATGAAACAGAGGGCGACTTTGTGTTCACGGCCCCTTGGGGAGAAGAAATGGTTGCAAAGCCGGGAGACGCGATCGTCCGGAACCCGAACGATCCTGCAGACACATACCGAGTCGCGGCAAAATCCTTCAAGTGCACCTACGAAATTGTGAAGGGTGCGCGGTAATTTGGCGCGCTCAGGATTTAGAGCCTAGCAAGACCCGGCCAGGTTCAGAGTTGCAGCCGAGCCACTTCTTACAAACCCGCTTTGGACCGCAGCTGCAACTCAGGCCGGCGAAAAAGTGCAACGGCGATTGACCAGGTAATGGGACGGAGGTCAGGAAATTCGTGGCGCATGCCCGGAGCCCGCCGGAATCTGAATAATTGCGGAATCGCTAGGGCCGGGAGCCGACAACGCGCGAACGTATGTGCCTCCACACATCGCGCCGGGGCCTGCGAGGCCGCCGAAGGTGCCCCGGTCTACGGCTTTAAGCCGATATAGCCCGAAGAAGCCGATCGATGGCGTTGATTAGGCTCAAGATTCTTCGTCACGGATCTGCCCCAAGAATATCTTGGGTCCAACGATAGAAGCACGCAGAAATTTCACCTATGTTTGCTACTCTTCTTCCGCAAACGCAAAAAAGCACGGCGCAGCAAGAATCTTATGGAAAGACGATTCTTTTCAATATAATATTTTGACGGGTAGCAAGCACGACGACAACAATACGGTAAGGGGTTAAAGCCGATATCTAAAAGGCGCCCAGTATACGTAAGTGGATGATGTTCCTGCTGAAAGTTGCTCAGACGAGCAACTGTTAGTTGAGTATTTTTAAAACAGGAATTTTTCGCACGCGACTCTCATGGAAACCGGGTCGTGCGCTGCCGGTCTTGGCAGAAAGGGGAGCTATCATGGCGTGGCGTCTCGCGCGCAGCCTGCAAACGCTGCGCGATCAGGTTAATGTGCTTTCGCCAAACCGATCCAAGGTGAGTGACGGCTCAATCGGCAATGCAGAGCACGCCTCGCGCTCGTCCGACCACAATCCCTGGGTCAAGGATGGCAATACGGGTGTTGTCACGGCGATCGACATCACGGACGACGAGGCACACGGCGTGGACAACTGGGCTCTCGGCGAGGCGTTGCGGCATTCGATGGACCGCCGCATCAAATACATCATCGCCGATGGCAGGATCGCCAACGCTAAGTCCGTGAGGAAGAACGGAAAGGCCTACGAGCCGTGGGTATGGTCGCCCTACGTGGGCAAGAACTCACACCATCATCATGTACACATCTCAGTGCAGCCGGAGCGGACTCTCTACGACGACATGTCCAGCTGGCTGCTCGACGGCATAACAATCGCCCCGGCGAAGGTGGCGCAGCCGGTAAGCTGGCCACCCAATCCGGTGCTGGCGCTCGGGACAAAGGGCCCGGACGTCGCACGCCTTCAGGGACTGCTCAACGCCAAAGGAGCCAAGCTGACCGTCGACAGTGACTTCGGCCCGAGGACTATCAAGGCGGTAATCGATTTCCAGAAGTCGGCCAGACTCGTTCAGGACGGGCGTGTTGGGCAATACACCTGGGACGCCCTGCACGCTGATTGATCGGCTACGGAGCTGACTGCCAGCGTCACCTCGTATGAGCCCTAGCCAATGCACGAAGGCGATCCACACACACCACCAAATTTTCAATTCGACGCCTTCATTTCGTACCGTCGGCGAGATGCGACTGGGCTTGCGCAATGGATCAGGAGAAAGCTCCAACATTTTCAGCTTCCAGTCGAGGTTCTCAGCGAGTTATCGGGCGAAAAACAGGAACTTCACAACCGGCGACCTCAGATTTGGCTGGACACATCTTACGAGAAACCGAATGATGATTTTCTTCTTAAGAAAATCTATCCTGCCTTGGATCAATCAGCTCGACTTATTGTTATATGTACTCCGTTGGCGACGGAGAATATTGTCAGGCCAGATGGTTCGGTCCAAGACAACTGGCTAGTGCGAGAGATTGACCATTTCCTAGGCGAGGTTCATGCCGGGGACAACAGTCGCCCGGTCGACCTAGTATTCGGGCCGGGAGCGGTCGATGGTCAGTATCCGGGCCGATTGTCCGAGAAACCGCGGTGGGACTGGATAGATCTCACCGGTTTCAACGTCTGGCGGACGAGAACGCTTACTGACACGCTTGATGATGGCCTCGCTAAGCTTCTCGCCGGTATATACGATGTTCCGGACCGACTTCTTCCAGTGCTACGTCGCGAAGAGCGGCGGCAGCGGCAACGGCTAATAGTGGGTTTTGCGCTAGGGGGTATCTGTGTCGCCGCTTTGACAACCGCGCTCGCGATCTGGGGGCTGATTCAGCGCGCGGATGCAGTTTCCGCTCTTCAGAACTCCACCGCCAACGAAACGCGGGCGCTGGCAGCCCTTTCGAGGGTGGCTTTGCAAGAGGGGCACGCCAACGACGCCGCGAAACTGGCCTTGGCGGCATGGCCAAAGAGCGATACTGACCAACTTCGCCCTGCCTTGGAAACCACCCTCCAGAGCCTCTCAAGCGCCCTCAGGTCCGAAAAGCTCTATCAGCGGGAGTTCCGCCACGCGGATGCCGTCAATGGTGCCCTCCTGTCCAATGATGAGAAGCACATCCTGTCCTGGTCTGACGACAAGGCCGTAGTCCTATGGAATACCGTCACCGGCCGCCCGATTGGCCCGGCTATGGAGCATAGGGGCCCGGTGGTCGGCGCGATCCTCACGAAAGACGAGAGCCACATCCTTTCATGGTCTGGCGATGGAACGCTTCTCCTGTGGGACGCCGTCACGGGGCACCAGATCGGCTCAGCCATGACGCATGATGGCGCAGTCAGGGGAGCGATCCTCTCGAAGGATGAGACCCGCATACTCTCCTGGTCCGAAAATAAGCTCCACCTGTGGGACGCCGCCACTGGCCAGCAAATTGGCCCTGATATGCCACACGATCGCCAAATCAATGGCGCGACCTTCAGCAAGGATGAGAGCCGCATCCTGTCCTGGTCCAAAGACGGCACGGTCCGCCTATGGAACGCCACCACCCAGCACGCTATCGGTCCGCCTCAGCAGTATGGTGGTCCGATTGTCGGCGCGATCTTCACCAAGGACGAGAGCCGCATTCTCTCGTGGTACGAAAACAAGCTTAGCTTGCGAGACGCCGGTACCGGTAAATCGACTACTCATTTCATGCCGCAGCGGAGCGGAGTAGATGGCGCGACCTTCAGCCAGGACGAGAGCCGCATCGTCTCCTGGTCAGGCGAAAATCTGCGCCTATTTGATGCCGTCACCGGTCAGCAAATCGGCCCTGATATGCCTCATGGCAACAAAATCAACGGAGCCATGTTCAGCAATGATGGGATCCGAATTCTGACCTGGTCGGATGACAAGACGCTCCGCCTCTGGGATGCAGCCACCGCGTCGGCGGCCTTGGTTCGCCCGATGGCGCATGGTGGCCCTGTCAAAGGCGCAATCTTCAGCAAGGGCGAGAACCGTGTCCTGTCCTGGTCGGAGGACGGGACGCTTCGCCTGTGGGACGCAGCGACGGGCCAGCAGCTCGGCCCTGATATGCGACACGATCGCCAGATCAATGGCGCGACCTTCAGCAAGGACGAGAGCCACGTTCTCTCCTGGTCCCAGGACGGGACGTTGCGCCAATGGAATATCATCACCGGCCTGCCAGTCGACCCCGCCATGGACCATGGTAGTTCGGTCGTTGATGCCATCCTCGTGAAGGACGGGAGCCGCGTGCTCGCCAAGTCTTGGGACGGCACTTGGCGGCTATGGGACCTGGCGACGAACCATCAGATCGGTCAGGCCATACCTGGAGGAATCGCCTCAGGTGGCGCGCGGTTGGGCAGCGACGAAAGCCGCATTCTCGCGTGGTCCGACAGCAAACTGAGCCTATGGGACGCCGCCACAGGCCAGATCGGTCGGACGATGTTACATGACGGCGAGGTCAAAGATGCGATTTTCACGAAGGGCGAGACTCGAATCCTCTCCTGGTCCTACGATAGCACACTACGCCTGTGGGACATCTCCACTGGAGACCAGATCGGTCCGCCAATGCGTCATAATGACTGGGTCACCGGCGCAATTTTATCAAAGGACGAAAGCCGTATCCTGTCCTGGTCGAAGGAAGGAACAGTCCGCTTGTGGAACACCGCCACCCAAGAGCAGATCGGCCCGGCCATGCGACACAATGATTGGGTCGAGGGCGCGATTTTCTCGAAAGACGAGGACCGGATTCTCTCTTGGTCCAACAACATCTTTTCCAAAGACAAGACTCTTCGCCTTTGGGACTCCGCCACCGGCCTGCAGATCGGCCCGGCCATGGAGCACAATGGTGGAGTCAAAGGCGCGACCTTCACAAATGATGAGAGTCGGATCCTGTCATGGTCCAGCGATAGGACACTGCGCTTGTGGGACGTGGCCACCGGCAAACAGATCGGCCCCGCCATGTTGCACGGTGATGCCGTCAATGGCGCGGTTTTGACAAATGACAGTATGCGCATCCTCTCCTGGTCAGACGACGGGACTCTTCGCCTCTGGGACACCAGCAACGGCCAACAGGTGGGCCCGTCTATGAAGCATGGCGGGCCTGTGAAGGGAGCCATCTTTGCGAAGGACGAGAGCCGCATCGTTTCCTGGTCCGACGATAGAAAACTCTATTTGTGGGACGTCGCCACCCACCAGCCTATCGGCCCAGCAATGGAAGATCCCTTCGGGATCAGAGGTGCGATCTTCTCGAAGGACGAAAAACGCATCGTTTCTTGGTCTGTCGGTTCGTTGCGCCAGTGGGATATTGCCTGGCCAAAAGGAAACATTTTGGAGATCACATGCCATCTTCTCACCGATAGTACGCTGACTGGCGGCTTCAAGCTGTATGGCGTTATCAGGACCGATCCTATTTGCATTGATGGCAAAACAATTCCAGTACCTGCTTGGAACTCGATAGAGCTAGCGCGGGACGGTGCGCAAAAAAATCCCATAGGGGATGTCTTCTGACATGCAACCGCAAGCTTGCCTCAGTGAGGTCGTGTGAAAGGATTTTTCGCATGCTCCGACGCAATATCCATTCGTGCGGCGGCGCCTCGCGCAACGAGCGATTGTGTTGTTGTCATCCTTTCGGCCCGGTTTTTTCAAAAACCTGTTAGTGCCAGCTGACCTACCAAGCCGGATCGTCAATGGTGTAGAGATGACAAGCGGAGCGGATTTCCTTCTAAGATTAGCAAGCTGGCTATTTCGACTTCTAGCTCTGCCGCCAGCAATTTTTGCGGCTTTATTCATGGGCAGTTTTCTCCATGAACGGGGGAACTGGACGCTCGAAAAGTTTGAGCTGCTTGAACTAGCACGTCAAAACGAAGTTGCGTGGGTTACTTCGTCGAATGCGGGAATGTTGCTCGCGACAATCAAAATTACTACTGTGGTCTTTTTGGTTCTAATTCCAGGATTGCTCGCTGCTTTTTTTATGTTCATTGCGAAAAGACTCGGTCAAAAGGCATACAACCGCAACGCAACGGCACTTTACAGAGCCATAATTAGAGGTAATTGCAAGTTATATTCTCTGTATCTGCGACCGTTTTACGTCACGGATGAACTGTTCGAAGCCGGTGCTCAGGCCGCTGTGATAAGCCCATCGGCCTATTTAAAGGACCCCAACTACCGGTTCGAGATGCAACTAGTAAAGGCAATGAGATGGTCAGGGCCCGTTATCGGGCTCGGTCATCCGGGAGAGGCGCTGGGCATCGGACGCATTCTAACGAATGAAGAAGATTGGAAAAGTGCTGCTGCCAAATTAGCTGAAATGGCGACTTACATCATATGCATTCCATCCAGCAGACCCGGCACGCTGTGGGAGATTGATTACCTTCTGCATGGCGGCTTCCTTGGCAAGACGATCTTTGTTAGGCCAGCGACACCCCCGCAAGGGTTGTTTCGCCGCAAGCCATTCGCTCTCAAAGATGATTGGGCCAGATTAGTCATCGAGGCAAGAAATCGGGGCGTCTTTTTCCCGGACTACCAGAACGAGAACCTGTTATTTTGTTTGGAACCAGAAAATTCAATTCGAACGGAGAAGTTTAACCTTACCTCATACCGATCCCTTAGGAAGGGCATTCGCAGGCTCACGAAAATGGATGTTTGACATGCCCGAACGCAATATCAATTCGCGACGCGCTGCAGGAGCCGATGAATGCGCCAGGAGCGAGCTTGGTCCGATCCATAAATCCGGCTCAGGCCGGTAGAGCTCCAGCCCATCTAAGATCAGCGTCAACGCTACATTGAGAAGCGGCAGACCGGTGAGCCCGAGCGTTGTTGCTAACCCAGTGCTCCCGGTCAGACTGTCGCCCGTCCTAATCAAAGGCTCTAGGAGCGCTCGATCCCGTTCCATAATAATCTTTCTGACTGCAATCGCCGCCAAGATGATCTGCGCTCCGGTGAAAATCAAAGCACGAGTACTAGCCTGTTCGATCCTCGTTCGCTTAGCAGCGCAGGAGCGTTCATAGAGCAATTCGCGCCGGGGATCCCTACTAAGTCTAGGCAATATATCATGGTCAGAATGAGAGTGCAGCTGCGCCACCGTGTCGGTTTCCGCAGACAACATGAAAACCCACGCCTTGTGTGTCGGCCGTCACAGAAATATTGGGGCTTATACATTTACTAAGCACTTAAGCATGGCGTAAGGTTTGTTCGGCGTTGGCGTAGTGCAAGGGGTCGCTCTCGCAGTTGCAAGGGGGGTGTGATGAGTGATACTCAACCGTGCGAAACACAGAATGACAGGATCGATCTTTCCGTGGTTCACGGGCACCTTGCCTTCGCGCGGTTTCCCGTTCTCGTCGGTCATTACATCGGCGACACTTTCGCCGGCACGGAAGCCCGACTGGATCGGGCCCTGGGCTTCCGACTCACCGAGCGGCGCAAGCTAGGCCTGTACCCTGGCCGGATCGGAACGTGCGCGATTCTCATCGATCCCAACTGTCGGCCCTCGGGAGCCGTGGTCGTGGGGCTCGGCCAGCCCGCCGGCCTCTCGATCGGCGCCCTTCGGGAAACCCTGCGCCGAGGAATCCTCGCCTTTATGGTCGAGTCGCTGGACCGGGGTCACGTGGGCTCGGCGGACCCGAAGGCACAGATGGGACTGAGCACCCTTCTGGTCGGGGCCGGCGCAGGAGGGGTCGACCGCAACAGCTGCGTGCAAGCGCTGCTTCAAGCGACGAGCCAGGCGAACGCCATGCTCGCCGGACTGCAAAAGAACGGCGCCCGGATCAGAGTAGTCGAGATTATCGAGCTCTACGAAGATCGCGCGTACGAGACATGGCGGGCGGTAAAGAAGGCGATCCAGAATGATCCTCTTCTCGAGGAGGTCTTCGGGCTCCCGCCGCGCTTCAGCCCCCGCGAAGGAGGCCGCCGCCATGCGCCGATCTCGCCGGACCCGAACTGGTGGGAGCCGATCCAGATCACCATGCCCTCCGTCGGGGCGGCGGAGGACCGCAGCCTCTCGTTCACCATCGGCAGCGGCTTCGCGCGGACCGAGGCGCGAACGATCGCCGCCAACCTCGACATCGTCGCGCCTCTAATGCGCAGGACAGCTCAGAATGTCGACCTCGACGGCGCACCGATCTCGCCTGGGCGTATTCTGTTCGAATTGCTGTGGCCGGAATCGTTGAAGCGCCGCAGCGCCGAGGAGCAGAACAGGCGACTCATTCTCGACGAACAGAGCGCGGCGTTTCCATGGGAATTGCTCGATGACCGGCGGCCTTGGATGAACGCCGAGGACACGAACGCGCCGAAGCTCGCGCCGCCCGCCGTCCGCGCCGGGATGGTGCGGCAATTATTGCAGACCCGGTTCTCAGAGAGGGTCGTCGCCGCCCGCGGCAGGCCCAAGGCGCTCATCATCGGCGATCCGGGTGCAGAGCCCATGAAGGGCTTTGGCGCGCTCCCCGGCGCAGAAGCCGAGGCCACGGCCCTCGCCGAGCTCTTGGGCGCGACGAGGGAAAGCCACGACGTGACGCTGTTGGTCAAAGCGGCGGCTACCCCGAACCAGATTTTCAAGCAACTCTTGGGGCAGGCATGGGAGATCGTCCACATCTCGGCCCACGGCGTCATCGACTACGATATGGCCCACGCCGACGGAGTCAACCGGCTGGTGACCGGCGTGGTTCTCGGGGGCGGCGTCGTGATGGGGGCCTCGGAGCTGTCCAAGCTGCCCGTCAGCCCCGCCATATTTTTCGTCAATTGCTGCAACCTTGGCATGATCGACGCGACGGCCGAGGACAAAGTCCGTAAGGAGGGCGTCGAGGGGCGGCCGGAACTAGCGGCGAGCGTAGCCGTGCAATTGATCCAGCTCGGCGTGCGCTGCGTTATCGTCGCCGGTTGGGAGGTCGACGACGCCTGCGCCAAGGCGTTCGGCCTTCGCTTCTATTCAGAGATGCTCGACGGCGCCGGTTTCGGCGAGGCGACGCTGCAGGCAAGAAAGGCGGCGTACGAAACAAAGCCGGACAATAACACCTGGGGCGCATACCAATGTTACGGCGACCCCGACTATCGCCTACGCGCCGTGTCGGCACCATCGGCGGCTGCTGACGACGCCGACCAGTTCGTCGGCGTTTCGGAGGCCATCGTGGCCGCAGAGCAGATCAGCGGAGACGTGAACGTTGGCCTGGAACGCGATCTGAAGGGACAGCAAGATCGGCTCGTCAGAATCCAAGGCGAAGCAAAACGGAAGGGATGGCTCAAGTCTGCGCCGCTCTGCGCGGCTCTCGCGGAGGCGTGGGCGGAGCTTGGAGCTCTTCCGGAGGCGATTGACTATTATTCCGCCGCCGTCAAGAACGAGAAGGCTGTGTTCAAGCTGCGAGCGGTCGAGCAGCTCGCCAATCTCCGTTCCCGCAACGCCGTCAGCGAATTTCGCAAGGGGTTTGCGGAGGGTAAGAGTCCAGCGGAGGCGATCGCGGCGATCCAGGATGCGCTGAGTAAGCTGGTGTCGCTGACCGAGGCGGTGGGTCCGACGTCGGAGCGCCTCTCCCTCCAAGCCGGCTGCTGGAAGCGGCTTGCCCAGGTTCAACCTTCGGACCCTGGTGCGAACGATGCCCTCACGAGGATGAAGGAGTGCTCCGAAATGGCGGTCAAGCTTGGTGGGAACTATCCCGACTATCCGCGGTTGATGGCCTGCAACGCAGCCATCAGCATGGCCCTGCGCGATGGAACGGCTTGCGATTCTGCCGTCGGCAAGGACCTGCAGCGTATGCTCGAGCAGCCAGCGCCCGATGAGGCGGACTTCTGGAAACTCATTCGTTCGGCCGACGCCCGGACGAACGTCGCCATCATGAATGGGGCGCCGGGAGACGGGGGCGCAATCAGAGATGCATACAGACGCGCATGGCGCTACACTGGCTCGCCATCTAAAATGCGGTCCGTGACCGAGCATCTTGAATTCTACGAGGACATTTTCAGAGGCGGGGCGGACGAGACCGATCGGACGCGTCAGCGCATCAGAGCTTGGGTAGCGGAGCTCAGACAGTTCATCGAGAGTGAATTCTTGGTCAAGTGAGAATTTCGGCCAAGACAACATGGGAAGGAAACTAGCCATGGATGCTGCTTACGACAACGCGCTCGCCTTTGTCCTTCGCTGGGAGGGCGGCTTCGTGGACGATCCGCAGGACCACGGCGGCCGCACTATGAAGGGGGTGACCCAGAACGTCTACAACGATTGGCGTGCGCGCCAGGGCCTGCCCGCTGCGGACGTCAAGGGGATTTCGAATGCCGAGGTTGCCGCCATCTATGCAAACAATTACTGGAAAACGGCTCAGTGCAACGTTCTTCCATCCCCTATCGACCTCGTCCACTTCGACACCGCGGTCAACATGGGCCCGGTGCGCGCGGTGAAGATGCTGCAGCAGGCCGTCGGAGTCGGGGTGGATGGAAAATTCGGCGCGGAGACGCAGACGGCTTGCGAAGCCTGCAGCCCTCCGGACACGGTCGCGCGCTACTGCTCAATCCGCGAAGCGCTCTACCGTCGGTTCGCGCAGGCTCCGGGGCAGGATAGATTCCTCGTTGGCTGGATGAACCGACTTAATGCGCTGCGCGGAGAAGCCGGAGTGCTTGGATTCGCGAAGCGAGGCTCCGCCGAGCCCAATTTCGGCGACACGGATCATATTGAACGCGTGCCCGATATCTCGCCCGAAGATTCGATCGAAGCATGGTGACGGCCAGAGCCGTTCATTGAGGCGCGCGGTTTTCGGCAGGACCGCTTTCAAAGGAGCTAATTATGTCTGAGATTACCTCGTATATCCAAAGTCTCAAGCTACCGGAGGCTCCCACGAGGGGAGAGGAAACGAGGGGACCGCCCCCGGATTTCACGGGCGCACATCAGGCCGTCACCGTCGGCTCGCAGATGGCCGAATTCAGCAACACTGTGCCTCAGTCGATTCGTCCGACGATCAGCAACGCGCTGTTGCTTGGCCAACTCGCGGCCGACAAGGCGACCTCCGGGAGCCCGGACCCTGCCGCATATTTCGCCGCCTTCAACAGCGTTATGAAAAAAATCGGATGGCAAGTCACCTCGAGCGGCCTTACGCAGCAGACAATTTCCGATCAGAACGCTGAACTGCATAAGGCGATCATTCCGATAGTCACGGCGATCTTCGGTCCTGGCGCCGCTGCGAGTTCGATCATCATCGCGGTGCTGAAGGGGCTTCAGTCAATGGATCAGGACGCGCCATGGATCACCGTGTTCCAACAGAAGAGCGCCAAGCTCAGAGCCGCGAACTTCGGATTGAGCTATGTCGACGGCGGAGCCGGAGGCGGAGCGACGCTGAACGCCGCCTATTTTGCCCTGCAGGCCTCGAATAAACTGACGCAAGTACTCTTCTTCAAATTCCACTCTTCCGATGGGACCATGAAGAGCGGTCAATGCCAGATGAGTCTGAGTCCTCAGACCATTGCAACATCGGAAGATGCCCTCCAGCAAAAGGTTGGCCCTTTCATCGTGGGCAATATTAAAAACATCATTATCTGACCTTGAGCGGAAGGCTCAAGTCAGCAGAACGTGAGTAGGACTAAAGCTGGAAAACGCCGACGGCCCACAACCCGTCTTACGGCAAGAGCAACGCTGCACATTATCACACGCATCGACGGGCGCTCGAGCCAGTGGGCCCGCCCTGACCATGCCCCTCTGATCTAATCCGGTTTGAAGTTCGTTCCTTCGTTCAGCGACTTCTCGATCTACAACTGGAAGGCCCGCTTCGGCGAGATGGATGTCTCCGAGGCTCGGCGACTGAAGGCGCTCGGAGGACGAGAACACGCTGCTGAAGCGGCTTCTCGCCGACGCCATAGGTCTGCTATTGGTTGATGACAGAGCCGCCTCGCGCTTCGATTTGGGCGCAAAGCTGCCCTTCGAAAAGCTCGAGGCGCCAGTCCGGCTTTCCCCACCGATAATCATGGGTAGCGGCCGCAGGCTGGAGGGCGGTTAATCGGCGTTGAATCAGCCTACGTCGGCGAATACCTTTTGTACGCCATTGGCGCCGCGAGCAATTGTGGCTGCGGCTCCTATTCTGCACCTAGAGAGGCGATCCGTCGAGCGATACAGCATAGTCAAGCGAGCCTGAGGACGCTTTCGAAGCGCTACGGCATCAACCCTAAGACGGTCGCGAAGTGGAAGAAGCGGAGTTCGACCGCCGATCTACCCACCGGCCCCAGGGAGCCGAGATCGACGGTTCTGTCTGTCGAGGAAGAGGCTGTCGTTGTGGCCTTCCGCCGGCACACGCTGCTGCCGCTCGATGATTGCCTCTACGCATTGCAGCCGACAATCCCGCATCTGACACGCTCTTCATTGCACCGCTGTCTACAGCGCCACGGCATCGGCCGATTGCCGGATGTCGAGGGCGACAGGCCGACGAAGAAGAAGTTCAAGGCCTATCCGATCGGCTTCTTCCACATCGATATCGCGGAGGTTCGAACCGAACAGGGCAAGCTACACATGTTCGTCGCCATCGACCGAACCTCGAAGTTCGCCTTCGTCGAACTGCACGAGAAGGCTCCGACAGCCATTTCCAAAGAGTTTCTGCTACGCCTGATCGCGGCTGTCCCCTACAGGATCCACACCGTTCTCACCGACAACGGCATCCAGTTCACCACGCCAGGCGCTGGCGGTTCGGCCGTTCCGCTGATCAACGAAGCGATCGCAAATGGCGAGATAGTCCGGGCTCATGCCTTCGAATGCACCTGTGCCAAGAACGATATCGAACATCGAACCACAAAGCCAAAGCATCCTTGGACCAATGGCCAGGTCGAGCGCATGAACCGCACCATCAAGGACGCAACGGTCAAGCGTTTCCACTACGACGATCACGACCAACTGCGTCGGCATCTTGCCGACTTCGTCGCAGCCTACAACTTCGGTCGCAGGCTCAAGACCCTCAAAGGTCTCACCCCCTACGAGTTCATCTGCAAGGCATGGGCTTCCCAGCCCGAGCGCTTCACCCTCAATCCGCTCCAGCAAATGCCGGGACTTCTCTATTCGGCGATTTGAAGTCAAGCGTCTTCTGAGCTGTTCATCCCACCTAAGCTGTTCGTCACACCGATGTTGGTTGATCTTCGCGAGGCCTTGCTTCTCTTCGGGATCGGCTCGTAAGCCCTCCCAGCATGGGATCAGGAGAATGAAGCGAGCAATCTAAACAGCGGTCTGGAGGTGCTGCCACGCCCGACCAAGTCCCGGCACGCCCTTGCTTCACTCGTCGTCCCGCGAAGGACTCCTATCCACCGGAGGTGGAATCTTGTATCATGTCGACCCCACAGCCGGGGTCGTTTAATCAGGCACGCGCGGTCGCGTCATCTCGGGTCCAGCGGAACTCCGTCCCATCGCTCCACATCCGATGCATGATGACGGCCATCCGGCGGGCCAGGGCAACGACAGCCTTGCGCAGACTGCCTCGCTTAGCGATGTTCGTCGCCCAAGCTTTCAGCCAGGACCACCTCTTCACACGGGTGAGCATGACTTGTGCCGCCTCATAGAGCAACGTTCGCATCATCCCATCCCCGCAGAGCGAAACGCAGCCGACGCGCTTGCTCTCTCCAGATTCCTTGAGCACCGGCGTCAATCCCAAAGCAGCTCCGACAGCCTTCGAGTTGCGGAAGCGGGCCGGGATATCGATGGTACTGGCGAACGCCAAGGCAACGACAGGCCCGACACCCGGAACCGTCATCAGGCGCCGGCAGTTGTTATCGTCCCTGACAATCTCAAGCACTTTCCGATGAAGCCGGGACAGCTCCTCCCGCAGCTTCTGCCTGGCGGCGAGCAGGGATGCGGTGATGTCCGCCAGCTCTGGCATACCGTCAGCAAGTTCCCGTACCCGGACCTCAAATCCCACCTTACCGGTGATGCCCACCTTGAGGCCGAAGTTACGCAGCAAGCCGCGGATGTCGTTCTCGATCGCGATGGCCTTCTCCTGCAGCAGCTTTCGAGCGGTGAGCAGGGCTCGGCGCTGCTGGCTCGTTACTGTCTTGACGTGCACTGGCCGGAACAGGTTGACCCGCATCATCTGGGCGATGCCGCGCGCATCGTTGCGGTCGGTCTTGTTCACCTGCGCCTTGAGGAACGCCTTCGTGTGGCGGGTCTCGATGACTACGGGGAAGCCTGCTTCGGCCAATCCGCTGAACAGCCCCTGTGACAACGGTCCAGCTTCCAGCCCGATTCGGACCAGTTGCCATGCGGAGGCCTGGAGCGCCCGAGCAAGGTCTTCCGGGTGGCTGGGCACCTTCAGCTCCCGGCAGATCGAACCCGTTTCGTCCACGATGCAGATCGAAGTCTCTTTGAGCGAGACGTCCAGTCCAGCGTAATGCTTCATGCAGCCTTCCTTTCCTGATGCTTGTGAGGCGACACTCTCGCTATCATCAGCTCGAAACGCTGCATCCCTCACCATTGCCGTCGCAGACAGGGCTCAAGCCGAATACCCCATCTAAACATCTAGACTGGGCGCTCCCCGGACTATCGCCACGATCGCGCGCTGGACTGTCGTCGTCGCTAATGTCCGCTCCGGGCCCCCAACCCGGACATCATGTCGCCCAAGCCGAAAGTCTGCTTGAGGAAACGGCGAGTCTGAAATGCCGATGCTATGTACCATTTCGAAAGGTCACAACGATTGAGAAGCTACTCCGGCGTGAGCACGTCGGGATTAACAAAGATCTCGTTCACGGACTTTCTCAGGCAGATTCGGAGGGCTCGCGTCTTCCCACGCCGCACTTGAATCAGATGTTGAACAGGGCCTGAATCCCATTCTCAGCATCCATGCCCAACTGTCTGATTGGTGTCCCGACTGCAGCGGTGATACTGCGCTGCAACCCGTTCAGCAGATCCCGGGGCAAAACGCTGTAGTTGATTTCTAGTTTCTACGCATACGCCGTAGCTGATCAAGGAAGACGATCAACACGATCAGCAGGCCGGTTACGATCCTCTGCCAGAAAGGATTGATATTGAGCAGATTGGCCCCCTGGTTGATTGTGGACAGCAGCAGCGAGCCTAGTGTTGGGCCAACGACGCTGCCGACTGCGCCGAACAGGCTCGTACCACCGATCACAGATGAAGCAATCGCCTGCAATTCCCAGGTGTCGCCTGTCGTGGCGATGCCAAGGCCCAGCCGGCTCGCGGCCAGAACTCCGGCAAGTGCGGCGCACGTGCTCGAGATCATGTAAACGAGGAAAATCGTGTGGCGGATGTTGATGCCTGACAGTCGCGCTGCTTCTGCATTGGAGCCGACAGCATAGATATAGCGCCCCCATCGGGAGATATGGAGCAACACATAGGCTGGAATGGCGACGAGAACCACCATCCAGAAAAGCGGCCTGCCGAAGGAGTTCAGCGGGTTTTCCCGTGCCGAGTTTCTCGGCCTGCCGGCCGCGACTGCACGCTCTCTGTTGCGGGAGACAAGGCCGCCGCGGCTGACACGCTCGTAGGCAGCAAGGTTGAGATTGAAAGCGACCGACTGGTTGAGACAAAGCCCCTGGATGCGCCGGCTTTCTGGCACCAGCGCAAGACCCTTGCGGATCGAAATCCGCTCGGAAAACGGGACGAATGGTGCGCCCTCGATTGTGACCGTGCCTGCAGTCAGCCTTTGCCGTCCGAAAAGGGACTGGGCGAGCTCGCTGCGGCCCGCCCCGACAAGGCCAAAGAGACCGACAATTTCTCCGCGCCTGAGCGTGAGGCTGACATCCTCAAAACCGGGACCGGAGAGCCTGTCGACTGCCAGGACCTCTTTGCCGATACTGATCTGTTCCTTGTAGTGGACGTCGCCGATCTCGCGGTTGGCCATATCGCGGATGAGCTGGCGCTCGTTCGTCTCCGAAACCATCCTTGTTGCCACGAGTTCACCGTCGCGCAAGACCACCGCCCGCTGGCAAAGTTCGAAAACCTCTTCCATGCGGTGGCTGATGTAGATGACAGCAACCCCTTGGGCCCGCAGGCGGCCGATAAGCTGGAATAGCTGGTTGCTTTCCTGCCTGGTCAGATAGGCCGTGGGCTCATCAAAGATGAGAAGACGGCAGTCGCGCACCGTAGCGCGGGCAGTTGCCACCAGCTGCTGTTGGCCGATTGTAAGCTGCCCCAGCTCCCTGCCTGCATCGATCTCAAAGCCGAGACGGTCAAGTACGGCCTGGGCCCGCCGATTCATCAACCCGCGCTGGACCATTCCGAGACGGTTCGGTTCGAGACCGAGGAAAATGTTTTCGGCAACACTGAGATGCGCACAGAGGACAACCTCCTGATGCACGGCGTTCAGACCCGCTGCCTGAGCATCCGCGGGAGTTCGCAGATCGACCTTTTGCCCGTCGATCATCACTGTTCCGCAGGACGGGACGTAGGCCCCGGTCAGGATCTTGATGAGTGTCGATTTTCCGGCGCCGTTTTCGCCGATCACTCCCAGCACTTCCCCGGAGAAGACATCGAGGTCGATCGATTTGAGGGCGTGGGTACCGGGAAATGATTTCCCGATACCCACGAGCCGCACCAGCGGGATGCGATCGCCCGTCGGGAGGGTGGCTGACGATTGCAGTGCTGCGGCCATGTCAAAGCTGCTCGGTCCGCTGCTATTTCTTGAGACAGGAAACATCAGGATGCAGCAGTGCCTGCGCTTCCGGGCTGCCGACATTGTCCGGAGTGATGACCATCACGCCCGTGTCGATGAACTTGGGAAGCTTTTCGCCCTTCAATGCTTTGACGGCATTTTCAACGCCGTCATAACCCATCTTGTACGGGTTCTGGACGACGAGTGCCTGGGCAACGCCATCGCGAATGTACTGCTCGAGCGTATCGCTGCTGTCGAAAGTGACCAGTACCGGATTACCCTTGCGACTGGACTCGGAAATCGCCTGGCCGGCGCCCAGACCGGTAAACAGCGCGTCGCCGTAGAGCCCGTCGATCTTGGGAAAGGCTGTCAGCACGTCGTTGGTATCGTTCAGGGCTGTTGTGGTCTGGAAATCGCCCACGCGTTTCGTCACGACCTTGATGTCAGGATAGGCGGCAAGCCCTTCGGTGAAACCGGCGATCCGCTCATCGAGTGTGCTCGCGCCGGCGCCATATGAGATGACGCCAACACTGCCTTTGGCCGCACCATTCTTCCTCGTCAGGGCTTCAGCCATTGCCTTGCCCGCGAGCATCCCGCCTGCCTTGTTGTCTGTTGCGAGGATGGAAGTGTAAGCCTCCGACTTGGCTTTGGAATCAATGAGGAAAACGGGGACCTTCGCGGCCGCTTCATCGACTGCGGGGCCAAGCGCATCAAATGATGTCGGCGCAAGGACGACGGCACTGGAGCCAGTACTGACCGCGTTCTCGAGGATGCCGATCTGCCCGTTGACGTCGGCCTCGCTCTGCGGACCTGTGACGTTCACGGTAACGCCCAGATCCTTACCCGCCACACAGGCCCCTGCCATTACCGTCTGCCAGAAGGGGCTGGTGGTATCCTTCACCACCACCGAGATTGTTTTCTGCTGGGCCGCAGCAACGCCTGTCACCAGCGCGAGAGCGGACACCGTCATCGATGCCAACATAAGCTTTTTCATGCAACGTCTCCTCCAGGTTGGCCGGCCAGGCCGGCGGTCTGCTTCAATCATCCCGCCGGTAGCGTTATCGGCGGGTCGACCTCACGCATCTCTGCGAGCGGCGTGATTGCGACTGGCTGCCCACTTTCGGCCGAGCGCGCACAGGCATCGGCGAGCTGCAGGGCGGACAGTCCATCGATTGCCGTTGTCGTCGGCTCACGGCCCTCCTGGAGGGCAGCGACAAATTCGTTGAACTGGGCAACGTAGGCATCGCGGTAGCGCTCGGGAAAGTGATTGGGCAGAGCGTCGGAGTGCAGGCCTTCCGGAACAATCAGCCGCGTTTGCGTGAGAGGAACATTGTCCATGCTCGCGGCGGCACGAGAACCCATTATCTCGATGCGCTGGTCGAAACCGCCGTTGGAACGCCGGCTGTTCTGAATGACACAGCTGACACCGTCGGCGGTCCAGAGCGTGATGAAAGCTGTATCGAAATCGCCAGCACAGCCAATCTCGGGGTCCACCAGGCAAGCTCCCCTGGCAAATACGCCTGTAAATTCGCGACCGGTCAGCCAACGGCAAAGGTCCAGGTCGTGAATGGTCATGTCACGGAAGATGCCACCCGAGCGCTTGAGATAGCCGATGGGGGGCGGAGCCGGATCGCGGCTCACGATGCGCATGAATTCGACCTTCCCCAGCTCTCCGGGACCGACATGCTCGGCAAGGCGCCGCGTGCTCGTATCGAACCGCCGGTGGAAGCCTGTCATGAAGGGCACGCGATGACGTGCAAGGATCGCCCGAACGCCGAGGGCTGACACCAGATCGATATCGATCGGCTTCTCGCAGAAGATTGCCTTCCCGGCCGCTGCCGCGCAGCCGATCAGGTCGACATGAGTATCGGTCGGGGAGCAGATGAAGACGGCGTCTATCGTGTGATCGTCAAAGAGATCGTCAAGTTTGGCCACCGCCCGGCCGCCGTGCCGGGTGGCCAGCGTCTCCGCCGCTGTCGCCACCGGATCATGGACGGCGACCAGTCTTGCCTGCTCATGCGCGGCAATGTTTCGTGCGTGCAGCGCACCGATACGGCCCGCGCCAATCAACCCAATCCCGATCACCGGAAGTCCTCCACTTCTGTGTGGAGGTAATTGCAGTTTGCATAATATGTCAAACTAAATCGCATTTCAGGCCGTAATTTTCTTCATGAATTGCATATTATGCAATGCGTGATGCAAAAAAGCGCATGATCAGGCTGCGGTCAGCTGAAGAAATGGAAGATCGTCAGGCCTTGCGCAGGGTACCGCGCAGGATCAGCTCGCCCGGAACGAGGCGTATGCTGCCAAGCGGCGCGCCGTTGATACGCGCGACAAGCGTCGCGACAGCTTCCCTGACCATGCGCCGGCGCGGCTGGCGGATGGTGGTGAGATCAAAGGCTGTCCAGGCTGCCATGGGGATATCGTCAAAGCCGACTATCGAGATTTCCCGCGGTACCGCGATTCCCGCCTCGCGCAAGACGTCAAGAGCACCAAATGCAATGACGTCGGAGGCGCAGAATACGGCGTCGGGACGCTCGGGCAGCGCGAGCAGTTCGCGCATCGACGCTGCCCCCACCGCATAGCTGTGTTCGTTGCCCAGAACGGGAACCGTTCCGCCGCCGCGCTCGGAGATCCTGTCAAGAAACCCCTTCTTGCGATCGAGGTTCGATGTCGCGACAGCGCTGCCCGATATGAAGGCGGGACGCCTGTGGCCTGAATCCAGGAAAAGATTGGCGACCATCCGGCCCGCATCGACGTTGTCGCAAGATATGGATGAGATCTTCACATCACGGATGTGGCGGTTGAAAAGCACGACCGGAACTTCGGACGCGGCACAATGCTCGGCCATGGCCGCGCTCACGAAAGAGGACGTGACAATGACCCCGCGCACCCGGTAGGCCAGCACTTCCTCGATCGCAGCATCAGCGCTCTGCGCTCCGTCAAGGTGCTTCAGCAGGACCCGGAAGCCCTGCGACTCCAGCTCCAGAAGCAGCATTTCCAGGACTTCCGGATAGAACGGGTTGGTGATTTCACCCATCACCACACCAATCAGATTCGACTGCTGGCTGATGACGCGGGCAAGAGCGTTCGGCCGATATCCGAGCTCATCAGCGGCTGACATGATCCTGCGTCTGGTTTCCTCGGACACACTGGCGCCCGAAAAGGCACGTGATACGGCTGACTGCGAGACGCCTGCCCGCTTGGCAACATCGATTGAAGATGGCCGGCGCCTGGTTCTTTCCATGGTCAGACCATGACCGCGCCGCCGCTCACATTCAATGTCTCTCCGGTCGTTTCGCTGGACTCATCAGAGGCAAGGAACAGGATGGCCCTGGCGATATGCTCGGCCTTCTGAAAACGTTGCATCGGAATCCGGTCCATCCATCCGCTCATGACGGCGTCTGCATCATCATCGAATCCGTTTGAGATGCGCCAGTCGATTTCATTCTGGATCATGTCGGTCTGGATTGTCCCGGGGCTTACGGCATTTACACGGATTTTTGGAGCAAGTTCGACGGACAGGGCACGGGTAAGGCCGATAATCCCCATTTTTGAGGCACTGTAGTGTGCTGTGAACTTCTGGGCCCGCTGCGCAGCCTGCGAGGCTATGTTCACAATCGCACCACCAGCCTTCATCAGCGGAACACCGTGTTTGGCGCAGAGCCAGGGGCCGCGCAGGTTTACCGCCTGCACCCGATCCCATTCTTCAACGCTGAGATTGAGCGCAAGGTTGAGCGTGCAGATGCCTGCATTGTTTACGATAATGTCGAGGTTCCCGAATGCACCATCCACACGTCGCATGAGATCCTTGACCGAAGTCTCGTCCGATATGTCGGCCGCGAACGCTCTTAGACGATCCTGGGAGACACCCAGGTCATCGGCCGCGTCCCCGGCGATTCTGTCGTCTCGGTCGACCAGGACGACACGTGTATTCGCCTCAAGAAATGCCTTGACCGTCGCCAGCCCGATATTGCGTGCGCCCCCGGTGACCAGCGCTATCTTGCCATTGAAATCGTACATCGCTTCATTCTCCCGTGGAAAGTGGTGGTGGTCGCCGGATCAGTCGTAGGCGCCAATCACGGTCTGGTCGAAATCCATGACAGATCCGGTCACGATGGCGCTCTCGCTGCTCGCCAGGAAGCAGATGGCACGCGCGATCTCTCCGGGCTCAAGGAGCCGGCCAAACGGCTGCGCGCGCGATATTTCCTCGAGCCAGTCATCGCCCCTTGCGTGCGCCGTCCTCTGGATCCGCTCCTCGCCCGGAGTTGCAGTCCATCCCATGTTTAGCCCATTGACGCGGATGCGATCCCGCCGAAGCGCGTGGGCAACGTTCTTTGTAAGACCGATCAGTGCCGCCTTTGACGCGACGTAGGCGCAAATGAATGGCGCACCGCCGTGCGCGGCAATGGAGATGACGTTGACGATTGATCCGCCCCCTGCCCGGCGCATCAGGGGAACAGAACGCTGGATAATGAAAAAGGGCGCACGCGTATTGACTGCAAATAGCCGGTCGTAGGTTGCCGCATCGGTGTCTTCGACCGTGCCGCGATCTGTCAGGCCAGCTACATTGGCTACTACATCAACCCTGCCGAACCGTGCTTCCGTCGCGTCGACCACCGCAAAACAGTCCTCTACGCGCGCCAGATCGGCCTGGACGAAGATAGCGTCGGTCCCCAACTGCTCGAGGGTCGCCCTGACGCGTTCGCCTGCGTCCCGTTGCCTGCCGCATATTACCAGCCCAGACGCCCCCTCCTCCGCCATCATCATGGCCGTGGCCTGCCCGACCCCTTGTGTGCTTCCGGTTACGAGACAGACTTTTTTCGCAAACAGGCCCTTCGCCATTTTCTGCTCCACATATGAATATTGTGCACGACGATGCGTCATGCCAGCTGCATCACTTTGCATAATTTTTGTGAGTTAGGCAACGTGCAAGCCATACGATCGGAACCAAATGCATTCCGGATGCACCGCTATGGCCGGCTCGCATTCCGAAAGCTTACAAGCCGGATATTGGCTGCCATAAGGGAAGGGGGACCAGAGTGCTCAATCGCGTCACAGTGCGGGTGCTGGCCCTGCGGGCGCGGTCAGGCGCCAGTACTGGACACTGGCGATTCCGGGTCGACCAGTGTGAGGAAGTTCAGGCTGAAGGGGCAGTGAGGGTGCCCGAATATCCGGCACGAAGGCCGCCTACTCTAGCTGGTCTGCCCTGCCCCGAAATCAGTGATCCATCGCCTTGACGATCTCCTCGGTCATCTTCTTGGCGTCGCCGAGCAGCATCATGGTGGCGTCCTTGTAGAACAGCGTGTTGTCAATGCCGGCATAGCCGGAGCCGAGCGAACGCTTGACGAACAGGCAGGTGCGGGCCTTGTCGACGTCGAGGATCGGCATGCCGTAAATCGGCGACGACTTGTCGTCACGAGCCGAGGGATTGGTGACGTCGTTGGCGCCGATGACATAGGCGACGTCGGCCTGCGCGAACTC
>NZ_JBVVQK010000038.1:0-42750 GCF_055811175.1 Mesorhizobium sp. WSM4828 | reverse complement strand
CGCCTTGGGGTGCAACTGTACGGCACGGGAGTGGTAATTCGGCCTTGATCAGCGCGCCCGGTCAATTCGCCCCGCGGGTCAGTCGCTCGACCGCGTTCTTTTCGACGCATGGCCTCCCTCCCAGATGGGGGACACCAAACTCCGCCTGGCCAAGGATGCGGGTCCAGTTCGTAGGTGCCCCGAACGGGAGATAGGCTGTACCCTCCGGGAGCCAACTGGCATCCGGGGTTTGCGGAACTTCTCGCTTGTTAGGGGACACCGCGAATCCCATGAAGTCAAAAGCGTTTCGGGATTGGCTGTTTGCTGAGATGGATCCAAACGACGCCCTTATGGCAAGACTGAAATGCGCCCAAGAAGAGCCACCAGTTCCGCCTGACGTTTCGTTTCGGTCTTGGCGAACAGCGAGGCAAGCTGGGAGCGGATCGTCGTGCGGCTGAGGCGCCAACTGCGGGCAATCTCCAAAGGCGCATCGCCCTGAGCCAAACGCAACGCGAGGTGCGTTTCCGCGCTCGTCAAGCCAAACATCTTTTGCAGTGTCTGAGGATTTGGCCCCGACCTGTTCTCGCGGTCCAGCAACGCCACAATGCTCGTTCCGTCAGGAGCGATAAACCCGTTCTCGTCCAATATCACCGGCCTGTCGCCGCTGCTGCGGAACACTACCCACGATAGTGAGCCCGGCAGAAAATGGGCCGGAACATTCGCGATCAGCCGCCTCAAGGCCACCGAAAGCCCGCTGGCCGTATCGGCCACTTCGCCCTGGCGCTCCAGCGTGGTTTGAGCGGCGGCGTTCCATTCGACCACTTTCCTCTCGCGGTTCAGCACGAGATAGCCGCAGCCGATCCGATCAAGCATGCCGGTTATGGATTCCAGGCTGCGTGCTCTTGGCTCCCCGACCCCTGCGCCCAGTCGATCCGATGCACGATCTGAATAGGCATAAGAGGGCGCCTTCGTATGCGCCTCAGGGTCATACTTGGTCCTGATCACAATGTATCGGTTGCCAGCTGCAGCTTCAGTGTGTCTATCGATCAGAGTCATTTTCTACCCCTGCCCAAAGGTTCACCAGCCCGAAGCAAATGGATTCCTCAACCACGCTTCCACAATACGCGATTCTATACGAACCAAATTGAAGAATGTCGTTAGCTTCGCATCCAGAAACTTATCTCGGAATGCATTTCTCAAGATTTCTTCATGACGCCAAGCTGCCGATAGTATTCCTGCTAACCTGTTTCCGACACCACTCAGCCCTCCCACGAAAGGGCAAGATTATCAGAACTTCGTACAGCTCTTTTATCTCAAAACTGACAATAAATATGGGAGATCCCCATGACCACCACCGCCACCAAGCCCCGCTCAACGAGCGCTACGAGCACCACCGAGTCAGCCAAGCCGTATCGCGGACGGCGGAAGTCAATTTCCCGAAAAGCTCAACCCTCAGGGGGCAGCATAGTAAGCGATCTGCCTACGGTCTGCAGGACTAGCATCAACAGAAAAAACCCAAAGAACGACCCAAGAACCCCCGCCACCATGACGGTGCGACGCTTGCCTCGCATGCTTCCTCCCCAGACTGCGCTTCTCCCTCAGGGGGTAGACATCGCTGCTAGCTAGAAAGCCAGCTAATTGTCGTGCGGGTGTTGCTTGCTCGACCACCAGATCAGATAGATTGATCCCATCCTAAGCACCGGGACGCGCCTGTCGCGCTCACGCGTACGCAACTCGCGATAGGTTTTAACCTTCAGAGGCGCGACAACGCAAAGTTCACCGGCCCGGCCAAGCGCCGACTATTTGACAAGCGCGCAAATGGCATATGCTGTCAGCGTCCAAGCTGTTGGGAGCGTAGTGGCTACATGCGCTTGTGCTACCCACCCCGGAGCTGGGGAAGTAACCGGCAAGCTCCTAGAAATTAGAGCATTTGAATTTGACGCGCTGGCACCGCCACCTATCACGACTTTTGGCTTGGGACACCAAGCCTGTGCGGATTTGTCTGGGCTTGTATCACTCGCACTTGCATAGTGGGTGATTTCCCAACCGCTGACGCCGTCCTTCCCCGCTGGACCCTCAGCCCCCATTGCACCTTTAGGTCCCTGCTTGCCGGGCAGACCTGGTGGACCGACAGGCCCTTGGGGCCCTGGGGGGCCCGCCATTGCGCAACCTGCAAGCAACGCGACACATGCTAGAGTGGTAATAATTCTCATGATCACCTCCCCGGTTTCCCGGTGAGTTTGACGACAAAAAACATTCGCCAAATCAAGCATATATACCATGACGCGATTGTCGTGGATAGGAACGCGATCGGCGGGCTGACGGAACGTCGCATAGGCGCCGTGACGACGGGCAGCCAGCAATCGTCGCGTAGAGTGTTGACGCGCTTTCCTGGGCCGGGTCGTTTCGGCGCTCTGATCATCTGATCATCCGCTCCTTAGAGAAATGCTTCGCCCTCAGCGCGATGCGCGAAACAAAACCAATGCGACGCCTGCTTAGGTTTGGCGAAACCCCATCCTGCATCCTTGCCGCAGTCGGGGTGTTCGCATCCGTGATGCTGAATGCCCGGGCGTGTGACTGGCTCGAAGGCACCTGGAAGGCGGATCAGTTCATCCGTCATGGGTAGTTCCTCGGCTCAGATTGGTCGAAAGATTCCACAGCCGGCCTTGACGATCAAGGAAAATGTTCCTTTTATGTTCTCATGGCGCACGATCCGATCGACACGCTGGGCAAGGCGACCCGGCACAACATGCTTGTGAAGGCAGAGTGCAGTTTGGCGTCGATCCCCTAAAGCTGAAGTTCGATTGCAGCCGCTGCAAGCCGACGGTGAAGATCACGCTTCTCGACGAGGTGCATTCAGCGCTTGATCGGCCCGACCGCGCCCAACAGGCGGCGGGCTTTGGCGTTTCCTCGTGGCTAAACGCTTCGCTGCTAGGCCTCGACGACAATCCGGGGCTTCTTGGGAACTAAGGGTCCGCCTGCCAAATCCAGCAATGGCCGGCGGACCCTATCAGCGCATGAAGGGACTTTTTACGCGCCGAATCTCCTCCCGGAGATGACGCTACCAACAAGCAATGGCTACGGTTGTTCCCGCCGCGTCCTGTGCACGGACCATTGCGCAGGCGGGCCAGACTTAAGTCTTACGGTCTAGTCGTTTCACCCCCGTCGAGGAACGTTCGTGGGTTGGCTCGCGTTAAGGTGAGCTTGGCGCGATGGAGATGCGTCCGGGCAAAATCTCAACAAGGAGACGGCTAATGAGAATGCCTCTTTCCACCGCAGCTGCGGGATTTCTGTTGTTGGCCGGCATTGGTGCCGCTGCCGCCCAGGATGTGATCATCGAACCGCAGCAGGAAACCGTCATCAAGGAATATGTAAAGAAGCAGCCGCTCGCTTCGGTGAAAATTCCTGGAGTGGAGCTCAATATCGGCTCGCCTCTGCCGGATACAGTCGAGCTTCATGAAGTGCCGAACGTCAAATACCGCTATGTGGTCGTCGACAACCGGACCGTTCTGGTGGATCCGAGCACGCGCAAGATCATCAAGGTCTACGACTGAGCTGATCTTGGGAGCGCTGGCCCGGATAGCGGTGGCAATCGTCAAGTCCGGGTCAGCCGCTCGACAGTTTCGACAATCGCCTTTGCAAAACGCCTCGTCTTCATGCACCCGTGCGTCGATAAAGCAAGTGAACGCATCCTCGCTCGGCAGAACTCCAGCTGGACAGGTGAGTTCGATGGCCCCTCGCACGAGTTGGCCGCCGTGCTGCCACCGGATCGATTGTTGAAGAGATCAGGTGTTTTCGTCAATTTGCGCCAGACCGACGAGGGTACCCTCCGGATCTCGGAACTGGCCGATCGTCAGCGGGGTGCCGGGCGAGCGTTCCGGCCCAAGAACTCGTGACCCGCCCAACTGCTCTGCTTTGGCCAGGTATGTCTCGATATCGCTTACGCTGACGTAAATGATGGTGTGTGGATCAAAATTCCTGCCTCCTCCAACACCCCCTGCCACCGGTTGAGCCCCGGATGGTGGGGGGAGGAAGCCATAGTCGCCTGCGTCGGAAACAAGCGGCGACACCGCTCCGCCGACCTCGAATTCCCATCCGAAGAGTTGCGCGTAAAAGCGCCGCAGATTCGCTGGACTGCGCCCTATTATTTCAAAGTGGATGATCGGTCTGGCCATTATGTCCACCTCTTTAGCCGCGCGTAAAACAGCTACCGCTATTAGCGGCTGATGCAGCGGCTCGGCGTGGTGAGGCATCTGTCAGAAGTCGTGCGCGTCGAAATTCTGCCCGCACACCGGGCAATGGATGAAATGCTTGGGTTGTCAATCCTGACGCGTTTCATGTGGCCCCATCTGGCGCCCGTCTGGCAATCGTCAAGGCCGGCGTATGCGCATCGTCGCGCGAGCAATGACGATCTGCGTGACCTTGGCGTTTCCTTCTGCGTCACGTTGTCGATCCGCCGCCTGAGGCTGGTGCGAGCTTGCCCGGCGAAAATTGAGCGCCGCGCCGGCGATTGTTGCCCAGACTTTCGCGGCGTCGTTCCACTGAGGTTCGCACTCGACGCGTGCTATAGGAGCTGTGCTCAAGGCATTTGGCCCTGCGGGCATCCAGCGGAATTTGTTCGTGACCCAGGAGACACTCGGCATGAGTAACGTCGTAACGCTTCATGGTGACAAGCGCTGGAAGGCGGTTCTAGTCTACGCCCACCAGAACGGCCCCATTGCGATCGAGCATTTTCTAGAAGAGATCTCCGAGCTTCATAACGTCATTGAACACGGCCCGGACTGGAATACCCTGATCACGTGCACGGTGACAATCAACCGCACGGACGGTGGTGAGGAACAGAACAGCCAGGAAAAGGAGGCGCGTCATGAACATCGGTAAAATCGGGAGCCGTTTTATCCGGACTGCCGAGATCGAGCGCGCCAGCCATGTGCGTGTAGAGCCGGCCGCGCATGGTAGTCATCAGCTTGCGAGGCATATCATTGGAGTGTGCGATGCGAGCCCTTATCGACTTGAACTATGCCCAGGTTGAAGCCCTCGACCGTCTTGCCAAACGGGCGCGCCAATCCCGTGCGGCCCTGATCCGAGCAGCAATAGACGATTATCTCGACCGCCATCATCGCGAACAGGTCGAAGATGGCTTCGGCCTGTGGGGTAAGCGCACAGTTGATGGGCTGGCTCATCAGGAGACAGTGCGCCGCGAATGGTAGGCGCGATTTTCGACACCAATATCCTCATCGACTATCTGAACGCCGTCCCCAAGACTCGCGAGGAAATCGAGCGGTTCGAAAGCCGTGCAGTCAGTATTATCACCTGGATGGAAGTGAGTGGGCGCAAAAGCCGATCTGGCCGGCGGCCGCTATGCTCAGACGGACATATTCGTGCCTAGGGGCGGCTCGCCGCTGTACCGGAGCGACTTCGAGGAATGTTACTTCAGCAGTTTGATCAGCACTGTGAAGGCCGCGTCGATGTCGGCGCGAACCGCCGCCCGGACCGCTTCCGCATTGCGGTCTCGCAGCGCTGCAAACATCTGCTGATGGTGCTGGTTGGCGGTCGAATAGTTTCCAGAATCGTGCAGCATGTTGAAATAGGGGCTGATCTGCAGCCACAGGTTTTCGATGATGCTGAGCATGTTTTCCGAGGCCGCGGCCCGGTAGATGGAAAAGTGAAACGCGTAATTGGCCCTTAAATAGGATTTGACGTCGCCGGCGGCATTGGCCTGCTCGAGTGCCTCCAGATGCTGGCCCAGCAGCATCACGCCGTGGTCGTCAATGCGTTCTGCGGCCCATGCGGCGGCGATCGCCTCGATTTCGAATCTGACGTTCCTGAGATCGATAAGCCGCGCACGACTTAATGCCGGAATACCGATCGAACGGCCGGAAACCACCATCAGGGCGTTGGCGGCGCTCAGACGCCGCAGTGCCTCGCGAACCGGCATCGGGCTGACGCCGAAAGCGTCAGCGAGGCTCTGCACCGTCACCATCTCACCTGGAACGATGCTGCCGTCGAGGATCAACTCGGTAACGTGCCGGTAAACCCTGTCCTGCAGGGTTTCCCTGGACAGCGGCGTGATCTCGACGCCTGGCTTCCTGAATGCCGCCCCAGCCATTTCTGCCAACCTTCCCCCATTCGGGCGACGCTCTTGTCACCCTGCCGCCTGTGCCCGGAATGCAAGGTTCGAATTGCCGCGTCAAGCGATCCTGCTTTGCTTTTTAGCCATTTCATCATTGATCTTTGATCAAATCATGATACGGTCAGCCGCATCGAATGACAAGGAGCACGTTTCCTACCCTTGGGAGGCATTCGGTCGTCTGAACTGGGAGGAGTTTTGAATGGGTATCGGATCGAAAGCCCGGCGGCTTGCGCTGCTTGCCGGCATGGCTGTTTGCGTTCTTGGTACGTCCGCCGCCGAAGCGGCCGGAAAGCACAAGATATTTCTCAGCATGAGCTTCATCGGCAATGATTGGCAGGCCGAGGCCGCCAACATGGTCAAGGCGATGGCGTCGCACAAGAGCATGGCCGACAAGGTGGACCTCCAGGTCCAGGTTGCGGGGCCGAACGCACAGCGCCAGATCCAGCAGATCAATGCCATGGTCCAGGCAGGCGCCGAAGCCATCGTGATCTTCCCGATCTCGCCGACAGCGCTCAACCAGGTGGTGAAGAACGCCTGCGATAAGGGCGTGAAGGTGTTTGCCTATGATGCCGAGATCACCGAGCCCTGCGCTTACAATGTCCATATCGACCAGGAGGAGGCTGGCCGCGTAACGGCGGAGTGGCTGGTCAAGAAGCTTAATGGCAAAGGCAACATCATCGCGGTGACCGGCGTCCCCGGCACTTCGGTCGATGATCTGCGCACCAAGGCCGCGAAGGAGGTGTTTGCCAAGCATCCCGACATCAAGATCGTCGGCGAGGCTGTCGGCATGTGGAGCCAGGCGGTGGCCCGTACCGAACTTTCCAAGATATTAGCGACGCGCAGCTGGGACGACATCAACGGGCTATGGATGCAGGTCGGCTGCTTCACCGCCAATTCCATGCAGCTCGAGGCCGGCAAGAAGAGCAGCGAACTCCTGCCTTGCGCGGGCGAGGGTTCCAATGGCGGGCGTATCCAGATGCTGCCGGAGGGCACGGAGGTCGAGGGCGCCACGTCTCCCTATGCGCCGCTCGGCGCCTCGCGCATTTCCTACGCCTCGCCGCCTTATTCCGGGGCGCTCGCTCTCAAGCTTGCCGTCGAGGCGCTTGAAGGCAAGGACGTTGCCAAGAAGACGATCCTGCCGCTGCCGGTCGTCACCAACGAGACCATAAAACTTTGCGACGAGGGCACCTGGGCGGAGATGAAGGCTGGTTGCAACGCGTTCAAACCGTCGCTGGTCTCGAACCCGGGCTGGTTCGCCTCGATCTTCTCCGACCAGACACCTGAAATTGGTCTCGCGGCTGCCCTTGTAGGCCAGCCCGAGCAGTAGGCCCTCCGAAGTGGGCGTGGGGTGCTTTGGAGTCACTCCACGCACGCACCTTCATGCAGGCCGGGACTGGGACCATGATGTCAGCGCATTCGACAGCTGTCGGCATAGAGGGCGTCCGCAAGGCGTTTGGCGCGACAGTCGCCCTCGATGACGTATCCTTCGAGATCGCTTCCGGCAGGGTGCATGCTTTGCTTGGCGAGAACGGTGCGGGCAAGTCAACGCTCGTCAAGCTGCTGTCGGGACTGGTCCGGCCCGACGACGGGCAAATCACTGTGTTTGGCGAACCGGCGCCACTCGGTTCGCCGCGCGCCGCGCACGCCAAAGGCGTGCAGACAGCCTTCCAGGAAATGACCCTGGTACGCGATCTCAGCGTTCTCGATAACATGTTGCTGCCTTACGCTCCCGTTGGGCCGATCGGCCTGATCAGGCGGTTGAGCGCGCGCAAGGCAGTCCGCAAGCACATCTCCGATCTGGGATTTACCGTCGATCTCGATGCCGAGGTAGCGACGCTCGATCTCGCGGTCCGCCAGAAGATCGAAATCGCGCGCGCGCTCTATCGCAAGCCGCGCATCCTTCTGCTCGACGAGCCGACTTCGACGCTGTCGGGTGGCGATGTGGAGTGGCTGGGCGCCATCATCGCGCAGTTGAAAGCGGCCGGTACCACGGTCGTGTTCATCACCCATCGCATGCGCGAGGTGCGGGCTTTCTGCGACACGCTGACCATTCTCAGGAACGGCCGCCACATCGTGACCGCGCAGGTTGCCGATGTTTCGGATGGTGAGGTGATCGAAAAGATTATCGGCCGCAGCATCGCCCAAACCTTCCCGCCGAAACCTGAAAGTGAGGCCGCCTTTGGTCCGCCGGTGCTCGGCGTACGCGATCTCAAGGCCGGCAGGAAGCTCGACGGCGTCAGTTTTGACCTGCGCAAGGGCGAGATCCTCGGCATTGCCGGACTCCAGGGCATGGGTCAGCTCGACCTGTTCCTCGCCTGTTTCGGCATGGCCGAGATCGAGCGCGGCCACATCCTGGTCGACGGGCGCGAAGTGTGGCTCGGCTCGCCCGCCGATGCGCTCAGGCCCAATATGGCAATCGGACTGGTGCCGGAGGACCGCAAGACCGAAGGCCTGTTCCTGAAGCTCTCGGGCCGGCAGAATGCATCGCTGCCGGTCGTCGCACGCTTCACCCGGTTTGGCCTGATCAGAACAGACGAGGAGGCAAACGCCGTACAGTCCGCCTTCTCGACCGTGGAGGTCGACCGCAGTGCCTTGTGGACGAGGGCAGGGGCGTTCTCTGGCGGCAACCAGCAAAAGATAGCCATTGCCAAATGGCTCGTCGCCGAAAGCCGGATCCTGCTGCTCTTCGATCCGACCCGCGGCATCGATGTCGGCACCAAGCACGAGCTTTACGTGATGATGCGCGACTATGTGGCGGCCGGCGGCTCGATCCTGCTGCATTCAACCGAAATTCCCGAACTGGTCCATCAATGCGACCGGGTGCTCGTCCTCTATGACGGCCATCTGGTGGCGGAGCTTGCCGGCGGCGAGATCACCGAAGGCGCGATCATGCGGCCGGCGCTTGGCCATGGCGAGTTGGTCCGGGAGGCGGCGGAATGAGTGTGACGAGCCTGGCCGCCGCGGCACCCGCTGCGACGTTGGCGCGTCTCCTCTCGCGGCATCGCGGCGCCATCATCGCGGCGATCGTCTTTGCGGCGCTCCTGCTGATCGTCGATCTGGTCAGTGCCGGGCGGCTCACTTATTTCGACATTTCGTTCCTGTCGAGCGGCGGCGCCACTTCGGCACTGGCGGCGATCGGCCAGACCCTGGTCATCCTGTCCGGCGGTTTCGACCTGTCCGCCGGGGCGGTGATCTCGCTGGTCAATGTCGTCCTGGCAAGCGGCATGGATCCGATGGCGACCAGCACGAGTGTCGCGTTGTGGACTTTGGCCGGAATTGGCGTCGGCATGCTGGTCGGCGCCTTCAACGGCTTCTTCATTGCCGTCCTGCGCATGCAGCCTATCGTCGTCACGCTGTCGACCATGTTCATCCTGCAGGGGGTGACGCTGCTGGTCATGGACAAGCCGGGCGGCTTCGTCTCGCCCGATCTTGGCGCCTTCTATCTCGGTGATGCTATCGCCGGCTGGATACCGATGCCGCTGGTGGTCATCGGCGTCGTCCTGCTCGGCTGGTTCTGGCTCAAAGGCACACGCTTCGGGACAGCGCTTTATGCGGTCGGCAGCGATCCGGATGCCGCCGCCGCGGTCGGTGTGCGCGTCGTTCTCGTACGCTTCCTGGTCTATGTCATCGCCGGCGGCTGCTACGGGCTTGCCGGCGTTTTCATCAGCGCCCAGACGGGCAGCGGCGATCCGCTGGTCGGCAACCCGTTGTTGCTGTCGATGTTCACGGCTGTCGTGGTCGGCGGTACGAGGCTGGGCGGCGGCCAAGGCGGGCCGGTGGGCACCGTCTTCGGCGCCTACATCCTGATGATGGTCGTCAATATCCTGCTCGTGCTCAACGTCTCGGCCTATTATTCGACGATCGCCGAGGGCACGATCCTGATCCTTGCCGTGCTTGCCGGCTCGCTGTCGCATGGCTCCGTGCTGGCCCGCCAGCTGCGTGCGCTGCGGGCTCGGCTGGCCGCGTGGCGCGCCGGAATGCTGCCCTCGCAGATCGATCGCACCGATAGGCGGCTGAGAATTGCGCGGGGCAGCGCCGGCGACCAGCAGGCGCCGCAGCCTGCCTTCCATGTCCGTAACGCCGAGACGATGCGCTATGCGATGCCGGCTTATGTCTGTCTTGCCATCGTCGTGATCGTCACTCAGATCTGGCTCGGACGCGCCATCGTCAATTTTGGCTATTGGAATTCGCTGTTCGTGCTGTCGAGCTTTCTCGCCATCCTGGCGCTTGGCCAGGGCAGCGTGATTCTTACCGGCGGGCTTGACCTGTCAGTGCCGTGGACGATCGGCCTGTCGGGCATCCTGCTTGCCGGTATCGTCAACGGATCCGACGCTGCCCTTGCCTATGCGCTACCGGCGGTGCTCGTCGTCGCTTGCCTGATCGGTCTCGCCAACGGCATCGGCATCGTCTTTCTCGGCATCTCGCCGATCGTTATGACGCTGGCCACCAACGGCATTCTACAAGGTTTCGCTTTGCTCTACTCGCAAGGCACGCCGGCCGGCTTCTCCTCGCCGATGCTGCGCTGGTTCATGACCGGCAAGGTATTCGCCATCACACCGGTGGTGCTGTTCATGATCGCCTTCGTCGCCTTTGCCGTGCTGCTGCTCGGCCGCACCGCTTTCGGCCGCCGCGTCTACGGCATCGGCAACAGCCTGCGCGCAGCCCAGCTCTCCGGCATCGCGGTCGGTCGCACGCTCATCCTCGTCTATGTGCTGTCGGCGGTCTGCGCGGCGCTGGTCGGCATCATGCTGACCGGCTTTTCCGGCCAGGCCAGCCTCGGCATGGGCGACGATTATCTGCTGCCCTCCATCGCCGTCGTCGTGGTCGGCGGTGCGCTGATCACCGGCGGGCGCGGCCATTATCTCGGCATGCTGGGCGGGGTGCTGCTCCTGACCGCGTTGCAGATGCTGCTTGCCGGCACGACGCTGCCTTATGCGACGCGGGCGATCCTGTTTGGGCTGGTGGTGCTCGGTGCCGTCATGGCGCTGCGCGAAAGGCGGATTTGAGTGAAAGGGATGGAACAATGAGTTCAAGCGCACCGGCATCGGCGGACGAATTCCTGACCGGGCTCAAGGGCCAGCGCGTGCTGGTCACGGCGGGGGCCGGCGGCATCGGCTTTGCCATTGCAGAGACGCTGTCGCGGCTCGGCGCGCGTGTCGTGGTCTGCGATATTTCCGACGAGGCGCTGGCCGCTGCTCCAGAGAGGATGACGCTCGCCGCCGCAATCAAAGCCGACGTTTCGCGCGACGAGGATGTCGACCGGCTGTTCGAGACGGTCAAGGAGAAACTCGGCGGGCTCGACGCCCTGATCAACAATGCCGGCATTGCCGGCCCGACCGGCGGCGTCGATGAAATCGATCCGGCAGACTGGCGGCGTTGCATAGATATCTGTCTGACCGGCCAGTTCCTGTGCGCGCGGCGTGCCGTGCCGCTGATCAAGGCGGCAGGCGGCGGCTCGATCGTCTCGATGTCTTCGGCCGCGGGCCGACACGGCTACGCGTTCCGAACGCCGTACTCGGCTGCCAAGTTCGGCGTTGTCGGCCTGACCCAGAGCCTTGCCAAGGAACTCGGACCGCATGGGATTAGGGTCAATGCCATCTTGCCCGGCATCATCGAAGGGCCGCGCATCGACAAGGTCATTGCCGACCGGGCAAAGCAATTAGGCCTTTCAAACGAGGAGATGACACAACGCTATCTGCAGAACATCTCGCTGCGCCGCATGACCAGCCCATACGATGTCGCGGCAATGGTGGCTTTCCTGCTTTCCGATGCGGGCGTCAACATTTCCGGCCAGTCGCTCGGCGTCGACGGCAACGTCGAGACACTTTGAGGAGGGCGAGCATGGCGAAGGTAGCAATTGTAGGAAGCGGTTTCATCGGGCGGGCGTGGGCGATCAGCTTCGCTCGTGCAGGCCATATTGTGCGGATGTGGGACCAGGCGCCTGCCGCGACCAGCGGTGCGCGCGACTATATCGCCGGCGTGCTCGGCGACCTCGCCGCCAACGATTTGCTGCGGGGACAGGCGGTGGATGCCGTGCTCGGCCGCATCACCATTGCGGCAGAGCTTGGCGAGGCCCTGGCCGATGCCGTCCACGTCCAGGAAAACACGCCCGAAGACCTCGAGGTGAAGCGTGACGTGTTCTCCCGGATCGACGCCCTTGCCGGTCGGCAGGCGGTGCTCGCCAGTTCCACCTCGGCGCTGTTGCCGTCGAAATTCACCGATCACCTTCAGGGGCGCCATCGCTGCCTCGTCGTGCACCCGATCAATCCGCCCTATCTGATCCCGGCAGCGGAAGTCGTGCCGGCGCCATGGACCTCCGCCGAGACAGTGGAAAGGACCCGCGCTTTTCTTGTCGAGGCGGGCCACGCGCCGCTGGTGATGAAGCGCGAACTCGACGGCTTCATCATGAACCGCTTGCAGGGCGCGCTGTTGGAGGAGGCGTTCCGGCTCGTCGCCGACGGCTATGCCAGCGTAGAGGACGTCGACACGGGCCTGCGCGAGGGGCTGGCGCTGCGCTGGTCGTTCATGGGTCCGTTCGAAACCATCGACCTCAACGCGCCTGGTGGTGTGCGCGACTATGTAGAGCGCTACCAGACGATCTATTCCAACATCTTCCCGCAGATGCTGCGCCGCGTCGACTGGGCCGGCGAGGTCATGGAGACGATCGAGGCCGAGCGCCGCAAGCGGCTGCCGCGGGAAGCACTCGGCGAACGGCAGGTCTGGCGCGACCGTCGGCTGATGGCGCTGGCGGCGCACAAGAAAAAATCGGATCAGGAGTTTGGACGATGACGGAAACAAGCCGCAGGCCCGGCGCTCAGCAGCCCAAGGGCAAGGTCATCATCACCTGTGCGGTGACGGGGGCAATCCATACGCCGACCATGTCGCCCTATCTGCCGATCACGCCGGACCAGATCGCCTCGGAGGCGATCGCGGCGGCCGAGGCCGGTGCGGCGATCCTGCATCTGCATGCCCGCGACCCTGAGACCGGCAAGCCCGACCAGACGCCAGAGGCGTTCTCGCGTTTCCTGCCGCGCGTCAAGCAAGGCACCAATGCCGCCATCAACATCACCACCGGCGGCAGTCCTTACATGAAGGTGGAGGAGCGTGTGCGCCCCGCCGCCCAGTTCAAGCCGGAAGTCGCCTCGCTCAACATGGGGTCGATCAATTTCGGGCTCTATCACCTCGTCGCCAAATACGAAAGGTTCAAGTTCGACTGGGAAAGGCCGCACCTGGAAGCGACGCGTGACCTGGTCTTCCGCAACTCGTTCAAGGACATCGAGTACATACTCGAGACCTGCTACGACAATGGCACGCGCTTCGAGTTCGAGTGCTACGACATCGCCCATCTCTATAATCTCTCCCATTTCGCCGATCGCGGGCTGGTGAAACCGCCGTTCTTCGTTCAGTCCGTATTCGGCCTGCTCGGCGGCATCGGTTCGCATCCCGAAGACGTCGCTCATATGAAGCGCACCGCCGATCGCCTGTTCGGCGGGCATTACCGCTGGTCGGTGCTGGGTGCGGGCGCCAGCCAGTTGCGCATTGCCGCGCAATCGGCAGCGCTTGGCGGCAATATCCGCGTTGGGCTTGAAGACAGTCTTTGGGCCGGCAAGGGCAAGCTTGCCAAATCGAACGCCGAGCAGGTGGTGCTTGCCCGCAAGATCATCGAAGGCCTCGGCATGGAAGTGGCGACGCCCGACGAGGCCCGCGAAATCCTGTCATTGAAGGGCGGCGACCAGGTCGCGTTCTGACCGGTTTCTACAAGATTCGAACAGAGGAGGACGGCATGAAGATCGAGGTCGTGGTGGACGTGAAGACCACGCTGGGCGAGGGACCGCTGTGGGACGTCGAACAGGAGCGCCTCTACTGGATCGACAGTTTCGACGGGCGTGTGTTTCGCGCGACCGCCGACGGCCGCGAAATCCGTTGCTGGGACGTGCCGATGAAGATCGGCTCAATGGCATTGCGCAAGGACGGCGGTGGCGCGGTGGTGTCGCTGCAGCGCGGCTTCCATCTCCTTGATTTCGCCACCGGCGAGGTGACGCTGATCCACGATCCAGAGCCGGACAGGCCGATGAACCGGCTCAATGACGGCAAGGTCGATCGGCGCGGCCGCTTCTTCGCCGGCTCAATGGACACCATGGAAGAGGGACCCTCCGGCGGGCTCTACCGGCTAGATCCCGATTTCTCCGTCACCAGGATCGATTCCGGCATCATCTGCTCCAACGGCCCCTGCTGGAGTCCCGACGACCGCACCTTCTATTTCTCCGACACCTGGACCGGCGAGATCTGGGCCTACGAATACGATATCGAAACGGGTGCCGCCACCAACCGGCGCACTTTCGCGCGCGTCGATACCAGCCGGGGAGGGGCAGCCGACGGCTCGACGGTCGATACGGAAGGATTCCTCTGGAACGCGCTGGTCTACGACGGCAGGCTGGTGCGTTACGCACCCGACGGCAGCGTCGACCGTATCATCGACATGCCCGTCAAGAAGATTACCAGCGTCATGTTCGGCGGGCCGAAGCTCGACACCTTGTACGTCACATCGATGGCCAAACCGCCGCTGCCGCGCTTTCCGGGCGACGGTGTCTTGCGCGGCAGCCTTTTTGTCATCACCGGCCTTGGCGTAACGGGAGTTCCCGAGCCAAGATTTGCCGCATAATCGGTGCTTACTGGCGATTATCCTCCCCGCCTCTTGGTGCCACCCCAACCTCCTGCCGCAGGGCAACGGCGCTGGAAGCTCGTGCCGTGCGGTTCTGGCGTGGTCGTGTCAGGAGCCCAGAGCACCTATGGCGGCAGCACGGCAGGCGCTGCGCCAGCCATCACCAGTCCCGTGTTGAGGGCATTGTGTTTCCGCCATCAACCGCTTCGTCATGGAGCACAAGCTGCAGTCGTAGCCCTTCGTCTGGACCGACGATCCCGACAAACCTATCAAGCCGCCGCACGCGGGCACCAGGTGCTGGAGTCGATCCACAGCTTTGGCTATAGCAGTGTGGCGGTCCGCGAATGTCCACTCTCCGGCAAGCGGCCAATAGGCAAGTTCGACCCCAAACAGACGTCGTCGTCAGTCTTTCGCTAGTCGAGAGCTGCCGAGGGACGTATTGTGCTAGTGCCGCGGGATGCTCTTTGGTCATTGGCTTCATAACGGTCTGGGCTTTCCTCAACCGGCCTTGCCGCCACCGACAACCTTATTCCTGGTCGTCATAGCAAGGTCCGGCATCGCTTCCAGTTGCGGCTGCCTACAGCAAGGGGAGGTGTTCTGGACGTTGCGTTTTGCACAATATCGGCGGCGCGCTCGCAGAATGAACTCAGGCGAACGGACGAGCGCCTTTGGAGGCTGCCCTGTCACTGCCTCGTTTCCATTGGCGGGCGCCCGACAATTGCGGAAAGCCCGGAAAGCCCGTATATTCCGGAATAAAGGAGTCTCGCCGATGAGCACCACCGTCACTGCCGCCGCCGTCTCGAAAAATTTTGGCGCCTATCAGGACGCCGCAGTCCGCGACCCGGTCATCATCACCAAGAACGGTCGCCCGCGCACGGTGCTGCTGGCCTATGAGGATTTTGTCCGGCTGTCGAAGCGCGACCGGCGGGTCGATCTGACAGCGGAGCTCGGCTCGGACGAGATCGCCGCGGTCGAAGCCTCTGAAATGGAGCCGCATCTCGACCATCTCAACGACGAGCTCTCTGGGTCAAAACCCTCGGGTCGAAACCCCTCGGGGCAAAAGGCCTGACTGCAAAAATGCTACCGGCTGAAATCAAGGTCGGCCACGTCTTCCGTTACTCCTACCTCTGGCATTGGCAACACCGCGAAGGGCCGCGAGGAAGCCGACAAGGACCGGCCCTGCCTGGTGCTCGCGCTAGTCGCCATGCAGGAGGACGGCTCGCCGGTCGTCCGGGTCCTGCCGATCACCCATACGCCGCCGTCCGATCCCGATGATGCCATCGAGATTCCGGCTGCGGTCAAGCTGCGTCTGCGCCTTGACGGTGAACGGTCGTGGATCGTTTTGACGGAAAGTAACAGATTCGCCTGGCCGGGGCCTGACATCCGGCCGCTGGAGACGGAGAGCGGCTACTACGGGCCGCTGCCACCGGCGTTGTTTGCCGCAGTCAAGCGCCGGTTTGTCGCCATCGCGACAGGCCAGGCGCATTCGAGCACGTCGCGTACCGCGTGACGATGGAAGTGGCATGTCCCTTAGCCTGCTTGAGCGCGGTGAACGTTCAGACGGGGCGATTCTGACGTCGCGACTTTGCCAAGCTGGAAGACTTTCGTCGCCTCGCCGCGGCCGCGCAGCCGGTGTTTGCCCGCCGGGATCCTTTCGAACCTTTCGTCGAGCCGCGACGCGGTCTCGCCGGAAATGGCGATTGCGGCGATGGCGCCCGGTTCGAGCTGCTTGCCGAGGTCCTGCAGTCGCTGGCTGACGTTCACGGTGTCGCCGACGATCGTATAGTTCACGCGGTCGGATGCGCCAATGTTGCCGACAATGACGGAGCCCGTGTGGATGCCGATGCGGATATGAAGTGGAGGGCCGGCCGGGCCCGGCGCGGGCAAAAATTTATGAAAACCCCCCCCCCCGCGGGCCGCGGGCGCGCGCCCGCGCCCCCCGCGCGGGGGCCACCCCCCCCCCCCCCCCCCCCCCCCCCCCCCACCCCCCCCCCCCACCCCCCCCCCCCCCCCCCGCGCCCGCGCGGGCCCCCCCCCCCCCCCCCCCCCCGCTTCCAAATTGTCCTTCTCCAGCTCCTCGCGGATCGCGGCGGCGGCGCGAACGGCCGCGGCGGCATGGCCCTCCAGCCGATCCGGCGCGCCGAAGAACGCCAGCATGCCGTCGCCCAGGAATTTGTCCACAGTCCCGCCATGTGCATCGACCGCGCCACACAAGATCGCGAAGTGGTGATTCAGCAGCCTGGCCGCGGCGGCGGCGTCCATCTGCTCCGACAGCGTGGTGAAGCCGGCGATGTCGGTGAACATCACAGTGACAACCGCTTCGCGCGGTTCGGCGATGCCGATCTCTCCGGTGCGCACCAACTTGGCCACCAGCGAGCGCGGAATATAGGTTGAAAATGCGCGCAAACCGATCAGCATGGCATTGAACGCCGAAGCCTGATTGTCCAACTCCAGCACTCTGCTGCGCGGCAAGGGGGCCACACCGTCGAGATCGAAATCGGCGACGCGGGTAGCCTGGCCGGCTATCGCCTGGATCGGGCGCGACAGGCGCCTGCCGAGAAGAATCGCGACGATGACCGCCACCGCCATCGCGAGAAGTCCAAGTATGGCCGATCCTATGACGCGCTCGATCTCGTCGCTGATCTGGCTGGTCTCGAAATAGGCGCCCAGCGTCCAGGGCTCGTCGCCATAGCCTGCGATCTTGCGGGTGATGGCGATGTAGGTGGTGTCGCCGCTCCACTCGGACGCATTGTCCACGCTGGGGTCGATCTCGGCGATTTCTATGTCGCGGGCCTGGCGCGTATCGAACTCCCGCTCTACCTTGCGCGAGCTATATGCGGCCAATACCGGATCGCCATACGTGGCCAGCCGCGTCAGCGGCAGGAAACCATTTTTCAGAGCGTCGGGATCGGCCAGCCTTTGGTCGGCGACCACGCGATCTTCGCCATCAAGAATAAAGGCATGCGTGCCAAATCGCGATGACAATTTCCGCGTGATACCGGACAGTTTCTGCAATTCGACCGCCGCGATCACCCAGGCCTGCGTCACGCCATCACGTACCAGCGGCACCGAGACATGCGCGTACAGGCCGAACTCATTGGCCACGAACGCCCCCCACTGCCGGCCGCCGACCTGTTTGCGTTGCTCAAGGGCGGCGCGGATTTGGGGCGACTTCTCGGGCTCGGCCGGAAAATGCTCGATCGCGCCCGTGGCGACGTTGTTTTCAACGGAGCGCGCGGCGCCGCGGCAGACCAGATCGGGGGTGCAGATTAGCATCGCCTCGATCCCCGAAGCGGCAGCCAGAGCGCCCGCAACGGCTGCGGACATCGCCTTGTCGTCGATCTGGAACTCGCCCTGGGCATACAACTGTGCGATGCCGTCCACCGCGTTCTCGGCGTCTCCCATCTCCGCGCGCAGCGAGTCCTCCATCGCATCGATGAGGAGTGTCGACTGGGCGCCGAGCAAATCGAACGTGTTGCGAAAGTTGGCACCGACCGACAATGCGAGCACACCGCCGAGCGACAGGAATACGAGACTGCCAAAACTCAACGCCATTATGACTGCAATGGGGATGCGCCGCCGCTTCTTTTCGGGGCGGGCCAGACGCACTGGTTGTCCGGACGTGCTCATGCACCCAATGTCGCAATGGGCCGCCGAATTGCAAGCCCGGTGACGGCCTTAAAGAGAGGCGCGTCCCCAATGCACGAGCCTCCTTACATCGGGGCCTAACGTATCAACCGAATGTCCGCTGGGGAAAATGATCTCAATTTCTGCTCGTGTGACGCAACTGCGAGTTCCAGAGTGGTCGCCGGCTATGTCAGCCTCCAAGGTGGTGGCAATGCTGACCGCCACAGCCGAAGCGTGGGCGCGAAGCTGATATCCCATGTTTCGGAAGGCAACGGTCAGAACTTCCAGTTCAGGCTATGCGGCGCTGATTTTCATAATGTTGACCTATGGGATCGTGAAATTTATGCTGGACGTAAATCGTCAAGGGTATGCTGACGGATGATTCTAAGCTATCGCGACAAACGGACCGAAGGCTTTGCCAACGGCACGTTCGTCCGGGAGTTTCAGGGATTCGACAGGCAGGCTTGGAAGCGCCTTGAAATTCTGGACGCCGCGACCGGCGTCGAGGACTTGCGGGCTTTGCCCAGCAATCGCCTTGAGGCCCTGAGGGGCGACCGGAGCGGCCAATTCAGCATGCGCATCAACATGCAATGGCGGATTTGCTTCGAATGGCCCAAGGACGCTACCGGCCCGTCTAACGTGGAAATAGTCGATCACCATTAGGAGTGACTTATGTCCCGACCTGCCATCCATCCCGGCGAAATTCTCGCCGACGAGCTTCAGGAGCTTGGCGTTTCGCCGACCGAGCTTTCGCGCCTTATCAACGTCCCGCCTAATCGGGTGACACAGATAATCCATGGCCGGCGCGGCATCACCGGCGACACCGCCCTTCGGCTTGGCCACTGGTTTGGCAGCAGCGCCCAGTTCTGGCTCAATCTCCAGAGTGCCTATGACATCCGCGTCGCGGAAGAGAAGGCCGGCAGGGAAATCGCCAAGCTGCCGGTGCGGCGTGAGACCGGCGGCCTCAGCACCCCGCAGAACGTGCAGGGCCGCCGGTGACTCTTGTCAGATCCGAGAAACGTGTTGCCGATCACGGGGAGGTTTTCACGCCCCCCTTGGCTACTCGAAAAATTCTCGATCTCGTCAAAGGCGAGACCGAGCGCATCGACTCCCGCTTCCTGGAGCCCGCGTGCGGAAGCGGAAATCTTCTTGTCCCCATCCTGCAAACTGGCCGCCGTGGAGATGAAATTCGGGAAGTCCGGTTTTGAGAAGCGTCACTACGCGTGCTCGCGCTGATGTGTGTCTACGGGATCGAGTTGTCCAGGGTCGGCCCATGCTCATACCCTAAATCGTCGTCACCTCCGTCCTTGGGCTAGGTTCTGCTGCAGCCCCGACGCTCACGTGAAGAGTTCGAAATGCGCCTCATATTTTTGTTGCCACTCCTCTCTGCGTCCTCGGCCGGCTTAGCGGGAGAGCTCTATCAGAACGTGGCCAGCCAAGATTCATTGGTTCGGGCCGGCATACTCGGCCGCATGCTGAACGCGCTGACGCTACATAAAGAATTTGGCGACGAATGCGACTTGGCTCCACTGATGGATATTAAGGCGTTCGAAAATTACTAAGACTTGGAGCCTAGTCCTTCAGACTTTGCACTAATACATGCCCAAACAACTTGGAGCGTCAAAAGGGGGCGGGGTGCCCGGAACAGAATGTGACGACCTTAGTTATGAGATTCTAGACTTCGATATCGGGATCCCGCGTCCACGCGACGAGTTGTTAAAACTACTCAATGCGACGAACGCAAAGCAGCGGCGCGCGTCGTTTCTCACGGTCCGCCCCACCTGGCACCGCCCAACCCAGAGCCCACGCCCCGTGCTCGGCGCGACGCTTGATCGACCCGCCGTGCTGCAGAGTGCGACGGGTTTTTCAATGTCGATCGCGCAGCTCTTTGACTGCCTTGGTGAGGGTCAGGCGGTCATTGCCCTTCTTTTTGATCAGCTTGCTGACTTGACTTGGCGAAATGCGATTTTCCCGCGCGAAACGTTCCACTTCATAAAACGCATCGATCGAGAGGCGGCCTCGGTCGACGTAGGCTTGGGTGCTCTTGTTCTCGTTCATTTCCGTTTTCCTACTCGCTCAGCAGCTGCAATGAGAATCCGCCCGCCACTCCTCGATTTGGCGGGCGGATCCCATCAGCGCAGGAAGGGACTCTAGCTGCGCAAATCCAATTTCTGGGGATTGTTGGAGCGTCATTGCTGGCTAACGAGCATCAGCTCGCGACTATTCCAATCACCAACACGGTGATGGAGATGGCGAAAACCGGTGCAAGCAGCCAGCGAGCTTCGTGAACACTGTTCTCCATAGGCTCCTCCCTTGAGGGACCGCAACGAGTCCGAACAGACGCAGTTCCGGACGGCTACACGTAGGGGGCCATTGCGCGCAGTGACTCAGACTTAGGTCCCTACGCACGGCTAGCCTTAAGGCTCAGTTTGGAACGTCTAGGAAAGCTGCAGGTTTGGGCGAGCCTGGCGCAATGTTTCGCGCCCACGAGCCCACAAGGAGATAACTATGAGAATGCATCTTTCCACCGCAGCGGCGGGATTTCTGCTGCTGGCTGGTGTCGGTGCCGCCGCCGCTCAGGACGTGGTCATTGACCCGCAGCAGGAAACCGTCATTAAGGAATACGTGAAAAAGCAGCCGCTCGCATCGGTGAAAGTCCCCGGGGTAGAGCTGAATGTCGGCTCGACGCTCCCCGACACCGTCGAGCTTCATGAAGTCCCCAACGTGAAATATCGCTACACCGTGATCGACAACCGGACCGTTGTCGTCGACCCGGGCACACATAAGATCGTCAAAGTGATCGAATGACCATAACTTTGGGGATGAGAAACCCGCCGTTTCCGAATTGAGCGGCGGGAGACTTGCCGTTCTCTCGAATCAAATATTCCGCCTCATTGTCTGCCATGACATTGTGATCGCTGAAATCTCGCTTTGTGGCCATCGCGCGAGATCATCTAAGTTGCAGAGCTTGAGGAACATTCCACCCTTGGTGAAGTTGGGAGCGCAGGCCCGCTTTTGAGGTGCCAAAATGTTTGATGCCGGCGGGCTTTGGGAGGAAGCCATGATCCGCGTCATGCCTGCATTTCGTGTTTCGCGCCGCCGCGCATTGCAGTTTGGCCTGGGAGCAACGCTCGTTTCGGCCACCGGCCTTGCCCCGGTTTCCCGCGCCTATGCGCAGGATGAGGTCAAGGACGAAGACATTTTCCGGTTCGCCCTCAATCTCGAATATATGGAGGCCGAATATTACCTGCGCGGTACCACCGGAAAAGGGATCGAAGACTCGGATGCTGGCCCGAAGGCCGGCGCTGTCGTTGGCGGCAAACAGGTCAGCTTTGACACGCCCGCAATCGGCGATTTCATGCGTGAGGTCGCCGAAAACGAACTCGCGCACGTTCGCTTCTACCGCAAGACGCTTGGAACCAACGCCGTTGACCGGCCGGCCATCGATTTCGACGCAGGGTTCAAGGCGGTTGCGGAGGCAGCAGGCCTCGGACCGGACTTCGACCCCTTCGGCAACGAAAAGAACTTCGTTCTCGGCGGGATGTTGTTCGAGGATGTCGGCGTCACCGCCTATGCCGGTGCGGCGACCGTTCTGAAAAATAAGGACTTCCTCGCCGCCGCCGCTGGCATTCTGGCCGTCGAGGCCTACCATATGGGTATGGCGCGATCCACGCTATACCGGAAGGGCGAGAAGGCTTGGAAGGCCGCCAATGCGGTTTCCGATGCCCGCGACAAGATCGACGGATCTGAAGATAAGGACCAGGGCATCCAGGTGGACGGAAAAGCCAACATCGTTCCCTCGACGCCGGACGCAATCGCATTCACCAGAACGCCGCAGGAGGTGCTCAGGATCGTCTACCTCACCGACAAGGACGGAGTGAGCAAGGGCGGCTTCTATCCGGAAGGGATGAACGGCACGCTCAAGAGCACCTGAGCAGATTGCGAATGAGAGGGGGGACGCGGGCGCCGGAGGCCGACACTATAGCTGCGCGTCGGGTGGCCGATGCACCAACGCTCGTTCGTCGGCACGGCGATGGCGCTCTGTTCAGCACGGTGAGGGGACGCTTGTCTGCACGAGCTGCGACCGGGGCGGGCCAGTGAGCCTGAAGATCCATAGGCAGTCTCAGCACCGGCAACGGTCCATAGAGCAACTTGACCTCCTCCTCGCTCGGCAGCACTCGGGCCGGGCAGGTCGGCTCCATGCGGTCCCTTCGATTGGTAAACCGCTTGTGGTCGCCGTTGGTTCCGGCTGTTCGCAAGCGTGCAGCCCAGACGATCGATGTGGCTGGCACAGTTCTAGAGCGAGAGTGATGGCGCCGGTGGACTGAAGGTTGCGACGAATGAACGCCGGCCCAGTTCAACCCGCGCGACGTCCTTCAACGCTGAGGCGATCGATCTTCACCAAGCGGTCTGCGGCCTCGACCGCAGTTCGTATCCTGCTGGACAGCGCGAGATTGTCGGCCAGCATTTCTTCAGTGCGTTTAAGCGCGAGCTCGGTCCGGCGGATGCGCTGCCTGGCATTGGCAACTTCCGACGTCAAAATATTGGCCGCCATCCCGTGGCCCTGGGGTTCCATAGTGTCCATGGACTTTTAACACATTGGGGGCCGATATCGTTCCCTGATGTCGGGCGAAACAGGCGAAACGGGGTGTCGTAGTTCGTGTATCAGTGATGAGCGCTGCCAATATGGCCCGGCCGTCATTGCAGCCGCAACAAACGCGCAATCGGCCGAATGGCCAATGCGCTTCCTACCAAAACAGCGCCAGAACGGGCCCTCGGCGACCCGGGCGCCGGCAGCGCCGGCACGCTGACCGCGAACAGCTCGTCCATGAGGCGCTGGGACCCGACGCGCACGGTGCAGGAGGTTCTATACATAATCATTTAATTGAATGGCGGGTGATCTATCGGAACATCAACAGGGAGCTCATCGGCCTCCCAACGGTGCACGGCCGTCCTTGCCTCAGGCGAGTTCGGGCCATCCGCGCATCACAGCTACCAGGCACGATCTGGCGCTGACGCACGCTGCGGTTGGCCAAAGCAGCGTGGACGCCCGGCCAGTCAATCGCCCTCCATGCCCGTTGCGACCGAAACGGTATTCCTTAATGCAACCTCCGCCGTGTCTTGGCGTTTAGCCGCGTCCAAACGCGCGGAGCGACAAGAATGCCAGCGTTCATTCCGATTACGATATACCTCAATGGCAACGCGACGGTGGTCAAAACGATAGCCGACGCCGCTAAGGCGCTTGAACAACCATGGCCATATAGGGCCAAGCCAGGACGGCTCGAAGCGATCCGGATGATCAAAGAATGCATGGCCGGCCATTGCAGCCAATATGCTGCATTCGATGCCTTCAAGGCGGCGGCAACGGAACAGGGGCTTCTTAAAAAACGTCTGTGACCACCGCCAAGATGAATCAGATCGACCCGCACGCCTGGCCCCCCAGCCTCTCGAGCGCATCGCCAGTGGCTGGTTAAACAGCGATATCGCCGCCGTTACGCCATGGAACTATCTGCGCTGAAAGGCCTTGGCTGCACGACGCACGCGCGGGACCAGGGCCTCGGTCAGTGAGCTTCGCGTGCCGGCCCATCACGATGGTACGAACAGAGGCGCGATGCTGACGAGCGAGTCCGCTAGGCGCACGGCTGGGCGATCAAGTTGGTCCCCAGTCTCCTTCGGCGTTTCGGTGGGAGGCCATGACATCCCCCTCCATGTGAAGAGCATGATTACACGCGTACGACCATAGTGAGGATCAAGCTCCCTTCTGGATGGTAGCTTTCACAACACCGCTATCTGCGTAGCTCTGTGCCCGTCTCCCATCATAGCCAGGACCATGCCGGCCGTGGCGTCGGCGCTACCCCTTGACCGCCGAGCCGACGATCGAATCCACGAAGAAGCGCTGCAAGAAAACGAAGAGCACCAACGGCGGCAGCACAGCAAGCGTGGCGCCAGCCATCACCAGTCCCGTATTGAGGGCGCCTCTGTTGTAGCTGAGCAGGCGGCTCAGGCTGATAACGATAGGATAGTCGTGTGCATTGCCCTGTAGAACCGTCAGCGGCCACAGATAGCTGTTCCAGTGGTAGACGAAGGCAAACAGCGCCAGTGCCGCGATTGCCGGCGCCACGCTGGGCGCGACGATCTTGAACAGGATCAGGAGTTCGGACGCCCCATCCATCCGCGCGGCGTCGATCAGGTCGTCCGGCACGCCGGCTATGAACTGGCGCATCAGGAAAATGCCGAATGCATTGGCGAGATTGGGTACGATAATGCCGGCAAGGCTGGCGTTCAGCCCGATCGATCCGACGAGACGGTACAGTGGGATCAGGGTGACGATCGGCGGCAGGAACATGGTGGCGATCAGCACCGAAAACAACAGCGAACGGCCGGGAAAGTGGTGCTTGGCGAAGGCATAGCCAGCCATCATGCTGGTGACCAGAATGCCGGCGGTGGTGATCGTGGCGATCACCAGCGAATTCCACATCGAGCGGCCGACATTGATGACGCCGGACACTTTCTCATACGCTTCGAGGCTCGGCGTGCGCGGTATCCACACGGGCGGAACCTGCATGGTTTCGGCCGGCGTCTTCAGGCTGGACAGCACCATCCACAACAACGGGAAGGCGGAGGCCACCGCAACCAGCAGCATCAGCGTAGCGAGGAGAGCTCTGCGGCCCGCCAGGCGTTTGCTAGCCCACCGGCTTGATGCTGAGCGGCCCAGCGCGCTCATTCGTCATCCTTCCGGTTGGCGAACGCAAATAGCGCGCACACGACGACGATCAGCGCCAGGATCAGCATCACTGCCATGGCCGAGCCCAATCCGCCTTGTGCGCGCTCGATGCCGACTCGCCGGATATGGTAGGTCAGCACGTTGGTGGAGCCGACCGGCCCGCCTTGGGTGATCAGCGCCACCGGCTCGAATACCTGCACGGCGTTGATGATGGCGATGACGGCGCTGAACAGGAGCGTGCGGCGCAGCAGCGGCAAGGTGATGAAATGGAACTGTTCGCGCCGGTTGGCGCCGTCCAGAGTCGCCGCCTCGTAAAGACTGCCCGGGATCTGGGTCAGCCCGGCAACCGCCAGCACCGTGAAATAGCCGATCTGCTGCCAGACATTAAGCACGACGATCGAGATCAACGCCGATCTTGGCGAGGAGAGCCAGGGTTGCGGGCCGATGCCGGCGAGGCCGAGCATCTGGTTGAGCGGCCCTTCGCTCGGCGAATAGAGCTTCGACCAGACCAGCGTCACGGCGATCATCGGCACCATGTAGGTGGAAAACAATACGGTCCGCAGTGCTGTGCCGCCGGCGACATCGCGCTGGTAGACCATCAGGCCCAACGCTACCGAAAGGGGCAGGATCAGCATCACCGACATTGCCGTGTAGATGGCGGTGTTGAGCAGCGCTCGCTTGAAATCCCGCCCGACCGAAGTCGGCCCGAATATTTCGCGAAAATTGTCGAAGCCGATGAAGCTCGCATTGGAAAACGGCGTTTGCGTCGACCAGTCCTGGAATGACAGCCAGATGGTGAGCAGCATCGGCAAAAGGATGAAAACGCCGATCAATGTCACGGCGGGCGCCAGCATGATGCCCGCCGAGGCACGATAGGTCTTGATCATTGCTCTGCTTCCAAAGCGTAGGGCTCTTGAAACAGCGCCTTCGCTATTTGGCGGCACGCTCCAGGATCGAGACGGCATCGGCCTGCGCGTTCGCCTGCGCATCCTTGGCCGAGAGCTGACCATACTGCAACGCTTCGAGCGTCTGCTGCAGCGATTCGCTGAACTCCTGGCCGCCCGGCACGACGGGGAAGGGCTTGGCGTCGGCAAGCACGCTGACATAGCCGGACAGGAACTCGGAACCGAGCTTGTCTTTATGGGCTTCGATGTCGGAGGTCCGCGTCGGCAGGATGCCCATCGACATCAGAATATCCGACATTGCCGAGGCGCCGTTCTTGCCGGACTTCGGACTGTTCAGCCATGCCAGGAAATCCCAGGCCGCTTTTTGTTCGGCCTGACCGGCATTGGCGTTGACGACGGTCATCCATGAATAGGAGATCGAGTGCGGCTTGTCGCCGCTCGGACCGACCGGGATGGGCGCGGTAGCTATATTGGAGAACTTGTCGCCCATGCCGCTTTTTAGTGCGCTTTCCCACCAGTTGGCCATGATGATCATGCCGGTCTTGCCGGAGACGAAATTGTCGAGGAAGGGGCCGGTGGTGTTGGCGTCGGCCGTGGCCATCGCCGGATCGCTGACGCCGGACTTGATCAGGTCTTCGTAGAGCTGGAACGTCTCACCGGCTTGAGGACTGTCGAGCATCGGTTTGCCGTCCTTGACCAACTCGCCACCGTTGGAGACCAGCAGCGAGGCGAAGGGATGGACCACGCCCGCCGCCCAGGAATTGATCATGCCAAAACCTTGCTGGCCGGCATCTTTCCTGGTCAGCTTCTTGGCCGCATCCTTCAACTCGGACCAGGTCTTCGGCGCGGCCGTAATGCCCGCCTGCTTGAACAGCTCCTTGTTGTAGTTCAGGGCGTAGACGTCGATCTCGTTTGGAATGCCGTAGAGCGTGCCACCAACGGAGGCTGCAGTTACGACACCGGCCGGCCACGCACTCTTTACCTCGCCGGCAACCGCATCGGGGGCCGGCGCGACCAGCTTGTCCCGCGCCAGTTCGGGCAGCCACAAATCATAGATGCCGCCGATCGTCGGCCCATCGGAACTGCCGCCTTGGGAACGCAGTGTTGTCAGGAGGTCGCCGAAGGGGACGGCGCGAATGGTGACCGTCACATCCGGATTGGTCCTGGCGTAGTCCTTGGCCGCGGCGTCCAGCAAAGCGACCGTTTCAGGCGACCAGTGGGTCAGATAGGAGATGTTGACCGATTGGGCCCAACCAATGGTGGGCGAGGCCAGCAGCCCTGCAGCCAGTGCCAGTTTCGAAACCCAAGCCAAAGACATCCGGATCCTCCGCGTAGCCGCATACCGATGTGAATGAGGTTATGACAACTTGAAGCAACGACGCAAGCGCTATCTTCGTGAAGGGTTCCCACCAGTGCTGCGGACGATTCCTTTTATCTGGCCCGCAACGGGAAGATGGCCTATTGAAAGCAACCCCTTAACTAAGATGGTTGGAGCTGTTTCTCACTGCCGGGAATGCCCAGAACGAGCAGCAAGGCTCTTGCGATCGGGTTCATGTCGTTATAATGACACTTAGGCGTAAAAGGACGACGATGCCGGATGGGAGACGGAGCATGATTCATCGACGCGCTGCGCTCAGCCTGATCGCCGGCTTCGGCGCCGCGTGCACCGGGGCCTGTTTCACGCTGCCGACCAGAGCCGCCGACACCACCGCGTTGTGGAGCTGGCGCTCCGCGGACCGGGCGGTCGCCAGTCCGGGCCGCCCTCGATGACACGCGTTCTCGCCATCGATCTCGGCGGCACCAATTTGCGCGCGGCTATCCATACCGGCGATGTTCGCTGGCTGGAGATGCTGAGCCGCGAGCCAGCGCCGGCAAGTCTTGATGCGTTCGTCGACCGTATCGGTGCCTTGCGTGCCGAGGCAGGCCCAGTCGAGGCACTCGGCCTGGCGGTGCCGGGGCTAGTCGAAGGATCGGTCTGCCGCTGGATTCCGAACCTGCCCTATCTCGACGGCATCGATGTCGCGGCCTTGTTTCCCTGTCTGCCTGTGGTGATTGGCAATGACGCACAGATCGCCATGCTGGCCGAGGTGGTCGAAGGTGCTGCAAAGGGCCTGTCCGATGCAATCCTGCTGGCGATCGGCACCGGCATCGGCTCCGCCGTTCTGGCCAATAATCGCATCGTTGCCGGCGCCGGTGGCGGCGCCTGCTCATTCGGCTGGGCCTGCGCCGATATCGAGGATGAAGGCGAGGACCGCAGCGGCTGGCTCGAGCGCTTTGCTTCCGGCCGCGCATTCGACGCCGCGGCCCGCCAGATCGGGCTGGCCAATGGCGGCAGGCTGGTCGAGGCCGCCCGGGCTGGCAAGACGGCCGCACTTGACGCCTTGGAGCTGCCGGCGCGCCGGCTGGGCACTGCCCTTGCGGGTGCGGTCGCGCTGCTCGATCCGCAAGCGATCCTGATTTCCGGCGGCCTTGCCGATGCGCTGGACGTGGTAGGGCCACCGTTGCTTTCGGCATTGCGGCGTCAGCTGCCGCCGCATCTGCGCGACATCGTTCTGCGCTCAGGCGAATTTGGCTCCCGCGCCGGTCTCGTCGGCGCCTCGCTGGCCGGTCTCGCCGGCGCACAGTGGAGGCAGATAAGATGAGCGAGCCGAGCTTTCAGCAACCCGACCGCAGCAGGCCCGAGCCGCTTTGGTATCAGGTTGAGGAAGCGATCCGCGCCATCGTCAAAAGCGGCGAGTGGGCGACCGGCGACCAGATTCCGGCCGAAGACAGGTTGTGCGCCCTGTTCGGGGTGAGCCGCATCACACTGCGCCACGCTCTGCGCAATCTGGAGGAGCACGGGCTGCTCAGGCGCGAACATGGCCGTGGCACCTTCGTGCGCTCCACCACGCTGGTCGCCGGCACCCGCGAACTCACCAGCTTCACGCAGGAAATGGGCAATATGGGCGTGGTCGCCGGCTCGCGCTTGCTCGACTGCAGCCTGACCACGGCCAATGAAGCCGCGGCCGGAGCGCTGGAGATCGAGGAGGGCGATCCGGTGGTGCGCATCCGGCGGCTCAGGCTCGGCAACAACGAGCCGATCGGCATCCAGACGGCGCAGCTCTCGGCCGCGCGCGTGCCCGGCTTTCTCGATGCCGGCCTGCTGCAGGGATCGCTTTATGAAGCGCTGGAACGCCACTACGGCATCGTGCCGGTCGCGGCACGCGAAAATTACCGTGTCGGTGCAGTCGGGGCGGCGGATGCCGAGTTGCTCGATCTGCCCGCGGGGAGTCCCGCTTTCGTGGTCGAGCGCATCACCACCGACGAGCGCGGCCCGTTCGAATTCACCGTCTCCGTGATGCGGGGCGACCGCTACGAAATCCGCTCGACGCTGCGTGCCGGTCGCGCCGCGCCAACCGCAAGAAGCTGAGCCATACCCAAGCCGACACATAACAGGAGTACCGACGTGTCCGATCTTTACATACCCCGCCTTGCCGCCCTCATCGAACAGGCTTCGAAAGCCAATGCCGAAGCCTTTGGCGAGGCGGCCAGCCGCTTTGCCGACACGCTCGAGAGCGGTGGCTTGGTCCATCTCTACGGCTCGGGCCACTCGGTGTTGCCGGTCCAGGAGGTGTTTCCGCGCTATGGCAGCTATGTCGGCTTCAATCCGCTGACCGACCCGCGCGTCATGTGGCACAACGTGCTCGGCGCCGGCGGCGTGCGCGAACTTCTGTGGCTGGAGCGGACCGAGAAATACGCCGAGAAATTTCTCGATCATCAGCCGCTGAACAAAGGTGATTCGATCATCATCTTCGGCCATAGCGGCCGCAATTCGTCAGGCATCGATACCGCACTTTACGCGAAAAAACGTGGCATCTTCGTCGTTGCGGTGACCAGCAAGAACAACCTCGACAAGCCGGCGACGCACTCTTCCGGCAAGCGGCTTGCAGATGCCGCCGACCTTGTCATCGACACCTGCTCGCCGATCGAGGATGCCATCGTGCCGGTCGAGGGCTGGAGCCGGCCGGTCTCCGGTTCGTCGACCGTGCTTGCCATGGTCCTGGCACATGAGCTGATCGCCCGCACCGCAGAGGCGCTTTCGAAACGCGGTATCGAGCTGCCGGTTTTTGCCTCGCCGACAATTGCCGGCGTCACACTGCACGACACCGACGTCATCTATGGTGTCTATCGCGAGAAAATGCTCGAGGCACAAAGGAAGCATCTGCCGAGCTTCCAGGCGACCATGCGCGGCGAATGACAAACGGGGAGGGCACGCACACCGCGAGGCCTCCCTAAGGGGTAATCAGTTCGTAATACAGGTCGGCACGCGGCGATCCGCTGGTCGGTCAGCCTGTGCTTCGGGTTCGAGGTGCAAGATCAGGAGCAGTTTCCGGGCGCAGCGACGAACCATCGACCACGGCTGAGCCGCCAGGTTGCGCTCTATGCTGATCCGCTTTCTCGCGGCACACCGTGGTGCATCTCTGGAACGGTGAAAACCGGCACCTCGCCCTTGAAACCCTGGAGTTCAAAGGCGCCCGCCTGGACGACCGGCATCGAAGCTCCTGCCGCAAAGCCGGGACCAAGCACAAGGGGGATGTGCAGCTTCTTGGTCGTCGACTCGAGCCGTGCCGTGCGGTTCACCGGCGAGCCGATCGCGGTGTAGTCGAAACGCCGCTCGGAGCCGAAATTGCCCACCGAACAGACGCCGGTCTCGATGGCGACGCCGATTTGGATGGAGGGGTGGCCATCCGCGGTGAAGGCGTCGTCTTCGCGCTTAACCCGTTCGATCAGGGCAAGGCCCGCGTCGAGCGCGCGCTCGCGATGATCCGGCTGATCGAGCGGCGCGTTCCAGAAGGCGAGCACCGCATCGCCCATGAACTTGTCGATCGTGCCGTCGCGCTTGAGGATCTCATCGGTCGCAATGCCGAGAAAGTGGTTGACCACCTTTGCGATTTCCTGGGTATCGAGTTGTTCGCTCATCGTCGTGAAGCCGCGTATGTCGCTGAGCAGGATCGTGATCTCGCGCTTCTCGCCCGACAGGATCGCTTCGGTGTCCGAGCTTGCGAGGCGCTGCACCACGGAAGGCGAGAGATACTGGGAGAACTGCCGTGCCAGGGTGGACCGGCGCTGCTCGCTGCGCCTGTAGAGGACATAGCCTTCGAAGCCGGCTACCAGGATCGTCGCAAGCGCCGGCTGCAGCGGGTCATAGAGTTTACCCTGCATGCTGTATTCGAGAGCGCCGAACACAAACGGCGTGACGGCCAGCAGCGCGAGAGCCAGGGCACCAAGCACGACACGTCCGGCGAGCACTCCGGAAAGCGCGATGAAGATGACGGCAGTGAGGACAAACCAGAGGCGCTCCACCGTGCGCGCGTGCGTCGGCTCTGCCAGGTAGCGCCCGGCAAGCAACTGGCCGATAGCATCGGCGTGGATGTCGGCGCCTGGTCGCGCTGGACGCGTCGGGGTGGGCAGGTACTGCGTCAGTCCCACGGCCGACAGATCGACGATGACGATGGCGTCCCGCAGCCGCGGATCACTGCCGCCCGAAAGGATAGTGCTGGCAGATATGCGAGGCGTATCCGTTGCGGTTTCCCAGAGGCGGATACTCCCCTCCGGCTCGAGCGGCACGATAGCGCCGGCCATCCTGAGTGCGTCGAACCCCGCGGCATTCATCCGGGCTATGTAGCCGTCCTGCCCGGCGTAAAGGCGCAGAAGCTCGAGCGCGAAGGACGGCCACAGCTGCACGCCTTGAGCGGTATTGCGAAGCCACAGCAGCGGCACATGGCGCAGTACGCCGTCGGGATCGGGCAAGGTGCGAATTACGCCGAGGCCCGCGGCGGCGTTGGAGAATTCGGCAAGCGAGCCGGTCAGGCCGGTGAAGCCGGGAAGTGTGTCAGGTACTTGCCCAACGATCGACCAGCCAGATTTGGGCCCTACTTCTGAAACCGTCGCCTCGTTGCCCAGGCTGACGGCAAGCGCCGTTCGATTTTTCGCCAGTGCCGTTGCCAGGCGCTTATCTCCGGCGATGCCCTCAGGCGAAGTGTCGGCCTCGGGCAGCACCAGGGCAAGCCCGATCACCGCGGCGCCGGATTTGGTGGTGCCATCGACCAGCTCGGCCAAGAGGCCACGGTTCCAGGGCCATCGCCCATGTGCCTTGAGGCTGGCGTCGTCTATCGTGACGATCACGACAGGATTGCTCGTCGCCTGGCGCGGGGCGAGAAACTGGTAGAAGTCGTAGGTGCGTTCGCGCAGGCGCGACAGCGGCCCGTCGAAAGCCAAATGGCAAGCGAGCAGCAGGAGCACGACCGCAAGACCGGAAATTTTGCGCCTGGCAGCGTGCCGCCAATCAGCCCAGCGCGAACCGGCCAAGAGGCTCATGTAGTGCCGCCGGGCTTAATTGCAGTAGTAGCAGCAACCCTCACCCTCACCCTCGCCCTCACACCCACCCTTATCCACGCCGCCGCCCACAGGTGGCGTTGGGCTGTCGGGGAACTCCATGACCACTCCTGGCAATGCCCCGTCGGTGGAATCGCAGACTTTGAGCGAGCCGCCGAGTGCCGACGCACAAAGCGCGCTTACGTCCAGTCCCGGACCCGGTTCGCCTGGCAGGCCGGTGCCGGCTATCCGGTCGACGCTGTCCAATATCGGGAAGGTGTCGATTCCGCCGTAACCGGTCAGCAGCTTGCCGTCTTCCGACGTGCAGGCGTAGCCCGGGTTTGTGATGACCAGCCGTTTGCCATTGATCGTGCAGGTCATGCGGCCGGCGCGCAGAATGCCGACGGTCTGGCCATCTGCCACCAGCACTTCGATGATGCCGCCTCTGGCCCCGAGCACCATGTGCGGCGTCGCAACCTGCATGACGCCGCCTTTTGAAACCTGGCCGCCATAAAAACGGGCCAGGCCGCTGTTCATCCCGATGTCGATCTTTCCCGATCCGGAGCCCGGATTGTAGACGAATTCATCGATCGTCAGGCTGGTGTTCGGACCAATCTTGGCGCTCGATTCGTCGCGGAACACCAACATTCCAAGACCGGTGGGATCGCTGCGCAACTGGTCGCCGAGCTCGACGCCGGCACCGACGTCCATTGTCCCGCCGTTGTTGCGGACGATGTTGGTCTGGTAGGCCGTCATCGACCCGACCGTTTCAGCGGCGGATGGTGCCGCAAAGGCAAGGCAGCCGACAAAAATGGCGATCTGACGGTACGGGGTCCTCATCGCGGCCTCTTTCAATTGAGCGTCAACGTATAGCTCATGAGCATTTCGAATGATTTTCGGTCGCGGTTGGCGATGTCGAAGTTGGTTTCGCGATAGGCGAGATCGACGCTGATCTTCTGCGCCTCCGACAGCTGAAAATCGCTTTCCGAGGCAATGCGCCAGAAGTCGCTCTTGATACTTGTGCCGATGCCGACGGAGAGATCGGGAGCGTCGCTATGGCCGGCCGAGAAGGCGACCTGGTGCGACCATGCGAACAGATCCGGTACATTCATCAACAGGCCGCCATAGCGGACCTCGCCCGTGTAGCTGCGGCCGATTTCAGATCCGGAGGCGAAGTCATTCGAACCGACAAAGCGCAGGCCGAGCGCCTGGCCATTGCGGAAGCGGTAGCTGCCGCCTGCCTCATAAAAAACCCTGCTGTCGGCGAAAATGCCTTGCGAGGCGCTTAGATCGATGTAGCCGCCACCGGCGAAGAGCGTCGTCTCGACTGTCGGGCGCACAAGAAAGCGCCCACTGACGCCGATGCCGGTTTCCTGGATATCGCTCTCGAAGCGATCCGTAACTGTGAAGGCGGAAAGCAGCAGGCGCAGCGAATCGATCCCACTGTTGGGCAGCCCCTTGTCCCAGGTGATCGCGGCGTTGCCATGGATGAAGGTCTCCTTGCCACCCGGAACCGACAGGTCTTCCGTGAAAAAACGCTGTGTCGCAGTCAACGACCCCGAAAGGACGAGAGCGTCGGCACTTGGCGTGCCGAGGTCCCATCGGACAAAGCCTTCCGCCCGCCCATAGGGCGAGACGAAGCTGTCGTCGTCCTGCGCCCCGCCGGGCTCAAAATCGGTAAATGCGCTGAACACGCCGCCGGTCAGGGCGAGTTCCCAGGTGACGCCGCGCAACGCGCGATCGATGCGGGCAAGCAGGCGAGCAGCTTCCTGCTGTTCACTTGCCGTCAGGCCGCCGACTTCGATGCCGTACTGCACCTGCCGCCGGGCCAACTCATAGGAGCCGACATGATAGTACAACCGGCTGGCCGCAAGCCGGGCGCGCGCATCGCGGGGATACTTGATCAGATACTGCTCGATTGAGGAGATCGCCTGATCGTACTGCCCGGCGTTGACGGCAACCGTGACGAACTGGGCGAGCGTTCCGTTGTCGGCCGGACTGGCGATGCGGGCCGAAAACGCATCGTCATAGGCCGTAAAAAGACCTTGTGCGCCGGCCGGCAATACGCCGGTACAAAGCAGCGCCGCGGCGCAGCCGAAGATCGCTCGAAACGAAGATTGCATGCCGAGAACCCACCCCAAACCCGACCAGTGCCAAGGACTTAGCACGACCACAAGAAAAAAGGCGACTGAACTTTGACGAAAGGGCCCGAGTTTTCAACAGCTGTTGCAGCCGCGCAACAAACCATCGGGGTTATTCGTATTGCGGCTGCGCTGGTTGTAGAAAATCATCTCACCGTTGCAGGAACAAGTGAAGTATTCGGAACGACATGCAAATAACTCAAATCATCACCAGTCGTGGATCGCACAGCCGGCAAGATTAATATTGTTTGCGCGATTCTGCGCGTATCTGGTCACTGAATGAGCCATCAAGTTCACCCCGCAGCTCATCCAAGGGTCTTTCGTGGCACCGCGCAAGCGATCGGAGAGCTGCCACGAGGCGCTTCTCACCACGTCTACGGGACGCGCAGCAGCTCTTGCTATTTCGTCGAACGCGACGAGGTCAGCTTATAGGAACCTATCTCTCCATGGTGCGTCACCGGAAGCGCTTGCTACAGCACGAGCATGGTGGCCAGCCCCAGCATCAGGCCCATGCCTACGATATCGGTCACGGTGGTGAGGAAGATCGCCGAAGCGACCGCCGGATCGGCGCCGACCCGGCGTAGGCCCAGCGGGATCAGCACGCCGGAGATTCCCGACATGAGGCATGATCCGGTCATGGCGAGCAGGATCACAAGTGCCAGCATGGGCGCCTGGGCCGCCGACTCCGGTTGCCGCGAGGCGTAGAACCACATCGCCGCAGCCGCCACAAGACCGACGAGCACGCCGTTGGCGATCCCGAGCGCGCCCTCCCTCATCACCAGGTTCAGCTTCGGTCGTTTGTCCACATCGCCCAGGGCAAGGCCACGCAGCGTCATAGCCAGAGCCTGGCAGCCGGTGTTTCCGCTCTGCCCGGCCAAGACCGGGAGGAACGCCGCCAGGGCGACGATCTTCTCGATCGTGCCTGTGAACGAACTGACCACGAAAGCGGCCATGAAGGCCGTCAACAGGTTCAGCTGCAGCCACGGATGACGCTTCAAGAAGGCTGAAAACAGCGGCGTAAAAGAACGCTCCTCCTTCTGCACACCCACCATCTGGCCAGACTGGGCCGAAATTTCGATGATTTGTTGCTCAAATAATCGCCAGCCGCGAACCTGCCCGAGCAACCGGAGCTCCTCGTCGACAACGGGATAGACAGGGTAGTGACGCCGTACTGCCGCCTTGCATGCGTCGCTCAAAGAGAGACCCACATTAAGGGCGAAGGGCCTCGGCAGCATGATCTGATCGACCGTCGCGTCCGCTTCGCTCAGCATCAGATCGCGCAGGACCACCAGGCCAACCAGCTTGTCGCCGCCCTCCGTGACGTAGAGATAAGTGAGCTCGGTCGGCACCTGGGTGCGTCTGACGGCCTCCACGGCGGCGGCAACCGTCGTTCCGACAGGAACGCTCGCGGGAACCGGGTCCATCAGTTCGACGAGCGACTCGGGGATCGCGGGGTCCTTGCCACCGGCATCAGGCTTGACAGGCCGCATATGCAGCGGCAAATGCTCCGCCACCTTACGGGCGTGCCTGTCCGGCAACAATTTAAGTGTGTCTCGGATGAACTCGGGAGACTCTCGGACAAGCAATTCCGCCGCGTCATCAGGTGCTCGAGCACGCAGCGTGCGCACCAACTTCTGAACGTGGTTCTCTTCTTTCATCTGCCGCCGCCCCCAATTGCTAGTGTCTTGCCTCTGACAGTATGACACGGATCGGATCGTTCTGTCTGGCGCGCAGTCGCCCAAGCGCCTCGATCCCGAAATCTTCGCCTCTCGCCGAGTGGACCGAACCCAGACAGATCTGAGCCCTTGCGGGTACATAAAGGCAGGCTGTAACGTCTGCGTGTCGCCGAGATCTTAACGTGTTGCGAACTTCACCGGCCTTTTCTTAGGATCTGCGAGCACGTCGCAGCAATGAAACTTAACCCCGGAAATTCCGCGGAGGCGGGGCCTCTGCCGCTCGAATCGATTTGCCTCAGGCGGCGCGTTTTGCCAGTTAAACCAGCTCTGAAGCTGATGAATTCGCCAGGATAGCAAGGTGATTTGCTCGAACCGTAATAGTTTAGCCTGAGAAACGGATTCTTTATATGAGGTCTGTCCGGAGCTAGAGGTGCGCATGAGAGCTTGCAGGTGGGGGCAGGCAGTCTGCTTGTGAGACTCGAGGTCGTTGCGGTCCGATCCGAGTTAATGTAGGCTCACTGATCGCAGCGACAGACCGCTCGATCGCGTCTGGGGGCAAACGAAGACTCGTTTCGAGAGTAGGCCCGGTTCGGCAAGCTGTCGAGTGCGGGAAGGGGCCAGCCAACCGCCCGTTAGCTCAGCGAGCATCGAAACACTGGGCCTTACATGGATGGATGAAGCCTTTACCACCCGTTTGCTGAAAGTCATTTGCTTTCCAGAGGGCGTGCCAGCCGAACGCCAGGCCCGCCGCCATTTTCGGGAATGAACTCGACGCCGCCTGCCTCCAATGCGCGCTTCAGGGCTTCGATCGTCACTTGGTTGGCCTTCAACATGCCAGCGGGTGGCTCAAGCCGCTTAATGGTCGCGACTGACACTTTTGACTTCGCGGCGAGGATCTTTTGATCCCATTGCAAAAGTGCGCGGGCTGCTCGCAACTGCTCACTCGTTATCATATTTTATACCTGACGCATCATTTGATGCCAAAAGTCTTGTTTGTGCCGACGATTTCGTTTAAGACTGTAGAGTGGATCTTGCGCTCGCTCAGCCCCACAACCCTCGACTGGTGGCAAACGAGCCCGTGTGAAACGGCCGAATAAGGTGGTGCAACACCTTACCCGGCCTAACCACAACCTAAGCTTCTAAGGAGCTCGGATCATGACTGATTCCGACAATATCATGAGTCTGCTATTCGTCACGCGCAGGCGAGTGCTTGCGGCAACAGTGGTGGCTACCACCGCGTGGACGGCTAAAGGTAACGCGTCCGCAGGCGACGCCGGGAGTACCAATGTGCCTTTTGACTCAGCGCTAGCGCTTCGGCGGGAATGGGAGACAGCCCGCAAGTTGACCGATCGGCTTTGCCGCAAGCAGCAGCGCCTGGAGACCAAGCTTGCCGAATCTGTCGGTTTTCCTTGTGTAGACGTCCACCTGCCCGATGGCGAGAAATTAACACTCTACTCAATCGAGGCAGTCAAACAGGTACTCGGCAACAGGCCGGATACCGCCACTCTCCAAGAGAAGGCCGAAACTGAGTTTGCTGCTCATCAGGCACGCTGGGAAGCGGCTGCCGAGAAATCCGGTTACATTGCGGCGCTCAGAGCCGAACGCGAAGCTGGCGAGCGAACCAAGGATCTTCTGGACGCCTTCTCAATCACCCCCGCTACGACTCTCGCCGGCGTGGCGGGCAAGCTCGATGCGGTGTTGCGCGAGGGCGAAGCCTGGGAGGAATGCTCTGAGTTTCCTTGGCCGCAAATCCGCTCAGCGCTCAGCGATCTGGTGCGCATCGCCGAAGGCTTTGGTGCTCACCGAGTGCGGCGTCGAGGAACCCATCATGGGCAAGCTGAAGCTCTCCGCAATTCCCGATGACCGTCGGTCAAGATTACGGTCGAACTGCACGCCGCCGTTCATCGTGATCTCGTCGCCTATGCTGAATTGCTCGGCCACGAGATCGGACAGATAGTCGCCGATCCGGCACAGCTCACTGCCGATGCTGTGACTGTTCGGGTCATGCCGGATCACTGTCAGCACGAATACCGATCGCGCAAGAATGAGATGAAGGTCGGTAAGGCCGGATTGGCGTTGTCGGGGCGCCAACGGGCCAAACTGGAGATCTGGATTGGTTTGCCGCCGATCCGCAGCTTGCGACAGACCGCATCCTGAGGAACACTGTCGGCATCTCGATCGTGGATCAGAGCGACTCCAAGCCCGTTTCCGACAAGGCGCAAAAGGATGCCCGCACTGACGTGATGTTCGACAATTGCAGGAAGTTGCACGCCGCGTCCGACAGCGTCGGCGAGCTGACATGCTTCGCCCCTGCGCACCAGCAACGTCTCCTGGTGCAACTCGTGCCACTCGATCACGGAACGGCTGGCGAGGGAATGATTTGAGGCAAGAACGACAGCCAGAGTGTCTTTCCACAGCGTCAATTCGAACGCGCCGCCGGTAAACCGAGAGGAGGAGGTCACGACCACGTCGACCTGGGTGGCACCCAGAGCAGCCTCAGGCGAAGGGTAAGGACTCTCTGTCAAGCTGACGGTCACATTGGGATGAGATTGCCCGAACTCGATGATTGCATCCAAGGCTCGCCCGGCGAGGATGATCCCGTTGGAGCCGATGCAAAGCTTTTGGTGTTCATCTTTGATGCCGGACCTGGCCAGAGTGAGCGTGTTGTCGAGCTCGAGCAGCACGGAGCGCAGACGCTCCAGGAAGCGCTCGCCGGCCGGGGTTGGGCCGACGCCGCGGGCATGGCGATGAAATATCCTCGTACCCACCGCGTATTCCAGATCGCGAATGCGCCGGCTGAGCGCGGAGTGATCGATCCCGGTGCGTCGCGAGGCGCGAAGAAAGCTGCCCTCTTCCGCGACCACAAGTGCATAATTGAGGGTCGCAAGTTGGATGGAGCTCCACATCTCTGCTCAAGGTCAAGTTGGCGACAAGACGCATTTGAGCGCTTTTGGCCGCTGCCGGCTATCGCCAAATCTCAGTATTGACACGAGGTGAGCAGTCCGACCCTCCTTACAAGAACAATAATGAAGACTATACAGCACAGCCCCTCGCGACAACCGAACTGCCCCAGAATATACATCGGAGTAGACGAACCTGATATCTCTTTAGGTTTGCCTTATCCGAGGAGAGCTTTCAGCCCAGGGCGGGCCTCGTGGTCAGCCACAGCTGCTCGACGTGATTCATGCTGCCCCGCGCCGGTGAGTACCGCAGATAAGAAGGGCCCATACGAACTTGACCGGGTGAGCTCGACGGCGGCTGATCGTAGTGAAATCCCGGAAGACGCTCACTAAACGATGCCACTCAGTTTTCCCGCCCACCTGTATTGCCTGCCAAACCTGACGCCCCGGCTGGAAAATCCGGAGCTTGAACAAAGACGGAACGGCGGACCGGCTCGAGCAGAAGGTCCACCGTTGGGTCATTCAGATCACAAGAAACGAACCTGCTGCAAGCGACAGACCTGGAGAGAGAGTGGCGAACTGTATTTGAGCTGCGCCACCGATCCCGTCGCTGTCAAAAGAGAGCGCCCCGGTCGAGCTGTTGTAGATTATATGGTCGGAGCTATCATGCGCTGCTGTGCCACCAAAGAAAGCTTCGGATGAAAGGCCTCCTAGCTTAAGGCCGGCAAAAATGGCGTGGTCGAGCTGGATCTTGTCCTGGACCTTGTTGAAGTCGGTGATCCTGTCGATATTGCCGGCTCCAAGAGCGCTGTTGAACACGAAAGCGTCGTTGCCGCGGTTACCAGTTAGGATGTCTGCACCGCCTGCCCCGTTGATGACATTGGCGCCGGCATTGCCACGAATGGTCTGGCCGATCTCGTTGCCGGTAAGATTAATTGCCGTCGTGCCTGCCGGGTTTGTGGCGGCGAGAAGGCCGATCGACGAGCCGCCCGAAAGCGCATAGCTCACCGAGGCGAATACCCTGTCGTGGCCGGGGACCGCCGCCTCAACCACCCTGTCGCCGGCATTGTCGACATAGTAGGTGTCGCTGCCACCGTAGCCGACCATTGTGTCGGCACCCCCGCCTCCATTGATGATGTTAGAGCCGGCATTGCCCTGGATGGTCTGAGCGAACTCGTTACCGGTAAGATTGATTGCCGTCTTGCCGGACGGATTGGCGGTGGCAAGAAACTCGAGCTCCGAGCCGGACGCAAGGGCATGGGTGACCGAAGCGAGCACTTTGTCGGAGCCGCCGCCAACCGCCTCGATGACCTTATCGCCGGCATTATCGACATAGTAGGTGTCGTTGCCACCATAGCCGGTCATCATGTCGGCACCGCCAAGGCCATTGATGACATTGGCGGCAGCATTGCCCTCGATGCTCTGGGCGAACTCATTGCCCGTGAGATTGATTGATGATGTGCCGGACGGGCCGTTGGTGGCAAGAAGCTCAATCTGCGAGCCGGCCGAAAGCGTATGGCTTACAGCAGCGAACACCCTGTCTGTACCGCCGCCGACCACTTCGCGCACGTTGTCTCCGGCATTGTCGACATAGTAGGTGTCGTTTCCACCATAGCCAGTCATCGTGTCGGCGCCCCCCAGGCCGTTGATGACATTGGCGCCGGCATTGCCCTTGATGGTCTGGGCGAACGCATTGCCGGTCAGGTTGATCGCCGTCGTGCCGGTGGGGCTATTAGTGGCGAGAAACTCGATCTCCGATCCGGCCGCAAGCGCATGACTTACTGACGCGAACACTTTGTCGGTACCGCCGCCTGCTGCCTCAATCTCCTTGTCGCGGACATCTTCGACATAATAGGTATCATTGCCGCCATAGCCGATCATCGTGTGGCCGCCGGCGCCGTGGAACACATCGTCGCCGCTGGTGCCGTACAAGGTGTCGCTTGTGTCGACGGGAGGCGGTTCGGTCCCGGTGGTAGCGAGGTTGTGCTCCCGGAAAACGGCCTGCAGTTCCGAAGAGCTCTCCAACGCTGTGTCGCCTCGCTGCGAACCCCAGGCGTACGCGTAGTCGAAGGCGGGTGACGGAACCAGCTTGGCCCAGTGCTCCATCATGATTTCCATCTGGGCGGCGGTGGGCACGACATATTTGCCGCCCATGTCGGTGTTATACTCGCCACCTCCAAACGCCTGGTAGCCTGGAACGATCTGGCTCGTCGGGATGCCCGATGCCTGAGCGGCAGCGACGAATTTGTCGATCATGTTGTAGTCGACCGGGCCATCCGTGCGGACCGGATAGACATCCACGCCGTAGTAATCGATACCCGTATTGGCGGGATTGTACGTGCCCGAAAAATCCGGATTCGCCGACGTTCCCAAGCTCATCATCGTGATGTAGGTCTTGGCGCCCGGAAAATGCTCATGGATCCAGTCGGATTCTGCCTTCAGATTTGCAGCGGAAGCGTAAGTGCCCCATTGACCGGTGGGATCCGGCTCGTCGACGAGGAAGAATCCAAATACGTTCGGATTGCCGAGGAAAGGAGTAACCTTGTCAATAAAGGACTGGGTCACGCCGTTGGCCTCGTCGAGGTACACCAAGCCTTTCATGCCTTCCGGCAGCTCGTTGACCTGCTCAACATATTGCACGCTAGCCAGATTGAATCCGGCTTTTGCAATGTCCGTGCCGGATCCGCCCGACGTGTAATGGAGAGTCGCCATCCATAATCCCTCTTTTGATTCGATAGCGCCCCGCGGATGTCTGCCTACTAGAAGGTGTATATTAGCGCCAAATCACATACCTGCACGCCCTGATAGAATGGGTGATATTCAATAGGAATTCTAAAATGAATAACAAAACCAGGTGACATATAGAACGACGAAGGAGAAGAATACCTTATTGATTGCCCGAATCCCTTCGGCTGTATCGGTTAAGTATGATTTTATGCAGGTTACAAATTTCAAAAAAGCGTTTAGCGTCGCCGTTTACAATTTTAATTATTGTGTTTTTATTTAGCATAGCGCTCGTAGATGGTATCCTGCCTGACCTTAATCTAAGGTTCTCGTCCCTCCACAGTCTGACTGTCGCGAGCAATTAGTTGTGGACAATTCGTAGGCGACTGCGCGGTCGGCAGATCAGGTTGGCGACATCGAAAGCGTCGAATCGGCTGTTCTGTTGGTCACAAAGAGGCAGGTTGCGCGGCCTGCGGCCGACCGGCAAAACGCGACAAGCTGAGGCGCGAAATTTGACCCGGGGAGCTTTAGGAAATCCGGGGCCTGCCGTTTGCCCACCACAAGCACATGAGGTCGACAAACATGCTGAAGCGGCTAAACTAGGAGATCAAGCGGCGCTCCCTGGTCGTCAACATCTTTCCAGCCCGCAGGGCTGTCGGAAAACTGGACAGAGCAGCGTCACAACCCGCGTTAACGGTGGCGCCGCTCTGGTTTTTCAGTTCACGATCCTGTCGTCATCCAGAGACATTGGACGTTCGTCCCGCCACCGCGGATTTTAGCAAAAATGGCTGCGTCTTCGGAGCGGCAAGAGCAACCATTTCACCGGTTCCAATCTAAGACGAGCCACTGACGGAGCGGCGGACACGCTCGAGTTGAAGGTCCGCCGCTCTGGTTTTCAGATCAAAGAGTGATGCTGCAACGGGAG
>NZ_JBVVQK010000037.1:0-47265 GCF_055811175.1 Mesorhizobium sp. WSM4828 | reverse complement strand
TCAAGTGAACTCCCAAACGCCGTAAAGGCCGAAAGTCTGCTTGCGGGATATACATGCGACCTTGTTCGCCATAACCGCAAACGACCGGAATTGGCGCGAACATGACCTCCAGCATTGTCACCCACGATGTCCGCTTCCGGGCGGACGCAAAGGTTGCCTCTATGACGGAGATTAGGCGCAAAGCAGTCATGCGCGCCTTCACATGGGAGGGCCTGCTCGGGGTCAAAAGTTGACGAAGGCTAACGTCGTCAAATGACCCAAACAACATGCGCCCCCTCAGCGGGCAGCCGCCCGCTGTTCGAGCGAACGTGCGTATTGCGTCAGCGGAAAGCACATGACGAAGAAGATCAGCGCTACCAGCCCATAGACTTTGAACGGTTCGAAGGTCGCATTGTTGATCGCGTTGGATGTCCTCACCAGCTCCTCGAAACCGATGATAGAGGTCAGCGCGGTCGACTTGATCAGCTGCACCAGGAAGCCGACGGTTGGTGCGCGGGTGATCGAAAACGCCTGCGGCAAGATGATCAGCCTGAGTTCCTGCAGATAGTGCAGGCCGAGGCTGGCGCCGGCGTCCCACTGGCCGCGCGGCAGTGCATCGACGCCGCCGCGCCAGATCTCGGCGAGATAGGCGCTGGCAAAGAAGGTCAGGCCAAGCACCGCCGCGGTCCACGGCTCGATGCGCAGGCCCAGCATCGGCAGGCCGAAGAACATCAGGAACAGCTGCATCAGCAGCGGCGTGCCCTGGAAAAGCGCGATGTAGCTGGAGGCAAGCCGGCGCGCCCATTTATTCTTGGCGATCCGGAAGAACAGCACGATCATGCCGACCACGGCCCCGCCGACAAAGGCGGCCAACGACAAGAGCACCGTCCAGCGCGCCGCCAGCAGCAGGTTGCGCAGAATGTCCCAGAAGGTGAATTCGATCATGACACGCCGGCTCCAAGAAGCCGGCGCCCGCCGCCGACCAGCAGCCGGCGCAGCCCAATCGACAGGACGAGATAGACCATCGTCACCACGAAATAGGTCTCGAAAGCCCGGAACGTGCGCGCCTGCAGCATGTCGGCTTCATAGGTCAGCTCGCGCACCGCGATCTGCGACACCACGGCGGATTCCAGCATCATGATGACGATCTGGCTGGTCAGCGCCGGATAGATCACCTTGAGCGCCTGCGGCAGCACGATCTTGATGAAGACCTGACGCGGCCGGAGGCCAAGCGCCAGTGCCGCTTCCGTCTGCCCGGGCGGCACCGCGTCGAGCCCGGCGCCGACGATCTCGATCGTGTAGGCCGCCATGTTGAGCGTCATCGCCAGCATGGCTGCCAGCACCGGATCGAGCCTGATGCCGATGCTGGGCAGCCCGAAGAAGATGAAGAACAGCTGCACTAGGAACGGCGTGTTGCGGATCACCTCGACATAAACGCCGATCGCACGCTTGAGCAGCAGCGGACCGTTCCGCCGCCCTGCCGCGCCGAGGATGCTGAGCAACGTTCCCGCCAGCGTGGTCACGGCGATCAACAGGATCGTCGTGGCCGCGCCGCGCGCGATCGCCCCTGTCGCCCCGGCAAGCCAGCCGAAGTCGAGGCTATAGGTCACTGGCCGTCAATCCTTGAGATTGGCGGGATCGAGCGGTGTCTTCAGCCAAGCCTTCGAGCTTTCGTCCAGTTTGCCGTCGGCCAGCATCTTGGCAACCGCATCGTTGACCGCTTGCTTGAGGCGGTCCTCCTTCTTGTTGAGGCCTATATGCGAGGGCGAGGTGAGAAGCTGGAATTTTTGCTCCGGCTTCAGCGCCTCCTGACGGGCGAGCACCTGGGCGCCGACATCGTTGCCGACGACCATCAGCTGCGTCTGGCCCGAAATGAAGGCCTGGATGACGGAATTGTAGTTGTCGAAGCGGCGGATGTCCGCCGAGGCGGGTGCTGCCTCGGTCAGCGAGGTGTCCTCCAGCGTGCCGCGATTGACGGCGATCGACTTGTCGGCGAGGTCTTCCTTGCCTTTGACCGCAAGTGCTGCCGGGCCGATGACAGCGATGTAATAGGGCGCGTAGGCGGCGGCGAAATCGATCACCTGCTCACGCTCCTTGGAATAGCCGACGCTCATCAGCAGGTCGACGCGCTTGTCGGTAAGATACGGAATGCGGTTCTGGCCGGTCACGCTGACCAGATTGAGCTTGACCTTGAGCTGGTCGGCGATGGATTGCGCGACATCGATGTCGTAGCCCTTGATGCTCATATCGGCGCTGGCCGAGGAGAAAGGCGGGAAGTCGGAAAAGATGCCGACATTGATCGCGCCGGCCTTGACGATGTCGTCGATCGCGTCGGCATTGACGGCGTGGGTGGTGAAACCAAGACCGGCCGCACCGAGCATCAGCACGGCGGCGATAGATGATTTGAGTTTCATGTGAAGTGTCATTTTTATTCCCCTGCTGGAAGCTTGTTTGTTTGAGTGCGACCGCCGGCTCCAGCGCGGCGGTCGCCTTTGGATTCTCTAGTGGACCATGATCTTCTCTCCGAAAACCGGTTCCCACTTTCGGGATCATGGTCGAACGCGTCAGCCCGCCTTAGTGATTGCCGGGCTGAAGACCATCAGGCTGAGGATCTCGAACAGCACCTGCGCGCCGGCGTGCGCCGTGTTGGTGGTTGCGTCGTATTGTGGTGCCACCTCGACGACGTCGCCGCCGACGATGTTGAGGCCTTTCAGGCCGCGCAGCAGCTCGAGCACTTCGCGCGTCGTCAGCCCGCCGACTTCCGGTGTGCCGGTGCCCGGCGCGAAGGCCGGGTCGACGCTGTCGATGTCGAAGGAGACATAGGTCGGGCCGTCGCCGACTATCCTGCGCGCCTTCTCGATAATGGCGGGGATGCCGAGGCCGGTCACCTCTTCGGCATGCACCACGGTCATGCCGGACTCATAGGTGAACTCCCAAAGGTACTCGGCCGAGCCGCGAATGCCGATCTGGATAGTGCGGCTCGGGTCGAGCACGCCGTCCAGCACCGCGTTACGGAACGGCCCGCCATGGTGGAACTTGGTCATGTCGAACAGGCCGCTGGTGTCGCAATGAGCGTCGATATGGATCATGCCCACCGGCGCCTTCTTGCCGACAGCCTTCAGGATCGGGTGGCTGATCGAATGGTCGCCGCCGACAGATAAGGGCAGCACGCCGGCGTCGACGATCTGGTTGGTGCGGCGTTCGATGTCGTCATGGCTGGTCTCCAGCCGGTAGCGGCTCTGGAATGGCACGTCGCCGATGTCGGCGACCTTCAGCTCATGCGTCGGCGCGCATTCCAGCACATGATTGTAGGGGCCGATGCGCTCGATGGCGCGCAGCGCCCTTGGCCCGAAACGGGCGCCCGGCCGGTTGGTGACGCCCAGATCCATCGGCACACCGATCATCGCCACCTGAAGATCGCCGAAATCCGGATTGTCGGCGGCGATTTCACGATAGGGCGCCGCGAGGAAGGTCGGAATGCCGGAATAGGGCGCCAGCCGCGTGCCGCTCTTGGAGAAGATCTTGTCGGCGACACGCTGGAATTTCGGGTCGAACATTTCGCCGCCATGGCTCTCGCCGTATTTGCGGCGCAACGCTTCGAGCTTGCCGCGGCCGTAACCCATGTCGGTCCTCCATGGCTGGTGAAGCGCGCGGACGGCGGCCTCGATAGCCGCAGCCGTCGGCTGCCTGCAGCTTTCACGTCTTGATGCAATGCCTCGGCAAAGTGTCCTGTAGCTGCATTGAAAAATCAATTGATATTGTTAGGGTGTTGGTTGTGAGAAAATCTCACAGAGTTCAGGTTCCAATGGCCAAGCGTTTGCCACCGCTCAACCCGCTGCGCGCCTTCGAGGCGACGGCGCGCCACGCCTCGCTGACCAAGGCGGCGGCTGAGCTCAACGTCACCCATGGCGCCATCAGTCATCAGATCAAGGCGCTCGAACAATCGTTGGGCATCAAGCTGTTCGAGCGTTCCGGCCAGCGGGTGAAGCTGACGCCGCACGGCGCCGAATTGCTGCCGGCGGTGTCGACCGCCTTCGACGGCATTGCCGCCGCCACCCAGCGCATGACACGGCCGGCCAGCACCGGCGCGCTGTCGGTATCCTGCGTGCCGGCGCTGCTGTTGCTGTGGATGATCCCGCGGCTGGGCAGCTTCACTTCGCAATATCCGGATATCCGGCTGACGCTGATCCCATCCAATGATGCCAAGGACGTCCGCGCACCGCATATCGATGTCTGCGTGCACTATGGTGACGGCAGCTGGACCGATTGCTGGATGCGCAAATGGTCGGGTCTCGAACTTTTCCCGGTGGTCAGCCCGACGCTGATCAACAACCGCCCGATCCGCACCGTCCGCGACCTCGCCGATCACGTCTTCCTGCATGGCGACGACGGCCGCGAATGGCACACCTGGCTGGCCGCCGCTGACGCGCTGGACCTGGAGCGCGGCCGCCGCCACCATCTTGGCGACGCGCGCATGGCGACCGAGGCCGCTGTCCACGGCCATGGCGTGGCGCTCGGCGATACAGTGACGGCAAGCGGACTGCTCGCCAGGGGCCTGCTTGTCGCGCCGTTCAGCCTTTCCGTGCCGGCGGTCGACGATTTCTACGTCGTCTGCCGCAATGAGATGAGGTCGGCGCCGATCGTGCAATTGTTCATCGACTGGCTGTTTGCCGAGAAAGAGCAGGCCGACCGCCGCGCCGATGCGCCGGTGGCGGGCCGCATCGGCACTCGTCGCAAGCGTCCGGCGCTCAAGGTGGTCGGCGCCAAGACCGCATCCTGAGGTCGACACTGCCGTGGGCGCCGCTTGCCGCAGGGGCTTCTTTTTGTCGGGCCAGTCCGCAAAGCGGGAGGCGCTTTCAAAAATTCGATGCTAAGAGGCATTTGGAGCAATTCCGGGAAAAGTGCGCAGCGGTTTTCCGTCCGGAATTGCGCTAGACAAAAAGCTAGAGCGAGCAGCGAAGGCGGCATTGAGAGATGGCAAAGACCGATATAGCGCGGCGCGTCTACAACCACACCTGGAAGCTCGACCCGATCGTCCGCAGCTTGCTCGACACCGATTTCTACAAGCTTCTGATGCTGCAGATGATCTGGGGCATGTATCCCAAGGTCGACGCCACCTTCTCGCTGATCAACCGCACCACCTCGGTCCGCCTTGCCGAGGAGATCGACGAGACGGAGCTGCGCGAGCAGCTCGACCATGCCCGCACCTTGCGATTCTCGAAGAAAGAGATGATCTGGCTCGGCGGCAACACCTTCTATGGCCGCAAGCAGATATTCGAACCGGAATTCCTCGCCTGGCTGGAAAATTTCCGGCTGCCCGAATACGAGCTCTCCAAGCGCGACGGCCAATACGAACTCGCCTTCAGCGGCCCGTGGATGTACACGACGCTGTGGGAGATCCCGGCGCTGGCAATTATCAATGAACTTCGATCTCGCGCGGCCATGCGGGCGTTCGGGCCGTTCGCGCTCGACGTGCTCTATGCCCGCGCCAAGGCCAAGATGTGGGCCAAGACCGAGCGGCTGAAGGCGCTGCCCGGCATCCGCATCTCGGATTTCGGCACCCGCCGCCGTCATTCGTTCCTGTGGCAGCGCTGGTGCGTCGAAGCGTTGAAGGAAGGCATCGGCGAGGCCTTCACCGGCACTTCCAATGTGCTGCTCGCCATGGACAACGATCTCGAGGCGCTCGGCACCAACGCGCATGAACTGCCGATGGTGTTCGCCGCGCTCACCAATTCGGAAAAGGAATTGAAACAGTCGCCCTACAACGTGCTGCAGGACTGGCAGCGCTACTACGGCGGCAATTTGCTGATCGTACTGCCGGACACCTTCGGCACCGCAGCTTTCCTGCGCGATGCGCCGGACTGGGTCGCCGACTGGACCGGCTTCCGCCCCGACAGCGCGCCGCCGATCGAAGGCGGCGAGAAGATCATTTCCTGGTGGCGCGAAAAGGGCAAGGACCCCAAGCAGAAGCTGCTCATCTTTTCCGACGGGCTTGAGGTCGAGACCATCGAGGAAACCTACCGCCACTTCCGCGGCAAGGTGCGCATGTCCTTCGGCTGGGGCACCAACCTGACCAACGATTTCGAGGGCTGCGCGCCGACCGAGACCAACCGGCTAGACGCCATCTCGCTGGTCTGCAAGGTCACCGAAGCCAACGGCAGGCCGGCCGTCAAGCTTTCCGACAATCCGGCCAAGTCGACAGGCGACGAGAAAGAGATCGAGCGCTATCTGCGGATATTCGGCCAGAAGGACCGGGTGGAGCAGTTGGTCAAGGTGTGAGGGTGGGAACTCTTGCATAGTATGAGTTCCGTCGCGCCCCCCTCTGTGCTACCGGACATCTCCCCCACGAGGGGGGAGATTGGCCATCACCCCCGCTTTCGCCAATCTCGGATGTTGCAAGAAAAGCGCCGACCCCACGGCCAGCCGATCTCCCCCCAAGTGGGGGAGATGTCCGGCAGGACAGAGGGGGGCGCCATACAGCGCTGCATTACGGTAATCAGTCCCTCCTTTCCCGGCCTCGTCGCTTCCTTGGCATTCCTGCCCACGCCCGCCTTCGCCCACGCCTCCGACCGCGGCCACGTTCTGCTGCTTCCCACCGGCTACTATGTCGCCGGCGGCGCGCTCGCCGTTGCCGCGAGCTTCCTGATCCTGGCTCTACTCCCGCCGGACTCCCTCGACCGCTTCTGGCGCAAACGCCTGCTGCTTTTCGTCTTCGGCGACGGAGCTCGGACCGCCGTCAGCCTGGTATCCCTTGCCGGCTTCGCAATTCTGATTGCCGCCGGCCTGTTCGGCAGCCGCGACCCGCTTTCCAACCCGCTGCCGCTGACCGTATGGACGCTGCTCTGGGTTGGCCTGGCCCTGTTGCAGGGGCTCGCCGGCGATCTTTGGTCGTGGCTCAGCCCCTGGTACGGGCCGTGCCGCGTCGTCTCGCACCTGTTCGGCAGAACGCAGCCGCGGCGGCTCCTATCACGACTCGGCTATTGGCCGGCTTTCGTGCTGTTCTTCGCCTTCGCCTGGTTCGAGCTGATCGACCCGGCGCCCGACGACCCGGCGCGGCTGGCCTGGGCCGCCGGCGCCTATTGGCTGCTGAGTTTCGCCGCCATGCAGGTCTTCGGCTACCGCAATTGGAGCCGGCGCGGCGAGTTCCTGACCGTATTCTTTTTCATGGTGGCGCGCTTCGCCATCGTCGAGCGTAGTGCAGACGGCCGGCTCAAACTCTGCTGGCCGGGCGCCAAGCTGCTCGGAGCCGCGCCGCTGCCGCTCAGCGGCGTCGCTTTCCTGCTGCTTGCGCTGTCGTCGGTATCCTTCGACGGCCTGTCGAAAACCTTCTTCTGGCTAGACCGGTTCGGCATCAATCCGCTGGAAGTTCCTGGACGCACCGCTTTGATCGGCATCGGCAGTTTCGGCCTTGTGCTGAGCTTTATCGTGCTTGCGGCCGTGTTCGCGCTCGCCGTCTTTCTTGGCCAGCACCTTGCCGGCAGCAAGCATTCGCTCGGTCACGCCGCCGGGCTTTTGGTCTGGTCGATTGTGCCGATCGCGCTCGCCTACCACTTCGCGCATTATCTGACGGCGCTGCTGGTCGACGGCCAATATGCGGTTGCCGCTCTCTCCGACCCGTTTGCGCTGGGCTGGAACCTGTTCGGTAGCGCCGACATGTCAATTGAAGCCGGCGTCGTCGCCGGCGCCGGTTCGGCGTGGTGGCTGTGGAACCTCCAGGCCGGTGTCATCATAGCCGGCCACATGCTTGCTGTGCTTGTCGCCCATGGCTTGGCCTGGCGGCTGCATCCCGTTCCGGCTCGCGCCACGCTCAGCCAGTTCCCGCTCACCGTGCTGATGATCGCCTATACCGTCCTCGGCCTATGGCTGCTTGCGACGCCGAGCGCCGGATGAACGAGGTGTGCGATGGCCGTCGATCGAACCTTGGGGAAAGCTCGCTTGCCACGTCAGAGCTTTGGTGATTTAGTTTGTACACATGCAATTTTCGGCCCTCTTAGCAAGAGTGGCCCACCTCGCTACAGCCATTGGTCAAAGCTCAAAAACAAGGGGAACTGCCGTGACTGACAAGAATGGGTTTTTCGATCTCTCCAGATCCGCTCTCACCCGCCGCACGGCGCTCAAGGGGCTGGCCGCGGGCGCCGGCCTCGCCGTCGCGCCTGGGTTCGTGCGCTACAGCCAGGCGCAAAGCTCGGCGCCGATCAAGATCGGCTTCCAGTGCCATCGTACCGGTATCGGCGCCGCCTATGGCCGCTGGTACGAGAAGACCACGGCGGCTGCAGTCAAGGCGATCAACGATGCCGGCGGCATCAACGGCCGGCCGGTCGAGGTGATTATCGAGGACGACGGCACCGATCCCGGCCGGGGCGCCGAAATCGTCGGCAAGTTCGCCTCCCAGCACAAGACGGACATCGTCTACGGCACGCTGTTTTCGCATGTCGTCATAGGCTCGGCACCTGCCGCCGGCGAGGCCAAGATCCCCTATTTCGTCGTCAGCGAGGGCCACCACGTCGCGTCGACCAAGTTGAACCGCTACGTCTTCCAGCCCGGCATCACCGATGTGAAGAGCCAGATCCAGTCGATGGCGCCGTGGATTGCCGCCAACGCTGGCAAGAAGGTGACGCAGATCTTCCCCGATTTCGCTTTTGGCTACGACCATCGCGACTACCTGCCGCCGGCGCTGAAGGCGCAGGGCGCCGAAGTCATTGCGCAGATCGCCATCCCGCCGACGGAATCCTCCTTCACTAAATATTTTCCGCAAATCCCGGCCGAGACCGAGGTGATCTACCACGTCATGGTCGGCCCGGCGGTGCTCACCTTCGTCAAGGAGCTCGGCGAGTTCTACGGCTCCAATCGGCCGCAGCTGTTCGGCTTCATCGATTCGCTCGAAGCCACCGATATCAACAGCCCCGGCCTCGAATTCCTCGACGGCAGCCATTTCTGGGAAGGTTCGCCGCGTTATGCGCAGCCCGACGATTCCGCCGCGCAGAAGGCCTACCGTGCCGCTGTCGGCATCGACGACAATGGTGCTGCCGTAGGCGACCCCAAGGACGTCTCCACCGCCGCGCACATGTTCGGCTGCTGGGAAACGCTCTACGTCGTCAAGAAGGCGATGGAGGACGCCGGCTACAAGGGCCCGGAAGACCGCGCCAAGCTGGTCGAGGCGACCGAGGCGTTGACAGAGTTCGCCGAGGGCCCCGAGCACCCGCAGGGACCGAAAACCTTCAACGGCAAGATCCACCAGTGTTTTGGTATCCAGAACATCTCCAAGGTCGAAGGCGGCCGGCTGAATGTCGTCCACAAGACCAAGATCGAGGACGGCCTCTACGAGCCGGAAGGGGATTACACCACGCAGGCGCTGTGAGCTTGGCTGCTGCAGCAAGCGTGAGCGCCAAGACACCCCCCTCTGGCCAGAGGGGGGTGCTTCGCGCATCCGCCGGTGCTTAGCCGATGCACTTCGGACCCCACCTGCTCCTCGCCGCCCTCGAAGGCCTCGTCACCTCCGCTGTGCTGGCGCTGACGGCGCTTGGCCTGTCGCTGGTGTTCGGCGTCATGCGCGTCGTCAATGTCGCGCATGGCGAGTTCTTCATGCTGGGCGCGGTGCTTGCCTGGGCGATTTCTACGGCGATATCCGGCCATCCGGCGCTCGGCTTCCTGGCCGCCCTGGTGCTGGCGCCGCTGATCGTCGGCCTGATCGCGCTGGTCGCCGAACGGCTGGTGCTGCGCCGGCTCAACTACAATCCGGAAGCCACCATCGTCGCCACCATCGGCATGCTCTACATCATCCAGCAACTGGCGCTGACCTTCTATGGGCCGGAGGCGCGGCCGGTGGAGCCGCCGTTCAGCTACCGCATCCTGCTGCCGTGGTTCGGCTATTCCGGCTACAAGCTGTCGATCATCGCCGCATCCGCGCTGCTGCTGGTCGCGACCTGGCTGGTGCTGACGCGCACCAAAATCGGCCTCATCATGCGCGCCACGCAATATGACAGCGAAACGGCGCAGGCCTTCGGCATACCGGTGACCAGAGTCTATGCCGGCGTCTTCGCGCTCGGCGCCATGCTGGCGGCTGTCGCCGCGGTGCTGATCGTGCCGATCAGCCAGGCGCATTATCTGATGGGGCAGGACCCGCTGCTGCTCTCGTTCATCGTCGTCATCATCGGCGGCCTTGGTTCGTTGCGCGGCACGGTGGTCGCCGCGGTGCTGATCGGCCTTTCCGACGGCATCATCTCGGTGTTCTTCTCACCGACGCTGGCCAAGATCATCGCCACATTGCTCGTCGCCATGGTGCTGGTGTTCCGGCCGCAGGGCCTGTTCGGGACGACGTCGCGATGAAGGATGCTTCGCCGGCAAAGCCATATGCGCTGCATCTCGGCGTCATCGCCCTGCTTTTCGGGCTTAGCTTCATCCTGCCGGAATACCATCACGGCCTGCTCGCCCGCATCATGGTGCTGGCGGTCTTCGCCATGGGCTACAATCTGCTGTTCGGCTATGTGGGGCTGCTCAGCCTCGGCCATGCCATGTTCTTTTCGGCCGGGCTCTATGGCGCCGGGCTTGCCGTCATCCATCTCGGCTGGAGCGTGCCGGCCGCCTTCGCAGCCGGGCTTGCCTGCGGCGCGCTTCTCGCGCTGGTGATCGGGCTGCTGGCGCTGCGCACCTCCGGCGTCGCCTTCATGATCGTCACAATGATGTTCGCGCAGGTATTCTATCTCGTCATCCTCTATCTCGCTGCCTGGACCGGTGGCGACCAGGGCATGGTCGTGCCGCAGGCGATGCGGGTCCTTGTCTTGGGCAGCACGTCACTCGACCTCACCAACCCGACCGTGCGCTATATGAGCGCGCTGGCACTCTTCTCGATCGTGCTGCTTATAAGCCTGGCGATAGTCCGCTCCGGCTATGGCCGTGTGCTGGTCGCCATCCGCGAGAACGAGGAGCGGACCAAGATGCTTGGTTACGACACGTTCTCCAGCAAGCTTGCCGCCGTCGTCATTTCAGGCAGCATCTGCGCGGCGTCCGGCGCCGCCTATGCGCTGCTGTTCGGCTATGTCGGCTCGAGCTTCGCTTCGGTGCAATATTCCATCCTGCCGCTGCTCTGGGTGCTGCTGGGCGGCGCCGCCACCACGCTCGGTCCGCTGATCGGCACGCTGTTCATGTATTACGTCATCGACGTCGCCAGCGGCTACACCTCGGCCTATCTGCTGATCGTCGGCATTGCGCTGATCCTGCTGGTGCTTTTCTTCCCGAAAGGCATTCTCGGCAGCATCCGCCAGCGCTGGCTGGGTTGGCTGCCATGATGCCGCTTTTGACCACCAAAGGCCTGTCGCGCAGTTTCGGCGGCTTGCGCGCCGTCGACGGCGTCGACTTCGCGCTGATGCCGGGCGAGATCCGCGCCGTCATCGGCCCCAACGGTGCCGGCAAGACCACCTTCGTCAGCCTGGTCAGCGGCCGCATTCAGCCCTCGTCGGGCACGATCATCTTCGACGGCGCCGACATCACCAGCCTGCCGGCCTATGCCAGGGTTCGCCTTGGCATCGCCTACACGTTCCAGATCACCAGCGTCTTTGCCAATCTCAGCGCCTACGACAATGTTGCCCTGCCGGTGCAGCGCACGCTGACCGACGGCCGCTCGAAGGGTGCTGTGCACACCGGCGTCATGGCGGCGCTCGAGCGCACCGGCCTTGCCGACCGCGCCCACATGCCGGCGGGGCAGCTGTCCTACGGTCACCAGCGCCTGTTGGAAGTGGCGATGGGGCTGGCACTGAAGCCGCGGCTGCTGATTCTCGACGAACCGACGCAGGGGCTGGCCGACAGCGAGATCGACAATTTCATCGAGCTGGTGCGCGAGATCGCCGATAGCGCCACCGTGCTTTTGATCGAGCACAACATGCCGGTGGTCATGCAGCTCGCCGACCGCATCACCGTCTTCAACGCCGGCAGGATTTTAGCTGAAGGCACGCCCGAGCAGATCCGCGCCAATGCCGCGGTGCAGGACGCCTATCTGGGGACGACCCATGGCTGAGGCCCAGTCCAAGGCACTGACGATCTCCGGGCTCGACTGCTTCTATGGCGAAGTCCAGGTGCTCTATGGCCTCGATCTCGTGTTGAACGAGGGCGAGGTGCTCTGCCTGTTCGGCCGCAACGGCGCCGGCAAGACGACGACGCTGAAGGCAATCATGGGCCTGCTGCCGGCAAGCGCCGGCTCGATCAAGCTCGAAGGGCGGGAGTTGACAGGCCTGCCGGCGCATGAGGTGCCCAAGGCCGGCGTCGCCTACGTGCCGCAGGGCCGGCGGCTGTTCGCCGAGATGACGGTGGCGGAAAACATCGAGATCGGCCTGATGGCCCGCAACAAGGGCAAGGCGACGCGCGAAAACGTGCTCGATCTCTTTCCGCTGCTGCGCCAGCGCCTCAGGCAGCGTTCCGGCACGCTGTCCGGCGGCGAGCAGCAGATGCTGGCCATGGCCCGCGCCCTGTGTCTGGAACCGCAGGTGCTCCTGCTCGACGAGCCGACCGAAGGGCTGATGCCGTCGATGATCGCCAAGATCCGCGAAACCGTGTCGAAGCTGCGAGCGCTCGGCGTGTCGACAATTCTTGTCGAGCAGCGCGTCGATGCCGTGCTGTCGGTCGCAGACCGCGTTTGCTTCATTGAAAACGGCCGCAACCGCGAGACGGTCGATGTCGAGGAACTGCGTGCCGATCCCTCGGCGGTCCGTCGCTATGTCGGCGTCGGATGATCAGGCAAAGAACAGCAAACCGGCGAGCAGGAATGTCGGGATCAGCACGGCACCCGACCATGCCATATAGCCAAAGAAGCTCGGCATCTTGATGCCGCGATGCCTGGCAATGGCATAGACCATGAAATTCGGCGCATTGCCGACATAGGTGTTGGCGCCCATGAACACCGCGCCTGCCGAGATCGCTGCCAGCGTCGAGGCGAGCTCGGTCATCAGATGCTGCGCATCGCCGCCGGCCAGTTCGAAGAACACCAGATAGGTTGGCGCATTGTCGAGGAAGGACGACAGTGCCCCGGTCAGCCAGAAATAGGCAAGGTTGTCGGGCGCGCCGGTCGGCGAACTGACCAGCAGCACCAACGGCGCCAGCGCGCCGTCGAGGCCGGCCCGCAATATGGCGACGACCGGCACGATGCAGATGAAGATGCTGGCGAACAGCTTCGCCACCTCGGCAATCGGCCCCCAGCTGAAGGCGTTTGCGCCGCGAAACTCCTTCGGCGAGACGACAAGCGAAGTGAAGGCCAGTATCAGTATGGCTGCGTCGCGCACCAGGTTCTGCAGCTCGAGGCTGACGCCCTGGAAAGAGAAGCTCACTCCCGGCTTCCAGGCAGCGGAAATCAGGATCGCGGCGATTACGCCGGCCAGCAGCGGGATGTTGGCCAGGCCGCGAATGCGCACCTTGCTATCGGGCGTCGGATCCTTGATCTTCGGCGCGCCTTCCTCCCGGTGATGCATGACGATGTCGATCGCCAGGAAAACCACCAGCAGCACGCCGGCGACGAACAGCGTCTCGGGCAACAGGTGAACTGTCGTCCAGAAGAAATCGACGCCGCGCAGGAAGCCGACGAACAGCGGCGGATCGCCGAGCGGCGTCAGCGACCCGCCGATGTTGGACACCAGGAAGATGAAGAAGATCACGACATGGGCGTTGAAGCGCCGGTTGTCGTTGGCGCGGATAAGCGGCCGGATCAGGATCATCGAGGCGCCGGTTGTGCCAATGATCGAGGCAAGCACAGCCCCGCCCAGCAACAGCCCGGCATTGACCAGCGGCGTGCCGTGTATGTTGCCGGCAACGAAGATGCCGCCCGAAATGGTGAACAGAGCAAACAGCAGGATGATGAACGACATGTATTCGGTGAGCAGCGCATGCAGCACCGCCTGCGTGGCCGACGGGATGCCGAAGGCGATGGCCAGCGGCCCGATCACCAACGCTGCCCAGAAGGCAGCGATCTTGCCGTAATGGTGCTCCCACGCATGTTGGAAGAGCAACGGCCCGGTCGCGATGCAAAGCAACAGCCCGGCAAACGGCAGCACCCACCACAGCGACATGGCGGCGCCCGGCAATTCGTGCGCTTCGGCCGTAAGAACCGCTCCCGGAGAAAGGATTGCGGCAATAAGTGCAGCACTTGCCGTCCACGCCGCAAACCGCATGAAGCCCCTCAAAAGTCTGTCAGCTTCGGCTGGATGATGTTCAAATCAGTGCCACGCCGGCATCGCGCATCCGGCCCAGCATCCTCTCTACTGAGCCGTTGAGATCGATGCCGCGGCAGGCGTCGAGCCGCACGGACGTCTCAAAACCGAGCTTGACCGCGTCGAGCGCCGAAAAGGCGACGCAGAAATCCGTCGCCAGGCCGACCAGGGTCAGCGTCTCGATGTTCCGATCCCGGAGATAGCCGGCAAGGCCGGTCGGCGTCGTCCGATCGTTCTCGAAGAATGCCGAATAGCTGTCGATCGCAGGCCGGAACCCCTTGCGGATCACCAGCTCGGCCTTGCTCCAGGCGAGGCCCGAATGGAAATCCGATCCCAGGCTACCCTGGATGCAGTGATCCGGCCACAGCGTCTGGTGGCCATAAGGCACATCGATCGTTTCGAACGGTTGCTTGCCGGGGTGGCTGGAGGCAAAGCTCGAATGGCCGGCAGGGTGCCAGTCCTGCGTCAGCAGGACGTGCTCGGTCCGCCGGATCAGGTCATTGACTAAGGGCACGATTTCGTCGCCACCGGCCACTTCCAGGGCGCCACCCGGGCAGAAATCATTCTGCAGGTCGATGACGACAAGCGCTTCGTCGGCCATGGAGCCTCCTTATTTTCTTGGTCTTGAGCTTAGGCTCCAATGAAAACGCGACCGGACGCAGAAACTTGACCAGATGGCCGGCTGCGTCAACCTCTTATGGCATAACAAATGCGTTCCGGGCGCACCGGTGGCAACAGCCGTGCAAACTCTGGCTTTGACAATTCCTGCCGGCTTGATATCATTTGCATACGAATGAATTTCCTGCCTTGCATGCTCGGGAAAATCTTTCGACAGGATCCCCTCTCGGGAAGCCCATTCTGGGAAGGCAAAGCGTGATCCGTTACGCAAAACCCACCACGGTCGATGATGCCCTCGCTTTGTTGGGCGAAGGACAATGGCGCATCCTTGCCGGCGGCACCGACTTCTATCCGGCACAGGGCAGCAAGCCCTTTCGCGACAATGTCCTCGACATCAACGGCCTGGCGGCATTGCGCGGCATTGCCGAAGCCGAAACCCATTGGCTCGTCGGCGCGCGCACCACCTGGACCGATCTCGTCCGCCATCCGCTGCCGGCGGCTTTCGACGCGCTGAAGCAGGCGGCACGGGAAGTCGGCTCGGTGCAGATCCAGAACATTGCCTCGATTGCCGGCAATCTCTGCAATGCCTCGCCGGCCGCCGACGGCGTGCCGGCGCTGCTGGTGCTCGATGCCGAAGTCGAACTGCGTTCTGCGGTGGCGACCCGGCATCTGCCGCTTGCAGAATTCATCCTCGGCAACCGTCGCACCGCACTGCAGCCCGGCGAAATGGTCACGGCAATCCGCGTTCCGAAACCCGCGACCGCCGGCGGCTCCGCCTTCGTGAAACTCGGCGCGCGGCGTTATCTCGTCATCTCCATCGCCATGGCCGCCGCACGCCTGGCCGTCGAAGATGGTGTCGTCAGGAACGCGGCCGTCGCCGTCGGGTCCTGCTCGGTCGTCGCCACGCGCCTGGCGGGTGTCGAGGCGGCGCTGCGCGGCCGGCCCGTCGGCCACGCGCTGGCCATCGCGATCCAATCCGCGCCGATGGACGAGCTGTCGCCGATCGCGGATGTGCGCGGCAGCGCCGAATACCGGCTGGATGCAGCGCGCGAGATCGTTGCCCGCGCCGTGCTTGGTGCGATGGGCGCTATTCCCGGTGAAAGGGTGGCGGCCTGATGGGCATGGAGCGCGCCGACATCGCCTTCGAGGTCAACGGCGCCGCCGTCAGTGTTTGCGTGCCGCCGGTGCGGCGGCTATCCGCGGTGCTGCGCGACGAGCTGCGGCTGACCGGCACCAAGATCGGCTGTGATGCCGGCGATTGCGGCGCCTGCACGGTGCTGGTCGACGGCGAGCCGGTCTGCGCCTGCCTGATGCCTGCGGCTTCCGCCTCCGGCACCATGGTGACGACCGTCGAAGGCCTCGGCAATGGCCGGCTGTCGGCGCTGCAGGCTTCGTTCCTAAGCCATGGCGCGGCACAATGCGGCGCCTGCACGCCCGGCCTGCTGGTCGCGGCAACGGCACTCCTGGACAAGACGCCTTACCCGAGCGAGGCCGAAACGCAGGATGCGCTGGGCGGCGTGCTCTGCCGCTGTACCGGCTATCGCAAGATCGTTGCGGCGGTAATGGATGCTTGGCGCTATACCGATGGTCTCGATCCGCGCATGCCATTGTCCGGCCATGCCGTCGGCTCCTCTCCGATCCGCCTCGATGGCGTGCCGAAAGTCACCGGCGGTGAAAAGTTTGGCGGCGATTCCTTCCCCTTGGATGCATTGTCGGTGCTGGTGGTCCGCTCGCCGCTTTATCATGCGGCCTTCAGCTTCGGCGATCTCGATGGCTGGGTGAAATCCCGTCCCGGCATTGTCGGCGTTTTCACCGCCGCCGACATTCCGGGAAAGAATTGTTTCGGCGTGATCGCGCCCTTCGCCGACCAGCCGGCGCTGGCCGAAGGGTTTTCGCGCTTTCGCGGCGAGGCGGTGGCGCTGGTTGCCGGCGAATGCGAGGCTGTCCTCGATCTCGACCTTGCCGAGTTTCCTGTCAGTTGGACCGAATTGCCGCATTTTCTGGAAACTGGCGAAGCACAGGCCGACGGCGCGCCACTGGTCCATGAAAACCGGCCCTCGAACCTGCTCACCTCCGGCTTTGTCGAGCGCGGCGACCCCGAAGCCGCGCTCGCGGACGCGGCATTCGTCGTTTCCGGTGCCATCGACACCTCATATGTCGAGCACGCCTATATCGAACCGGAGGCCGGCTATGCCTTCATGGACGGCGACACGCTGATCGTCGTCGCTTGCACGCAGGCGCCTTATATGGACCGTGACGACACGGCAAAGGTGCTCGGCCTTGCTCCGGAAAAGGTGCGCATTGTGCCGACCGCCACCGGCGGCGGCTTCGGCTCCAAGCTCGACGTCTCGCTGCAACCGCTCATCGGCCTCGTCGCCATGAAAACCGGCCGGCCGGCGGCGCTCGTCTATACCCGCACCGAATCGATGATCTCGACCACCAAGCGCCATCCGGCTCAGATGAAAGCGAGCATCGGCGCCGATGCCGACGGCCGTGTCACCGGCATGGTCTTCGCCGGCGATTTCAACACCGGCGCCTATGCCAGCTGGGGGCCGACGGTCGCCAACCGCGTGCCGGTGCACGCCTCCGGCCCCTATGCGACGCCGAACTATCGCGCCGAAGGCCGCGCCATCCACACCAATGGCCCGATTGCCGGCGCCTTTCGCGGCTTCGGCGTGCCGCAGGCGACGATCATGCAGGAGACCCTCTATGACGAGCTGGCCGACAAGCTCGGCATGGATCGGCTCGACTTTCGCCTGAAGAACTGCCTTCGGAACGGATCCGAAACAGTTACCGGGCAGCGGCTCGAGTCGGGCGTCGGCATCGCCGACTGCCTGGAGGCCCTCCGCTCACATTGGCAGCGTGCCATTCGCGATGCCGAAGCGTTCAATGCCGGCAGCAGCATCAAAAAACGCGGCGTCGGTGTGGCCTCTTGCTGGTACGGCTGCGGCAACACCTCGCTGCCCAATCCATCGACCATCAAGGTCGGCATTTCGGCATCGGGCGAAGTCGTCCTGCATCAGGGCGCCGTCGATATCGGGCAGGGTTCGAACACCGTCATTGCGCAGATCTGCGCCGACGCGTTGGGTCTTCCGCTTGAAAAGCTGCGGCTGAAAGGCGCCGACACGGCGATCACCCCCGACGCCGGCAAGACCTCGGCCTCGCGCCAGACCTTCGTCACCGGCAAAGCCGCCGAAAAAGCCGGCCGTGCCTTGCGCGAGGAGATCTTGCGTTTCGCCAATGTCTCGGAAAAGGCGGCGATTGCGCTGGACGGCACAAGCCTGAGGATCAGGGAAGGCGAAGCGACGCGCCGCATCGATCTTTCCTCGCTGAAGGCCGATGCCGAAGGCTTCGTCTTCCGGGCCGAGGAAAGCTACGACCCGCCGACGCAGCCGCTCGATGCCAAGGGCCAGGGCAAGCCTTATGCCGTCTATGGCTATGGCGCCCAGATCGCCGAACTGGAGGTCGACCTCAGGCTCGGCACGGTGAAGCTGATAAAAATCACCGCCGCGCACGATGTCGGCAAGGCGATTAACCCTTTGCTGGCCGAAGGCCAGATCGAAGGTGGCATCGCCCAGGGCATCGGCATGGCGCTGATGGAAGAATACATCCCCGGCCGCACCGAAAACCTGCACGACTATCTGATCCCGACGATCGGCGACGTGCCGCCGATCGAGACCATCCTGATAGAAGTTCCGGATCCGGAAGGACCCTTCGGCGCCAAGGGTTTGGGCGAGCATGTGCTGATCCCGACGGCGCCGGCGATCCTCAACGCCATCCGCCATGCAACCGGTGTGCTGGTCACCAAAATTCCGGCGACGCCGACCCGCATCCGCGCCGCCATCCTCGACAAGGAGGCGCGCCGATGAGCGAGCTTGCCGAACGCTTCGAGACACACGATCCCGGCGAGAAGCTGGTGGCCGAGAAGATCCGCTGCGATGCCTGTCCGGTCATGTGCTACATCGCCGATGGCCGCACCGGCGCCTGCGACCGCTACGGCAATGTTGGCGGCAGGATCGTGCGGATGGATCCACTGACCATCGTCGATCACGCGGCCGAGACCGGCGGCGCGGTCGTATCTTTTGTTGCCGAAGGCGAGGCATGGGACGGCGAACTGGTCAACACCGGCCGCCGCTTCGTCACCGCGATCGGCGCCGGCACCACCTATCCCGACTACAAGCCGGCCCCCTTCATCGTCAGCCAGGAGGTGGAGGGCGTCGATCTGGTCACCGTCGTCACCGAGGGCATCTTCTCCTATTGCGGCGTCAAGGTGAAGATCGACACCGACCGTCATATCGGCCCCGAAACGGCGACGGTCCGTGCCCAAGGCGAGGCGATCGGCCATGTCACCACCGGCGAATACGGCTCGCAGATGCTGTCGCTGGGCGGCGTGCATCATCTGACCGGCGGCTCGAAGGCTGAAGGGCGCGCCACCTGTGACGCCATGCTCTCCCTGTGCAACCGCAAACCGGTCGAGCTCGTCATAGACGGCGGCGCCACCGTCATCGTCGAGGCCGGCAAGCCGCCGGTCATCGACGGCAAGCTCGAGCAGCGCATGCGCGTCGGCTGCGGTTCGGCCACTATCGGCATGTTCGCCACCCAGTGGCGCGGCCTTGTCGACGAGGTGGTGGTGGTCGACGACCACATCACCGGCGTCGTCTCCGAGCATCAGGCCGGCAAAGTGCTTGGCTGGCAGGACACCGGCATCAAGATCATCGGCCGCCGTTCGACGCCGGGCCGCTATTTCAAGGTGTCGGAGCCCGGCCTCGGCTGGGGCGGCACCAGCATCTCCGACCCGCTGTCGATCCTTGGTGAATGGAACGCCAAAAAGGGTGCGCGCCCCGGCATGTCGCTGCTGATGGTCTCGACCACCGGCGAGCAGTTCGCCTATTACGAGCTCGACGACGAATTGAAGCCGGTGCAGAAACCCTTCCCGGAGCGGCTGCGGAAGTCGGTTGAACTGATCGAGGACAATTGCGAGCCGGCGCTCTGCACCGTGCTTTTCGTCGGCGGCGCCGGCGGCTCGCTGCGCGCCGGCGTCACCGAGAACCCGGTCAATCTGACCCGCTCGGTGCAGGGCCTCAAGACCTATGTGACGGTCGGCGGCGCGCCGGTCTATGTCTGGCCGGGCGGCGGCATCACGCTGATGGTCGACGTCACCCGCGTGCCGGAAGGCGCCTTCGGCTATGTCCCGACGCCGGCGCTGGTGGCGCCGATCGAGTTCACCATGCGCCGCGACGATTATGTCAGGCTCGGCGGCTACGAAGCCGAAATCCGCAGCGTCGACGATATCCTGGCCAAGGGCGGCGAATATCTCAACCCGCGCCGCGGCACGGCCGCACCCCGTGACAATCCCTGGCCGCCGCTGGCGCAGTTGCGTCGCGCGGCCGCAAACGGGGACGGGCGATGAACGGCCCGCAGGCGCATTGGCTCGAGGACGGCCGAAGGCTTCACCTCAATCATGGGCCGATCGACCTGATCGTCGAGGCATTCGGCGAGGCGAGTGAATGCAGCGCTGGCTATCGCCAGGCAGTGGCGCGCTTCCAGACAATCCTGGTTGAACTGGTCGAAGAGTTGCCCGAGCTGCGCTGCCCGGCCTCCTCGCGGCCACGGACTTTCGCTGGCCCGACGGCGCGCCGCATGGAAGCGGCGGTCGTTCCGCTAGCGAAACAATTCATCACACCGATGGCGGCCGTCGCCGGCTCGGTAGCCGACGAAGTGCTTTGTGCGTTGCTTGCCGGCCGTCGGCTCGATCGCGCCTATGTCAACAATGGCGGCGACAGCGCGATCCATCTCGGCAACGGCCAGTCGATGACGCTTGCCATTGCCGGGACAGGTCATGGGTTGGCAGATCGTCTCACGATCCGCGCCGAAGACGGGATCCGCGGTGTCGCGACAAGCGGCTGGCGCGGCCGTTCGTTTTCGCTCGGCATCGCCGACGCGGTCACCGTGCTGGCGCGGACGGGTGCTGAAGCCGATGCCGCCGCGACCTTGATCGCCAACGCCGTCGACGTGCCCGGTCATCCGGCCGTTAGGCGCATACGGGCGCACGATCTTGCACCTGACAGCGATCTCGGCGATCGTTTGGTGACGCAGGGCGTGGGGCCGCTTTCCGCCGCTGAAATCGCTACCGCGTTGGACAGCGGGCTTGCCGCGGCGGAAGACTTCCGGCGGCGCGGCCTGATTGCCGCCGCGGCACTTTTCCTCGGCGGTCGGGCGCGCATCGCAGGTCCGATGGCGCTCGCCAACAAAGTTTTAGAGAGGGAAATTGCTCATGCCTGAGTTTCCGATCCGCAAGATCGTCGTGCTGACCGAAGAGATTTTTCACGAAGGCGGGCCGGTGGCGAAGGTGCCGCGGCGCCGCGCCGCGGCCATGGCTGCGGTGAAGAACCCGTTCGCCGGCCGTTACGTCGAGGAACTGCAGAGCGCGATGGAGGATTTGAAGCCGCTCGGGCTGCTGCTCTCCGACAGGCTCATTGCCGCATTGGGCGGCGACGTGAAACAGATCGACGGTTACGGCAAGGGTGCCATCGTTGGCGCGGCGGGCGAGCTGGAGCATGGCGCGCTGTGGCATGTGCCGGGCGGCTATGCCATGCGCGAACGGCTTGGCGACGCCAAGTCGATCGTGCCGTCGTCGAAGAAGGTCGGCGGCTTCGGCGCGCGGCTCGATGTGCCGCTCGGCCACATCAACGCCGCCTATGTGCGCAGCCATTTCGACGCCATGGAAATCGGCATCAGCGATGGCCCGCGTCCCGACGAGATCCTGTTCTGCCTCGCCATGACCTGTGGCCCGCGCGTGCACGACCGCATGGGCGGGCTGGCGGCCAAGGACATCAAGGCATGGGATGGGCTGCGGTGAGCGCCGAGGACAATCTGCTCAAGCTGGTCGAGGCCGAGGACCCTGACGAAAACGACTATCGCTTGCAGGAGCAGGTCGGCTTCATCCTGCGCAAGGCGCATCAGCGCCATGTCTCGATCTTCGCCGCACACATCGCCGATCTGACGCCGCCGCAATTCGCCGCTCTCGCCAAATTGCGCGACGTCGGCGAGACCTCGCAGAACCAGCTTGGCAGCCTGATCGCCATGGATGCGGCGACGGTGAAGGGCGTCATCGACCGGCTGAAAGCGCGTGGCTTTGTCGAACTTAGCAAGCACGAAGTCGACAAACGGCGCCTGCTGGTCAGTCTGACGGCCGAGGGGCGCGACGCGATCGAGCGGCTAATCCCGCTTGCCCGCGAGATTACGCAGGAAACGCTGGCGCCGCTTTCCGCCAGGGAAGCGGCCATTTTCATGAAGCTGCTGGCCAAGCTGGCTTAATCTGCTGCCTTGCGGCGTTTGGTTGTTGTTCCTGCCGGGCGCTGAACGCCCGGCAGGAAAGCCTCGTCTCAGAGGCCATTGTCCTTCAGGATCTGGGCGGCATTTTCCTTGGTGATCTTCTGCGTCGGCAGGATGATGATCTTTTCCACCTTCTCTCCGTTCAGGAACTTGATCGCCTGCCGCAGCCCTTCGGCGCCCGGCGTCACATAAGTGAACGTCGCCGTCAGCTCGCCATTGGCGACCAGCTGCACGCCTTCATTGGGCAGGCCGTCGATGCCGATGAACTTGATGTCCTTCTCACGTCCGACGTCCTTGGCGGCAAGATAGGCGCCATAGGCCATCGGATCATTGTGGCCGTAGACGAGATCGATCTTCTCGTTGTTGCGCAACGCGGTCGCCATGATGTTGTAGGCCTGGTCCTGCTTCCAGTCGCCCGACTGCTGGTCGAGCAGGTATTTTATGCCCGGCTCCTTGTCGGTGAATTCATGGAAGCCGTCATGGCGATCGTGTGCCGGCTGGGTGCCCATGCCGCCCCAGATCTCGACGACGTTGCCGGCGGCCTTGCCCTTGCCGCCAAGCAGCTCCACGGCGTATTCACCGGCAGCCCGGCCGATCAGCTTGTTGTCGCCGCCGACGAACTGCGTGTAATCGTTGGTTTCGACGTTGCGGTCGAGCACGAAGACCGGGATCTTGGCATCGATCGCCTGCTGCACGACACCGGTCAGGCCGGCGGATTCTTTCGGTGACACCAAGAGCGCATCGACCTCCTGCCGGATCAGGTTTTCGACATCGGCGACCTGCTTCTCGGTCTTGTCCTCGCCGTCGGTGATGATCAGCTCGACTTCCGGATGCTTGGCCGCTTCGGCGAGGATGTCCTTGTTGAACTGGGCGCGCCAAGGTTCGATGGTGGTCACCTGCGAGAAGCCGATCTTCCACTTCTTGTCCTGCGCATGGGCGCCGCCGGCAAGCATGGCGGTCGTGGTCAGGAGTGCCGCTGTCAGCCCGGCGAGCTTCAACAATTCACGTCGTTTCATTTCTTGTTTCCTCCAATATTCAGAGACGCGGTCTCTTGCGACGGCCGCTTTGCCGCGGCCGTTTCCTTGTGCGCTTGCCCACCGGGCAGTCGCAGATAGAAGAGAAGATCACCGGCATTGCGCTCCTGTACGAGCACGGTACCGATGATGATCATCCCCTTCAGCACCAGCTGAAGGTTCGAATTGATGTTGTGCAGCTGCAGGATGTTGGAGAGCAGCCCGAAGATCAGCACGCCGCAGAACGTCCCGGTGAGGCTGCCGCGTCCGCCCATCAGGCTGGTGCCGCCGATGACTACGGCGGCAATCGCGTCGAGCTCCAGCCCGGCGCCGGCGTCCGGCTTGCCTTGCCGGTACTGCGCGACGTAGAGCACCGCCGCGATGCCGGCCAGCAGCCCTGAAACCGCGTAGGTGGCGATCTTGACCCGGCCAGCGGCGATGCCCGACAGCCGCGCCGCCTCCTCATTGCCGCCGATTGCGTAGACATAGCGGCCGAACGGGGTGAAGCGCAGCACGGCGCCGTAGATCAGGATGGCGCCGAGGAAGAACAGGCCCGGCATCGGGATCACGCCGAACACCAGCGAGCGCAGCATTTCGAAATCGGCGGTGGCGTTCGACCCGGTATAAACCGGCAGCACCGCATTGTTCTGGCCGGCTGTCAGCCGGGCGATACCAAGCGCAGTGACCATCATCGCCAGCGTCACGATGAAGGGCTGCAGCCGCCCGGCGACAATGATGAAGCCGTTGAGCGCGCCGAACAGCAGGCCGACGCAAGGCGCCACCAGCAACACGCCGAGCACGCCGAATTTTGAGCCTACCTGCGGCAGCAGGAACCACAGCACCAGACTGCACAGGATCACCCCGACAATGCCGGGCGTCACCAGCCCGCGAACGCTGTCCAACCTGATGTCGTGCGTGGCCTGCGCGCCGGCGCGGGATTTTTCGATGTTCAGCAGGATGAAACGAGTGACGAGAATGCCGAGGCAAAGGGCTGCCACGGCAACTGTCGGCACCCCCAGCACCACCGCCGGCGTCACGCCGGGGACCGTCAGCAGCATGGCACAGACGACCGTGCAGATCGCCATCAGCGAGCCGACGGAAAGGTCTATACCGCCGGTGATGATCACCGCCGTCATGCCGGTGGCAATCAGGCCGGTGGTCGACACCTGGCGCAGCACATCGAGCAGGTTGCCGTAGGACAGGAAGATGTTGTTGCCCTTGGAGCTGATCGGCGAGCCGAGCACGCCGATCAGGAAAATGGCGATCAGGCCCCAATAGAGCTTCGTCCGGGACAGGATATGCAAAATGCTCATGCGGCAGGCCTCGTCATGGTCCGTCGCGGCGCCGCAAGCCGCATGATGGCCTCCTCGCTTGCTTGCGCGCGGGACAGGATTCCCGTCTGGCGGCCGTCGGCCATGACCAGGATACGGTCGGAAAGATGCAGCAGCTCCGGCAATTCCGAGCTGATGACGGCGATCGCCAGCCCGTCTCGCGCCAGCTTGAAGATGAGATCGTAGATTTCCCGCTTGGCGCCGACATCGATGCCGCGCGTCGGCTCGTCGAGCAGCAGCACCCGCGGCCTCGTCGCCAACCACTTGCCGATGACGACCTTCTGCTGGTTACCGCCGGACAGCGTGCCGGCCGGCTGCTCGACGGTCTCGCAGCGAATGCCGAGCGCCTTGACGGCGTCCCGTGCCAGCCCTTGCTCGCCGGCCAACGAGCGCAGGCCGAACCGCGCCAGCGCGCCGACCAGCGGCAGCGCGACATTGTCGGTGATCGAGGCCTCGAGATGCAGGCCTTGCGTCTTGCGGTCTTCTGTAACCAGGGCGATGCCGAGCCGGCGCGCATCGCGTGGTGAACGGATTTCTACTGCCTCGCCATCGAGCCTGATCTCACCGCCGGCACGTCCGCCGCTGGACCCGAAGATGGTTTCCAGGATTTCGGTACGGCCCGAGCCCAGCAGCCCGCCGATGCCGAGTATTTCTCCTGCGGCAAGATCGAAGCTGACGCCATCGAGCACGGTGCGCCAACCATGGCGATTGGGCTTCGACAGCGACAGCTCGCTTACGGACAGGACGGTGTTGCCACCGGGGATGCGGTGCTCCTGGGAGGAAGCAAGCAGGTTTCGCCCGACCATCGCCGAAATTATGGCGTCTTCGTCGAGCTTGTCCATCGCCTGCGTCAGGACGTGGCGTCCATCGCGGAACACGGTGACCCGGCTGGCCAGATGCATGACTTCGTCGATGCGGTGCGAAATGTAGACGATCGCCACGCCGCTATCGGCGAGCTGGCGGATGATGCGGAACAGCCGCCGGCATTCGGCCGGCGAAAGCGCCGAGGTCGGCTCGTCCATGATCAGGATGCGTGCCGACATCGACAGCGCCTTGGCGATCTCGACCAGTTGCTGTTCGCCGACGCGCAAGGCACCGACGCGCGCATCCGGGTCGAGCTCGATGCCGAGCCTTTGCAACAGCGCGCCGGCAGCGCGGCTGCTCGCCTTGCGGTCGACGATCAGCCCGGCGATCAGCTTCTCGCGGCCGAGAAAGATGTTGTCGGCGACGCTGAGTTCGGGGACGAGGTTCAGCTCCTGGTGGATGATGGCGATGCCGGTGCGCTCGGCTTCGCGGACGCCGGCAAAGCGCACCGCATGGCCATCGATACTGACCGTTCCGTTATAGTCCGTATAGACGCCGGACAGGATCTTCATCAGCGTCGACTTGCCGGCGCCGTTCTCGCCCATCAGCGCATGGACCTCGCCGCGCCGCAGCTCGAAGCCGACATCGACCAGCGCCGCGATGCCGCCGAAGGACTTGGAGATATGTTCGGCGCTCAGCACGATAGCCGAGCCGTCCGCCATAACGCCTTGCGCAGGAATGGAATTGCCGTGCTGCATGACAAGGACGGCCTCCCTCCGTCGTCACCGAACACCTCAAACGCTAATCTAAACGTTTCGATCATGTCAAGGCAATATCTGGAGCCTACGATTGTTCCATTTCAATTCTTGCGCAAAATCATAAGATTCCGTAGGTATTGCTGCCGTGGAGTGGTGAAACGTTTCGAAAATGACAGCGTCAGGACGAAAAAAGCAGCGCAAATTCACTGCTCCGACCATGCTTCATGTGGCCGAGGCCGCGCGTGTTTCCGTGGCCACCGTATCGGCGCTGATCAACGGCACCGCGACCGTCAGCCCCGAGCTCAGCCAGCGCATCGAACAGGCGATCCGCGACATCGGCTACAAGCGCAATGCCATCGCCCGCAGCCTCAAGATGGGCACCACACGCACCATCGGGCTCACCGTCCCCCACATCACCAACCCGTTCTTTACCGACGTGGTTTCGGTGATCCAGCAGGCTTTCGACCGGGCCGGCTACGCTGTCATGCTGTGCTGCACCGACGAGCACCTGAACACGCAGGACGATCAGATCAGGCTGCTGCTCGACCGGATGGTCGACGGACTGATCGTCGCGCGTGTCGGCGACGGCGCGATCCTCAAACGGATTGTCGACGACGCCAATGTGCCGGTCGTGCTGCTCGACCGTGTTTGCCAGGGTGTCGACACCGATGCCGTCGTTCTCGACAATCAGCGCGCGGTGTTCGACGCAATCACCTATTTGATCGATCTCGGCCATCGGCGCATCGGCTATATCTCCGGCTCGTTCGATATCTCGCCGATGCATGACCGCATGGCAGGATACCGCGAGGCCCTCCAGGCCGCCGGCCTGCCGGCCGAGGCCGAACTCATCCGCTTCGGCAACTTCCATGAAGTCGACGGCTACAACGCCACCATGCAGCTGCTTTCGCTGCACGACCGGCCGAGCGCCATCTTTTCGGCCAACAACCCGATGGTGATCGGCACCATGAAGGCCATTCGCGATATCGGCCTGTCCTGTCCGGAGGATATTTCGGTCGCCTGCTTCGACGATTTTCCGTGGTCGGATGTGTTCCGGCCGCAATTGACCACGGTCGCACAGCCAGTGCAGGCGATCGGCGAACAGGCGGCCAATCTGCTGCTCGACCGGCTCGCCGGAAACAGGGATGCGCCGCCGCGCAAGCTGACGCTCAAAGGACGCTTGATGATCCGCAATTCATGCCGTCCGCTAGGTGCAAACGCGCAGAGCGTCAGCGCGTAGCGCGTGGGCTCTGTCCAGAAACTTTGTAATGCCGGACGGACAGCGCTCCCTCTGTCCTGCCGACCCCGGCCCTTCGCAGCCGCTACGGGCGTTCGTCGTTCGAAAAACCGAGCAATTGAAGGACGCGGCGCCGATCGAGCCAAGTGGCCAACAATCATACCGCCGACAAGCAGGAAAATCTTGGCAATCGAAGCATGTCGGATTAGGAATATGACGAGATGCGGCTGATCGCCCACACGGGCGCCGGCTTGAGCCATGTGCGTGAAATCGATCCTAATCGGGCTGGTACTTGCTGGGATGGTCGCACTCTTCGGCTGCACCACCGGCGGCGCATTAAAGACTTCCCCCTCGGCCTATGGCGGCCTCACCGATGCCGGTTTTCGCGTTCCGCCGGTTCCGATCTACAAGGTTGACCAGAAGTTCCATCGGCAGACAGTGCCTTATGCGACTGAAGAGGCGCCTGGCACCATCATTGTCGATACAGGAGCGAAGTTCCTCTACTACGTGTTGGGAGACGGTCAGGCGCTGCGCTACGGAATCGGCGTTGGCAAGGCGGGCTTCGAGTGGCATGGCACTGCTCACGTTGCGAGGAAGCGCGAATGGCCGGATTGGAGCGCGCCGTCTGCGATGATCGTGCGCGAGCAGAAGCGAGGCCGCATCATACCGGCTCATATGGAGGGCGGACTCATGAACCCGCTCGGGGCGCGGGCGCTCTATCTTTTCAACGAGAAAGGCGACACCGGATATCGGCTGCACGGTAGCCCTGAATGGTGGTCCATCGGCAAAGCTGTGTCGGCTGGCTGCATCCGCCTCATGAACCAGGACATCATCGATCTCTATAACCGCGCCACAATCGGCACCAAGGTGATCGTCATTTAGTAGACGCCGCGTTTCCGTCCAACGGACGAGCATGACGGATCGAAAACCTCCGCGTAAAACGCGCGAAGTGTTCGCGATGTCTTCGCACACCTGTTCGCGATGTTCCCTGCCTAAGGCCGGCCTTGCCCGCAAACAGTGCCAAGTGGCGAACCAACTCTCAGGCAGCTTCCGACAGCGATTTGTGAGCGTCGGCCAGGATTTCGAACGAGCGCACCCGCGCCGCATGGTCGAAAATCTGCGCCGTGACCATCAGTTCGTCGGCGCCGGTGCGGCCCACGAATGCCTCGATGCCTTGCCTGACCGTTTCGGGAGAGCCGACGACGGCGCAGGAAAGCGCCTGTCCGAGCATGGTCTTGGCCATCGGATCGAGGTCGCGCTCATATCCTTCGACCGGCGGCGGCAGTCGGCCGGGCCGGCCGGTGCGCAGGTTGACGAAGGCCTGCTGCAACGAGGTGAACAACAGCCGCGCCTCTGCATCGGAAGGAGCGGCGAAGACGTTGAGGCCGAGCATCACATAGGGCTTATCGAGCTGCTCCGAAGGCTGGAAACGCGAGCGGTAGATCTCCAGCGCATGGTCGAGCTCGGCCGGCGCAAAATGCGAAGCGAAGGCGTAGGGCAGGCCGAGCATGGCGGCAAGCTGCGCGCCGTAGAGGCTGGAGCCCAGGATCCAGATCGGCACCTTTTCGCCTTCGCCCGGCACCGCGCGGATGCGGCGGCCGTCTTCGGCTGGCTGGAAGTAACCGATCAGCTCGACGACGTCCTGCGGGAAATTGTCGGCGCCAGCGTCGAGGTTGCGGCGCAGCGCTCGTGCCGTGGCCATGTCGGTGCCGGGCGCGCGGCCGAGGCCGAGATCGATGCGGCCGGGATGCAAAGCGTTGAGCGTGCCGAACTGCTCGGCGATGACCAGCGGCGAATGATTGGGCAGCATGATGCCGCCGGCGCCGACGCGTATTGTACGGGTACCTCCGGCGACATGGGCAATGACGACGGAGGTGGCGGCGCTGGCGATGCCCGGCATGTTGTGATGCTCAGCCAGCCAGTAGCGCCGGTAACCCAGCCGCTCGGCATGGCGCGCAAGGTCGAGCGAATTGGCGAGTGACTGGGAAGCGTTGCTTCCTTCGACGATCGGCGACAGGTCGAGAACGGAAAGAGCGGTCATGGCGTCTTAAGCCTCCAGGATTTTCTTCTGTCGCGCCATGGCCTCGAAGGCTGCACGGTCGGGAATGGCGATTTCGAAGCCTTCTAGCACGTCGGCGAGTTCGGCGGCTGTTGCTATCTCCACCTGCTCGGTACCGCCGCCGAGATGATGTGTCGACAGCCGGTTGTTGCGGAGCGCATAGCGGCGGTCCGGCAAGGCCCGTGCCGCGATTACGGAGGAAAGGAAGTGTGAAGTTGGGTGGGTCGACAGGAAATGGTTGCTGACCGAATAGTCGACCTCGTAGTTCTGCTGCATGTCGAAGCGGTACATTGTCCGCCAGTCGCCGCCGACATTGGCCCGCAGGCGAAAATGATCGCCTGTCTCTACCATGCGGAATGTCTCATGTGGGGTCTTCTGCTCGAGGCCCGGTCGAAGCAGGAGCGGTCCTGTCAGCGTCAGCCCGCCGAAGCCGACGTCGGCAATGTAGGTTCGGCCGTCGAGTTCGATACGCAGCAACATATGGCTGCGTGCAGTTATGGCATCATCGGGCTGGCCCCAAAGAACGCGTGCTGCAAGGCCGGTGACGGCGAAGCCAAGCGCCTTCAGCACATGCATGAAAATGAGATTGTGCTCGAAGCAATAGCCGCCGCGATGCCGCGCGACGATCTTTTCCTGCAGCGAGGCAAGATCGAGACGAACCGGGTGGCCTAGAAACGGATCGAGATTTTCGAACGGGATTGCCTGCGGGTGCAAGAGATGGAGCGACTTCAGCGTTTCCAGCGAAGCGTCCCTCGAGCCGGTGTATCCGATGCGGGCGAAATAGGCATCGATGTCGAAGGAGATATCGGTCATGGAAGGGAGTCCGGGCTTTGACCGGCTCGATATAGGCATTCAATCCGGGCGCCGCAAACGCCGCGCGTCGGTTTGCGCTGCAGTGCTGTCCTCGATGAGTTCTTCTTCAGCCACCGCCGTGTGTTGCGCCGCCAGGAAATTGCCGACATGGCTGAGGCCGTCGAAATGATCGCAGAACACCTTGATGACGACCAGCAGCGGCACCGCCAGCAGCGCGCCGACGAAACCCCATAGCCACGACCAGAAGGCGATGGCGATGAGGATCGCCACGGCGTTGATCTCGAGACGGCGGCCGACCACCGTCGGGGTCACGAACTGGCCTTCGACGACGTCGCACAAAAGGACGAAGGCCGGCGCCAGCAGCGCATAGGAAATCGTGTCGAAGCTGATCAGCGCGATGATCGTGACCAGCGTGATGGTGGTCAGCGCCCCGATATAGGGCAGGAAATTGAGCAGAGCCGCTGCCGCGCCCCAGACCTGGGCGTTGGGCACGCCGAGCGCCCACAGGCCGAGCCCGATGACCACGCCGAGACATGTGTTGATGACCGTGACGGTAAGCAGATAGTGGGAGATTTCACGTTCTACGTCGTAGACGACGCGCAGCGCCCGCTTCTTTTCGCTGAGACTGGGGAAGGACTGGACGATCTTTTCATAGAACATCGTGCCCGAGGCGAGCAGGAACAGCGACAGGACGAAGACGATGGTGACGCTGGCGCCGGCCGACAGCACATTGCCGGCGGCCTGCGAGAGAATACCGGATGGCGCCATGGCCACCCTCTGAACGCCCGGCTCCTGGGATGTCTGGGTCAGGCCCTCGATCTGGCGCGAAATCTCCACGATCCTTTCGAGCGGACGGCGCAGTTGTGCCAGACGTTCGGTAAGCTGCTGGCCGATCGTCGAGGTATTGTTGATGAGATCGATGACCGGGCCGCTGAGCAGATATCCCGCGACGGCGACGAGGCAGAACGAAAGCAGCACCAGCAGTGTCGCCGAAATGACATCGGGCATGCCATGCTTGCGCAGGAAGCGAACGATCGGCGTCAGCGTCAGCGCCAGCAGGAAAGCCAGAATGACCGGCATGAAGAAGGCGCGGGCGAAGTAAAGCGCGTAGATCGCCATGAGGATGAAGATGCCGACGAGCAGCGAACGCATCAGATGCGCATCCGCCCGTGCCTCGACGCGCGGATCCGGGCTTTCGGCAGCGCTTGCGCCCGAAGCGGCGGGTTCGGCTTTCATTCTGACCCTCGGCGGTACACCGCGATTGGTGCAGACCGTTGGCGAAAAACGCCTCTGTGGCTTCAAGGTTCCGTTAGCCGGCGTCACCGGCAAGGCCGCCTCGCGGCCTTGCCGGTGAATCAGGCAACCGGCGCCGCCACGGCAGGGACGGCCTTCGCCGTTTCCCGGCGCACGATCGGCGCCACCTTGGTGCCGTAGAGTTCGATGGCCTTCATGACCTTGGCGTGCGGCATGGTGCCGATCGCCATTTGCAGCAGGAAGCGGTCGTTGCCAAATATCCTGTGCTGGGCAATGATCTTCTCGGCCACCTGTTCCGGATTGCCGACGAACAGCGCGCCGTTCGGGCCGCGCGATTGGTCGAAATGCGCCCGCGATGTCGGCCCCCAGCCGCGCTCGCGGCCGATGCGGTTCATCACCTCGGCCTGCGGCCCGTAAAAATCGTCGGCTGCCTGGTCCGTGCTCTCGGCGATGAAACCGTGCACGTTGAGGCTGGTGGCAAGGCTCGCCGGATCGTTGCCGGCCCGCCTGGCTGCATCCCTGTAGATGTCGAACAGCGGTGCGAACCGCGCCGGCTCGCCGCCGATGATCGCCAGCGCCAGCGGCAACCCAAGCACGCCCGCGCGGGCGACGGATTGCGGTGTTCCACCGACGGCGATCCAGATCGGCAATTTTTCCTGCAAGGGCCGGGGATAGACGCCGCGATCCTTGATCGGCGCGCGCAGAGTGCCCGACCAGGTCACCTTGACATGATCGCGGATGGCGAGCAGCAGGTCGAGCTTCTCGGCGAAGAGCTCGTCGTAGTCTTCGAGATTGTAGCCGAACAGCGGAAAGGATTCGATGAACGAGCCGCGCCCGGCCATGATCTCGGCCCGGCCGCCGGATAGAAGATCAAGGGTGGCAAACTGCTGGAAGACGCGCACCGGATCGTCGGACGACAACACGGTGACGGCGCTGGTCAGCCTTATGCGCCTGGTTCGTTCGGCGGCCGCCGCCAGTGCCACCACCGGAGCCGAGGCAGCATAGTCGGGACGGTGGTGCTCGCCGAGACCAAAGACGTCCAGCCCGACCTGGTCGGCCAGCTCGATCTCCTCGATCAGGTTGCGCAGCCGCTCGCGCGCACCGATCGCACCGGGACCCGGTCCCGGGCTGACGTCGGCGAAGGTGTAGAGACCGAGTTCCATAGTGTGTCATCCCAGCGTTTTGTCGTGGCGCTACAGGTAGCGATCAGTCCGCCGCCCCGCCAGAGGCCCGGATGGTGAACAGTGCGGGTGCCATTCAGTCGAATTCAATCGAAATGGCGTCTCCTGGTTGCAACAGATCAGAATTTCATGGCTGGCATACCGTTTTGGCGCTTGAACTCTCGGTTTTCACGCGTATGTAAGCCTCGCAAATTGACTTCAGGGAAGTGGACTTGGCTATCTATAGAGAAAAAGACGTTTTCGAGCGGCGCAATGCCGCAAACGAGGCAAAGAAGGCGCTTCTGGAGCGCTTCAAGGCGAAGCCGGCGGCAGACGATCCAGCGGTGCTGGCACGACAGGCCGAGCGCAAGGCGATCCTCGAGGCCCGCGCGATACGCGAGGCCGAAAAGGCCAGGCTGAAGCAGGAAAAGCTGGCGCGCGAAGCGGCCGAAAAGGCCGAGCGTGAGGCAGCTGCGGAAGCGGCACGCATCGCCGCGGAAGAAGCCGCACAGGCCGAAGCGAAGATCCGGGAAGCTGAAGAGAACGAGCGCATCGCCCGTTTTCTTGCCGACGAGGCCGAACGCAAGGCCAAGCGTGACGCACGCTATGCCGCGCGCAAGCAGCGCACCGGCAGGACGCCGCCCGGCTTCTCCGCCCGATAGCGCCTTCCGGCGCCGATCAGCCGAATTCAAGACTCAGGGCTGCCTTGCAGCGGCCCCGAACGCGTTCGTCTGTCAGAATCGGCTAAGCCGCGAGCTTCAGTCCCATGATGCCGCAGACGATGAGCGCGATGCAGGCCAGCCTGATCGCCGTCGCCGGCTCCCCGAGCAGCCATATCCCCAACAGCGCCGTGCCGACGGTGCCGATGCCGGTCCACACCGCATAAGCGGTGCCGACCGGCAATGCCTTCAGCGCCAGGCCGAGCAAGGCTAGGCTGACGATCATCGAGGCTACCGTCAGGACGGTCGGTAGCGGCTTCGAGAATCCGTCGGTGTATTTGAGGCCGATCGCCCAGCCGATCTCCAACAGGCCGGCGAGGAACAGGAAAATCCACGACATCGGAACGCTCCGTTTCGATGGCCTCCGGCCGATTTCTTGAAGGCGCAAAAACTATCTTCGCCGCATCCATGGGGATGAGCGTGAGCTTAATGAACATCATACCGGCCGCGTTCGCGGCCGGTCGAAATGAGCCGAAACGGTAGCTGCGGCCCTACTTGTCCTTCAGCTTCATCGCCTTCACCGGCGGTGCCTTCAGGGCCGGCGCCGGAGCGGGTTTCTTCGCGTCCTTCTTCGGCTTGCGGGCTTCCTTGCCCGCCTTCATCGCACCCTTAGCCATGATTCGTTCCTCCAGTTGATGCCTAGCGAAGTGAAACAAGAGAAAACGCTCGACTGCAAGAGGCCGTTGCCGTGCAGTCGCCCTGGCCGATGGCTGTTAACCGGTTTCTAATTCCCTCGTAAACCGCAGCGGTCCGTGCCATGGTCTTCTTCGCACTGCAGCATCATCCCTTGCGTTTCGCCAGCTGATGATCAGGCAGGCCGGTCAGGACGACAATGCGGATCCACATCGGTTGCCAGATGAGTTTCGATTTCCCGCAAGAAACACCGCTGATCGCGATGCTAAATGTCCATTATTCGCGCGCATCTGATCTTGAGCGGCCGGACTTCCTGACGTCGAACCCGCCGGTGCCGATCGAAAGCTACCGCGACAGTTTCGGCAATTGGTGCAACCGTCTCGTTGCGCCGGCCGGGCGCTTTGCGTTCGGCACTGACGCGGTCATCCGCGACCCCGGCTCCTTCGAGACGCGCGAGCTGACGGCGTGGCAGCACGAGGTGCGCGATCTGCCGTCGGAGACGCTGCTGTTCCTGCTGCCCAGCCGTTATTGCGAGAGCGACGTGCTGTCGAATGAAGCATGGCGGCTGTTCGGCAGCACCCCGCTAGGCATTCCGCGCGTCCAGGCGGTCTGCGACTTCGTCCATAACCACATCGTCTTCAACTATTTCAATGCACGCCCGACACGCACCGCCGCCGAAGCCTATCGCGAGCAGAGTGGTGTATGCCGCGACTTTGCTCACCTCGCTGTTGCCTTCTGCCGCGCCCTGAATATTCCGACCCGCTACTGCACCGGCTATATCAGTGATATCGGCCTGCCAAAGCCGTGGTCGGACATGGATTTCGCCGCCTGGATGGAGGTCTATCTCGGCGGCCGCTGGCACGCTTTCGATCCGCGCAACAACGCACCGCGCATCGGCCGTATCCTGATTGCCTCCGGACGCGATGCCGCCGATGTGCCGCTGACCCACATTTTCGGGCCGGGCGCGCTGGCTGGCTTCAAGGTCTGGACGGACGAGGTCGTCGAATAGCCCCGCGCCGCCCTTTTGAACAACTGACCTTGTGAACAACTCGACACTTCGGGCGTTGTGGGGACTGTGGAGCGTGGGCGGGCGCTCCGCCAATCTCGGTGCATCAACCAAGGCAGCACACCATGGCGGCGCATGGCGGGTCGAAAAAAGTGATCTATGCGGCGCTCGCCGGCAATCTTGCGATCGCACTGACCAAATTCGCCGCTGCGTTGTTCACGGGCAGCTCGGCAATGCTCTCGGAAGGCGTCCACTCGCTTGTCGATACCGGTAATGGCAGCCTGCTGCTTTACGGCATGCACCGTGCCGCCCGGCCGGCCGACCGCACGCATCCGCTAGGCCATGGCCGCGAGCTGTACTTCTGGAGCTTCATCGTTGCGCTCCTCGTCTTTGCACTGGGCGCCGGCATATCGTTCTACGAAGGCGTGACGCACATCATGGCGCCGGAGCCGATCGCCAACGCCAAGGTGAACTACGCTGTCCTTGGCCTTTCCTTCCTCTTCGAAGGCACCTCTTGGCTGGTGGCGCTGAAGGAATTCCGCCACCAAAAAGGCAGCCACGGCTGGCTCGAGGCGGTGCAGCTCAGCAAGGATCCGAGTGTCTACACCGTACTCTTCGAGGACAGCGCGGCACTTCTCGGCCTCGTTGTCGCCTTTGCCGGCATATTGGCGGCGGAATTGCTGGACATGCCGAAGCTCGACGGCGCCGCGTCGATCGGCATCGCGCTCATCCTGGGCGCGACCGCGGTCTTCCTGGCGCGCGAAAGCAAGAGCCTGCTGCTCGGCGAGCCGGCCTCGCCCGAGGTGCAAATGAAAGTGCTGGCCATCGTCCAGCAGGACCCGGCGGTGCAGCGGGCAAATGGCGTGCTGACGCTGCATATGGGTCCGCAGGAGATCGTCGCCGCTCTAAGCATCGAGTTCGAGGACCATTTGTCGGCGCCCGAGATAGAGACCTGCGTCGAGCGCCTCGAGACACGGCTGAAGGCGGAGTGACGCGGCTCTTCGTCAAGCCGCAGACCACCGGCACCTGGGAACGCCGGAGCAAGGCCTTGGCGAGGGCATCCGGACAAGAACCAGCCTAAGGAAAATGGCTTGAGGAAACCGATGCGTCATCGGGCAGTCCCGGCTATGATCGCAGGCAAAAGCTAGGGAGGAACGAAGATGAAAATCGACGGCGGGTGTCATTGCGGCGCCATCACTTACGAGGCCGAAGTCGATCCGGAAAAGACCACCATTTGTCACTGCATCGATTGTCAGAAGCTAACCGGAACGGCCTTTCGCGTCACCGTGCCGGCGTCCGAGGACAATTACAGGATCACCAAGGGCACGCCGAAGATCTACATCAAGACCGGTTCGAGCGGCGCCAAGCGCGCCCAGGCATTTTGCGGTGAGTGCGGCTCGCATCTCTACGCCACGTCGGCGGGCGAGGGACCGAAGGTTTACGGCATCAGGGTCGGCACGGCACGGCAGCGCGATCAACTGGTGCCGAGAAAGCAGATCTGGCACCGCTCGGCGCTGCATTGGCTGCCGGAATTCGAAGGCACAACCATCATCGAGGAGCAGTAGCGCCGGACTCGGACGAAGCGCTCGGCTCCGGTTCCGGCATAGCTCTCAATCGTCGCCTTCGACGACCCTCAGCCTCAATTGCCCGGTTTTCGAATCGGCGACGCGCGGGCTGCTTTCCGCTTTTGCTCCGCTGCCATTCGAACCAGCGGTGTCCTCTGCCGGCTGCACGCCAAACTCCAGCGCTTCGATCTTTTGTCCGCGCCTGGTCACCTTCGATGTCGAGACCAGGATGTCCTCGATATCCCTGGCCGATTGGCCGAAATGCGTCTGCAATTTGCGCACCCGCTCGTCGAGCCGGGAGACGTCTTCCATCAGCCGGATGACCTCGCCCTGGATCAGGTGCGCCTGCTCGCGCATGCGTGCGTCCTTGAGAATTGCCTGGATGACCTGGATAGACAGCATCAAAAGCGATGGCGAGACAATGACGATCCGCGATCGATGCGCCTTTTGGACAACGGCCTCGAAATTCTCATGGATTTCGGCGAACACCGATTCCGAGGGCACGAACATGAAGGCGGTGTCCTGCGTCTCGCCCTGGATCAGGTATTTTTCGGAGATATCGCGGACATGCACCTCGATGTCGCGGCGGAAAGCCTGAGCGGCGGACTTCTGCAGGTCGGCGCCTTCGGCGGCACGGATGGCATTCCAGGCCTCGAGCGGAAACTTTGCGTCGATGGCAAGCGACGGTGCGCCGTTCGGCATCCTTACCAGGCAGTCGGGCCGGCTGCCATTCGACAAGGTCGCCTGGAATTCATAGGCGCCGTGCGGCAATCCGTCGGCGACGATGGCTTCCATGCGCGACTGGCCGAAGGCGCCGCGCGTCTGCTTGTTGGAAAGGATCGCCTGCAATTGCACGACCTGGCCGGCCAGCGACTGGATGTTGCCTTGCGCGATATCGATAACCGCCAGCCGTTCCTGCAGCTTGGCGAGGCTCTCATGCGTCGATCTCGTCTGCTCGGTCATGGTCTGGCCCAAGCGGCCGGTCATGGCATCGAGGCGCTGGCCGATCGACTGTGTCAGTTCCGCCTGGCGCGCCCCGAACACTTCGGCGATGGCGCCCATGCGGCCCTGCATTTCCGCCTGGCTTGCCAAGATGCCGGCCATCCTCGCCTCGGCGTCGCGGGCGTGGTCGGCGGCTTCGGCGGCCGCCATTGCACGCGCCTTGGCCGATCGCCAGAGCGCAACGACGAGCGCCGCGAACAGTCCGAGGAACAGCATTGCGCCGAAACCCAGGGCATGGCCCAGCGTGATCGTGGTGGCGCCGAGGCGGGCTACAGGTTCGGACAGGATGGTGGCCAGATCGTTCATGCCGACAGCATAGATGATTCGGTTCGCTGGCACAGATCAAAACGGGAACGACCCGAAGGCGTCCCGGTTGACGCTTTTCCTGCGAGGTCTTAGGTGAGACGCCATGTCGATCAAGCCGCTTATCATCCTTCCCGATCCCGTCCTGCGTCAGGTTTCAAAACCGGTCGAGCGTGTCGACGGCGATTTGCGCAAACTGGCCGGCGACATGCTGGACACCATGTATGACGCGCCCGGCATTGGCCTCGCGGCGATCCAGGTCGGCGAACCCTTGCGCATGCTGGTGATCGACCTCGCCAAAGAGGACGAGACGCCGGCACCGCACGTCTTCATCAATCCCGAAATCCTCGAAAGCTCCGACCAGCGTTCGGTCTATGAGGAAGGCTGCCTGTCGATCCCGGACTACTACGCCGAGGTCGAGCGGCCGGCGGCGGTGCGGGTGAAGTATCTCGATCGCGACGGTCAGCTGCAGGAGATCGAGGCCGAAGGGCTGATGGCGACCTGCCTGCAGCATGAAATCGACCATCTCAACGGCGTGCTGTTCATCGATCACATCTCAAAACTGAAGCGCGATATGGTGGTCAAGAAGTTCAAAAAGCTCGCCAGGGACAAGGCGCCGGGCAAGATGGTGGGATAGGGGTCGACGAATGCCCCTGCGTGTCATCTTCATGGGTACGCCCGAATTCTCCGTGCCGACCTTGCGGGCGATTGGCGGGGCAGGGCATGAATTGGCAGCCGTCTACACGCAGCCGCCGCGCGCCGGCGGCCGGCGCGGGCTCGAGCTGACGCCGTCGCCGGTGCAGCGCGAAGCGGAGCGGCTGGGCGTCGAGGTTCGCGCGCCGGTGTCGCTGAAGAGCGAGGCGGAGCAGGAGGGGTTCCGCGCCTTGCGCGCCGATGTCGCCGTGGTCGTGGCCTACGGGCTGCTTCTGCCCAAACCCATCCTCGAGGCGCCGCGGCTTGGTTGCCTCAATGGCCACGCATCGCTGTTGCCGCGCTGGCGCGGCGCTGCCCCTATCCAGCGCGCCATCATGGCCGGCGATACCGAAACGGGCATGATGGTGATGCGGATGGAGGAAGGCCTCGACACCGGGCCGGTGGCAATGGTTGAAAAATGTGCCATCGGACCCGACATGACGGCCGGCGATCTGCACGACCGGCTGATGGTGTTGGGTGCGGCTCTGATGGTGCAGGCGCTCGAACGGCTGGAACGGAATACGCTGACTTTGACCACACAGGCGGAGGTGGGGGTGACCTACGCCAAGAAAATCGATAAATCGGAGACTCGCGTAGACTGGCTGCGACCTGCCGGCGACGTGCACAACCAGATTCGCGGCCTGTCGCCCTTTCCCGGTGCATGGTGCGAGGCCGAAATCGGCGGCCGCGTGGAACGGCTGAAACTGCTTCGCTCGACGCTCTCGCAAGGCGCCGGCGAACCGGGAGGAATTCTCGATGACCGGCTGACGGTCGCCTGCGGGTCAGGCGCGATCAGGCTGGTCGAAGTTCAACGTGCGGGCGGAAGGCCCATTGCCGCGCAGGAGTTTCTGCGCGGGGCCAAGCTCGAAAAAGGAATGAAACTGTCATGAGCATGATGTCCATACGCGCGGCGACGCCGCGGGACCGCGAGGCGATCCGCCTTGTCGAAGAACACGCGTTTGGCCAGCAGACGGAGGCCGGACTGGTCGACGCGCTGGTCACCGGCGGTGATGCCGTCGTCGAACTGGTGGCGGACGAAGACGGGCAAGTGGTCGGCCATATCCTGTTTTCACGGCTTTTCGTTCAGAATGGCGGCAAGAGCTTCCCGGCGGTGGCTTTGGCTCCTTTGGCGGTCGAGCCGTCGTTCCATGGCACCGGCATCGGCGGTGCGCTGGTCCGCGAGGCGCATATCCGCCTGAAGGCTGCCGGCGAGACGCTCGCCGTGGTGCTCGGCGATCCGGCTTACTATGGACGTTTCGGCTACAGCCGCGCCCGTGCAGCAAAATTCGAGAGCGAGTACCAAAGCGAGGCTCTGCAGGCGCTTGCCTGGGGCGAGGCGCCGGAGACCGGCAGGCTGGTCTACGCCTCGGCCTTCGGCTCAGCCCTCGCCGCCTGATTTCGCCTCGATCCGGGAATGCCGCGTTTTCGCCTCGACATCGAATATGACGGCAGTCTCTTCGCCGGCTGGCAGCGCCAGGCCAACCAGCCTTCGGTGCAGCAGGCGATCGAGCAGGCGATCGAGAAGTTCTGTGGTGAGCAGGTTTCGCTGCGCGCTGCCGGCCGCACCGATGCCGGCGTCCATGCGACCGCTCAGGTGGCGCATGTCGATCTGATCAAGGCATGGCCCGGCGACAAGGTGCGCGACGCCGTCAACGCGCATCTGCAGGCGGCCAAGGTGCGCATCGCCATCCTGAAGGCCGCCGTCGTGCCGGATGACTTCGATGCGCGTTTCTCGGCGATCGGCCGCCATTACCTCTACCGCATCGTCAACCGCCGCGCGCCGGCGGCGCTCGACAAGGGCAAGATCTGGTGGGTACCGAAGCAGCTCGATGCCGGTGCCATGCACGAAGCGGCAAAGGTGCTGCTTGGCCGGCATGATTTCACCACCTTCCGCTCGACCCAGTGCCAGGCCACCAGCCCGGTCCGCACGCTCGATCGGCTTGACGTCAGCCGGGCGGGCGATTTCATCGAAATCCGCGCTTCGGCGCGGTCATTCCTGCACAACCAGGTGCGCTCGATGGTCGGCTCGCTCAAACGTGTCGGCGAAGGCGGCTGGACTATTGCCGACCTCAAGGCGGCGCTTGAGGCGCGCGACCGTGCGGCCTGCGGTCAGGTGGCGCCGCCCGACGGGCTGTTTCTCGTCGGCGTCGATTATCCGACGCCCGGCTGATCCGGAACGCTGATCCCGAGCAGCGCCTGCAGGCCGAACAGGACGATCAGCGACGCCACGAACATACCGGCAAAAACAGCGCTGCCGGTGGCCGCACCCCTGCCGATCGCAACGTTGGTCATCCGCCAGGTCAATACCATCGACAGTGCGAACAGCAGCAGCGACACCAGTCCGGAGACTTCGTTGGCCGACGTCAGGAAGAGCCGGATCAACGCCGATGGCAGCATCATCCAGGCGATGATCGCCGAGGCCCAGTTGCTGGCGACGACATAATGGACGAAACGACCGCCGACGCCGACCCGCGGCGCCACCAGGGCGAGGCCGATGAGCGGCAGCACCCAGGCGCCGATATCGACGGTGGCCAGGCGGATCAACATGCTGAAACGGCCGACGAATGCGTTGGGGTCGCCGATCTCGTTGGCAATACCGACCCAGCCGACGATCAGTGCTGGCGCCGCGACGACGATGGCAAAAAAGGAGTTCCAGAAACCGTCCGCCGAAAGGTCGAGCAGGCGAAATCCGTCGGCCTTGCCGAGCATCAGCCGCCAGGCACCGGCAAGCGAAGCGTAGGTTTCATCTGCTGAAAGCATCACTAGGATATGTCCTGCGCAAACCAGTCTTCAACGAAGCGCAGATAAATCTGCGTCAGCGTCTCGAGGTCGGCAATCGCCACGCGTTCGTCGACCATGTGCATGGTCTTGCCGACCAGTCCGAATTCGACGACCGGACAATAATCCTTGATGAAGCGGGCATCGGAGGTGCCGCCGGAGGTGGAGAGCGCCGGCTTCCTGCCGGTCACCGCCTTGATCGAGCCGCCAAGCGTTTCGATCAACCTGTCGTCGCGTGTCAGGAAAACATGGCTCGGCCCGTCGCGCCAGACGATCTCGTAGTCGACCGGCGTCTTCTTGCCGGCGCGGTATTTCTTGCGTTTCGCCGCCCGGTCGAGGCGGTTGTGGATCTCGGCCTGGATCGTCTCGGCGGTCCATGTGTCGTTGAAGCGGATATTGAAGGTAGCCGCCGCCTTCGCCGGGATGACGTTGGTGGCAGGGTTGCCGACATCGATGGAAGTGACCTCAAGATTGGTCGGCTGGAAATCCCTTGTTCCGTTGTCGAAGACGGGGTGAAGCAAGGCGTCGACCAGCGTCACCAGGCCGCGCACGGGATTGTCGGCTAGCTGCGGATAGGCGGCGTGTCCCTGGCGGCCGTTGACGGTGACCGTGCCCGACAGCGAGCCGCGCCGGCCGATCTTGATCATATCGCCGAGCGCGTCGGGATTGGTCGGCTCGCCGACGATCGCAGCATGCCATTTCTCGCCCTTGGCAGCCGCCCATTCGAGCAGCTTCGTCGTGCCGTTGATCGCCGGACCTTCCTCATCGCCGGTGATCAGCAGCGAGATCGACCCCTTCGGGCCTCCCTTCTGCGCGATGTGTCGCGCCACCGCCGCGACGAAACAAGCAATGCCGCCCTTCATGTCGACAGCGCCGCGGCCGAACATCTCGCCATTGGCGATGTCGGCGGCAAAGGGCGGGTGCGTCCAGGCTGTTTCATCGCCCACCGGCACCACATCGGTATGGCCGGCAAACATCAGATGCGGGCCGTTGCCGGAACGCCGCGCGTAAAGGTTCTCTATGTCCGGTGTGCCGGATTCGGAAAACACCGGGCGCTCGACGGCAAAGCCGAGCGGCTTCAACATTTCTTCCAGCGCGCTCAAGGCACCGCCTTCGGCGGGCGTCACGGAAGCGCAGCGAATGAGAGCAGCCAGATTTCTAGTCGGATCAGTAGGCAGCGTCATGGGCAAAAGCGATAGTCGAAAGCGCAAGGCCTGTCACGGCCAGACATAAGGGCCGGCCATGCCGCCGACATTATGGTTTTCATGTCGTATAATTGCAGCAAGGCTTCTCGACCAGGACAGGGCCATCGCAGCGCCGGCGGCCGGCTGAGGTCGGCGAACTGCAAGGCGCGGTCCTGCGTCTGGCCGAAAAGGCCGGCACGCCGGCGCCGTTGCTGAAGCGTGTGACGGCACTGGTGCGCGCGGCCGAGCAGGAGAGAAGCGGATCGCCCTGCCTGACGCCGGAAGCCGTCGCTGCGACCGTCAGATCGTAGCCCGCACAGGCGCCCAGTAACGGCCCTTGCCGGTGCGCTTGGCTTCGTAGAGCGCATGGTCGGAACAGGTGAGCAGGATTTCCGGATCGCCGCCGTCGGCGGGTGCGAAGGCGCTGCCGACGCTCAAGCCGACATGGATGGCGGAACCGACCCCGAGGTCGAAAGGCACCGAGACCTTTTCGATGGCGCGCTTTGCCAGGTAGGTAGCCTCGATCTCCGAGGTTGCGGGCAAAAGGATGACAAATTCATCGCCGCCGATGCGGAAGACCACGTCCCCCGGCCGGAAGCCGCGCTTCAATCGTTCGGCCACCTTGCACAGCAGCACGTCGCCGACTGCGTGGCCAAAACGGTCGTTGACCTGTTTGAAGCCGTCGAGATCCATGCTGAGCACTGCAAACGGCTTGCCGCCATTGGCGGCCGGTGCCGCAAGGTCGCGGCACATGTCGCGCAATTTCTCCTGCAGGAAGATGCGGTTTGGCAGACCGGTCAGCGCGTCCTTGATGGCCAGGTCGCGATTGTCCAGTTCGGCGCGGATCATGCGGGCGTTGATCGCGTGGTTCTGAAGCAGCACGATGATGACGCCGGCCACATAGAACGGCGTTTGAATTCCGACGATCGGCATTCCGGGCGCCGCAGAAAACAACGCACCGGCCACGTAAGGCAGGCTTACGGCCAACATGACGAATATGGCGAAGCGCGGGGTCGCCGCATTGCGTGACGACACCACGCCGACGACGCCTGCGACATTCAAGGCGGCAAGTACGGAAAGCGCCATATTCCCGCTGGCAACACAGCCATAGCAGCCGAGGCCGAAAACAACCGACCAGACGCCGCTGGCTGCCATCAGGCCCGCCAGCGGCCCTTTCGAGCCGCGCCTGCGGGCCTGCTCGCATTCCCGCATCAGCAGAACACGGACGGTGAAAAGCATCAGGTCGGCTGCGATCCAGGCGTAGGGCCACCAATCCTTGGTGAAAAATGCGGCGCTGACCGCAACCAACAGAACGCTGATGGTGCCGAACAGGACCGCGAATTTGCGGTCGAAAGTGGTGTCGAGCAGCCGGGCGCGGACGGCTTCCGGTTCCAATCTCATCGGCGAAGAGAACCAGGCAAACAGGCGAGCGCCGTCGCTCCACGTTTTGCGCGGCTCCTTGGTGGTCAGGGATAGGTCGCTTGCCAGTCGAGTGCTCCGTGCCGGTCGACACAGTCTTCGCCGGCATGCTGGGCGAGGGTGATTAACATTCGCTTAGAGCATCCGGCGCAAAACCGGGCTTTCGGAACTCCCCGCTCTGCCGCTCTCGCGGATCTGCCGCCGGCTCGCGGGTTCTAGCTTGCCGGCCCCGGTCGTCTGCGGACTGCAGGCCGACCCGGCGGACCCGGCTCGGGATCGGTCTTCGCCGCACGTGCCGGCTGCCCATGAGGGGTTTCGATCAGCGTGATCTTCTGCCAGATCTTTCGCGACAGGTTCGAAGCCAGGTTCTCGATGTCATTGACGCCGTCGATGACCACGGCGTCATTCACCGATTGCGCGAACAGCGCGGCGATCTTGCCGGTGATCGACAGCATTTCGGAGCAATAGTCGAGATAGCGGGCAAGGTCGGCGGCGTTGGTGATGCGGGCTGGCGAATGCGCAGTCGGCTTGAAACTGGCTGAAAGTGCTGCCGGATCCTTGGTCAGCTGGTGCATGTCAATGACGTGGATCAGCGACCGCAGCCCGTGGAGCTGGCGAAACACCCGCTTGCGCTTGATCCGCTCCTCGGAGCGGATCAGGGCAAGGAAGCCCAGCACGGCGAGGATGATCATGTTGAGGGAGGCTTCGATGCCTTGCACGGATTGGAAGGCATCGTGGTTTCCAGAAATGCGGCCAAGCGGCAGGATTGTGCCGACGAACAGGAACATCAGCGCTCCGACGGCGAAGGCGGCGATGATGAGGCCGCGTAGCCACCAGATCGGCGCCTCCAGCGCCTTGGCTGCCTTTGCCAGATCGCGCGACAGCGACACGAGCTCGGCGGCGACGCCGCGCAAGCCTGCATCGGGAAAGCGCTCGGCGACGCGCTCTTCCAGCCTTTCGGCGGTTTCGAGGATCAGTTTCGAATCAAGCGAGCGGTAACGCATGACGAAATGTCCGATCGGCGCTCAGGGTTCGGCCGGTGCGTTGGTGCGCTTGCCGTAGCGGTTGGGGCCGGGTTGCCCCGGAAACAGGCAAAGCACGAGGAAAGCGATGATCGAGACAACCGGCACGAACAGCACCAGCGCCGCAACGCCCGGCTTGTCGAGGTCGTGCAACCGCTTCACCGCCAGCACCACGTTCGACCAAAGCGAGGCAATGAAGGCGATGAAGAAAATAAACGACCACATGTTGCTCTCGGTGGTGCCTTCCGGCACCAGCGTGAAACGGTAGAGCGGGAAGGCCTGTATGATGGCCACCAGCAGTCCTCCAAGAAAATAGGCCGCGCGGCTGACGCGGCCCGAAGCTTTGAAGAAAAGCCAGATGAGGTCTGATCTGTCAGGCAAGCGAATTCCGTCCGTATTCGTTGAGAAAGATCAATCGCGCAGCAATTCGTTGATCGAGGTCTTGGAACGGGTCCTGGCGTCGACCCGCTTGACGATGACGGCGCAGTAGAGGCTGGGGCCGGGCTCGTTGTTTGGAAAAGGCTTGCCCGGCAGCGAGCCGGCGACGACGACGGAATTAGGCGGCACCTCGCCGTAGAAGATCTCGCCGGTGGCGCGGTCGACGATCTTGGTCGACTGGCCGATGAAGACGCCCATGCCGAGCACCGAGCCCTCGCGCACGATGCAGCCTTCGACCACTTCGGAACGGGCGCCGATGAAGCAATTGTCCTCGATGATGGTGGGACCCGCCTGCATCGGTTCCAGCACGCCGCCGATGCCGACGCCGCCCGACAGATGCACATTCTTGCCGATCTGGGCACAGGAGCCGACCGAAGCCCAGGTGTCGACCATGGTGCCGCTGTCGACATAGGCGCCGACATTGACGAAGGACGGCATCAGCACGGCGCCGGGCGCGACATAGGCGGAGCGGCGCACGATCGACGACGGCACGGCGCGGAAGCCGGCCTTCTCGAAATCGACGGCGCTCCAGCCGTCGAACTTCGAGGGCACCTTGTCCCACCATACCGCCTGACCAGGACCGCCCTTGATGATCTCCATCGGGGTGAGCCGGAAGGACAGCAGCACCGCTTTCTTCAGCCACTGGTTGACGTGCCATTTGCCGTCGGCCTGCCGCTCGGCGACGCGGGCGACGCCCCGGTCGAGCAGGTCGAGCGCCGATTGGATGGCCTCGCGCGTCTCGCCGCGGGTTGCGGTCGAAATCGTGTCGCGTTCCTCGAAGGCGTTCTCGATAATCTCCTCGAGGCTCGCGAGATCGGGCTTCGACATGAATTCGCTCCATTACCAAGCTGTTAAGGGCCGGCGCCTTAACCTGTTTGAAAGTCGCGCGGACCCTATGTGAAGGCTTGGGGAGGGTCAATCGCGGCAGCGTCACGGGACGGCGCAAGTGAATGATTGGACGGGTAAAGCAAATATGACTCCCATGGAAAAGGCGGGATGGACGCCGCTGCCGCATTCGGACGAGGATCTGGAGCGGTCGAGAAGTGTGCCTGACACGCCGCAAACGCGCGCGGAGACATATCGGCTGGCCTGGAACGATCCCGATTTCATGACGCGGCGCGAATTGCGCGCGGTCAGGCTGCAGCTCGAACTGCTGAAACCGGAGATGATCCTGGCCGAGCGCGGCATCCAATCGACCGTCATCCTGTTCGGCGGCGCCCGCATACCCGAGCCCGGCGGCGAAGCCTGGGCGGCCAAGAACGAGACGCAGAAGAAGAACCTCGAGCAAAACAGCAAATACTACGAGGAGGCGCGCAAATTTGCCCGCCTCTGCTCGCAGCAGTCGGCCACCTCGTACTATCGCGAATTCGTCGTAGTGACCGGCGGCGGGCCTGGTGTCATGGAGGCCGGCAATCGCGGCGCCGATGATGTTGGCGCGCCGTCGATCGGTCTCAACATCGTGCTGCCGCACGAGCAGGCGCCAAACGCCTACGTGACGCCGGAACTATGCTTCAACTTCCACTATTTCGCGGTCCGCAAGATGCATTTCGTCATGCGTGCCAAGGCCGTCGCGGTATTTCCCGGCGGCTTCGGCACGATGGACGAGTTCTTCGAAACGCTGACCCTGATCCAGACCGGCCGCATGGAACGCGTGCCGGTCATTCTGTTCGGCAAGGCTTTCTGGGCAAGGGCGATCGACCTCGATTTCCTCGCCGAGCAAGGCACGATCACGCCTGGCGACCAGGATATCATCGATTTCGTCGACACCGCCGACGAGGCCTGGGGAATCATTAGCCGTTTCTACAAGTTAGGGGAGTAAGGGAGTAAGGGAGTAGGGAATAGGTGGTTGCAGCCGCCGCCTTTCAGGTCAATTTCCCCCTACTCCCCTACTCCCCTACTCCCCTACTCCCCTAACGCCAATAGCCGGGTGGGAGCCGGGGGGAAAGTCGGTGGCGG
>NZ_JBVVQK010000036.1:0-47505 GCF_055811175.1 Mesorhizobium sp. WSM4828 | reverse complement strand
GGGCTCGAACCTTATGATTGCCTCAATCCCGGCCTGATGGACTATATCGCCACCTGGACGGCCAAGAGATCCGGCGCCTTGCCGGCCTAGTAGCCGCTCGACTATCATCGATCGAGCCGGGCGACATCGCCCGGCTCTTTCACATTTGGAACAACGATGCCCGCACCCGCCATTCTCGTCGATGCCGATGCCTGCCCGGTGAAGGCCGAGGTCGAAAAAGTCGCCGAGCGGCACGGCATCGTCGTCACCTTCGTCTCCAATGGCGGTCTGCGTCCGTCGCGCGATCCGATGATCCGCAATGTCGTCGTCTCCAAGGGTGCGGACGCCGCCGACGACTGGATCGTCGAAAATGCCCGGTCCAACGACATCGTGGTGACCGCCGACATCCCGCTTGCCGCCCGCGCGGTGGCGCTTGGCGCCCATGTGCTCGGCCCGACGGGACGCCCGTTTACGCCGGAAACAATCGGCATGGCGGTGGCGATGCGCGACCTCAAGCAGCATCTGCGCGAGACCGGCGAAAGTAAGGGCTACAATTCGAGCTTCGCGCCGCAGGACCGCTCGCGGTTCCTTGGCGAGCTTGACCGCATCTTGCGGCGAGCGCTGAAATCGGCCGCAGCGGACTGAGAACCATGACGACCGGCACCCCGACCAAAATGCCCATGCAACGCCACACGCCGTTCGCGGTGTCGGCCTGCATCGGGGTGGCAGCCTTCGGCGCAGCGCTGATCTGGCGTGCGCCGCTTGCCTATTCGATCGGTGCCAATGCGTTCTTTGCCGCCTATCTCTGTCTTGTCGTCGCCCACATGCCGCGGCTTACCGGCAGCTATCTGCGCAAGAATGCAGGCGAGACGGACCTGCCGGTGCTGGCGATCTTCGCGGTCACGCTGGTTGTCGTCGCTATTGCCATCATCTCGTTGTTTCAATTGATCAACAGGGAGAAGAGCGCGGATCCCGTCGAGCTTACGGTCGCGTTATTGGCTATCCCGCTTGGCTGGTTGACCATCCATGCGATGGCGGCGCTTCACTACGCGCATCTCTATTGGTTGGACGGCGATGCGATGGATGGCGACACCAAAAAGAAAATTCCGGTCGGCGGCCTCGACTTCCCGGGCGGCAAACGGCCGGAAGGCTCGGATTTCCTCTATTTTGCGACAGTGATCGGCATGACGGCGCAAACCGCCGACACCAACATCACGACCTCGCAAATGCGCCGTGTCGTGCTTGTGCATTCGATCCTGTCGTTCTTCTTCAACACGGTCATCGTGGCAGCCGCGGTCAATCTCGCCGTCAGCCTCGGCAGTCCGTAATAAATCCGTGATCGGGTGAAACATCGCTTAAGCTGGCGACGTATTGGGAGGAGAAGGGATCTGACAGGCCGCGGCGAACACGCGGCCGGAGGGAACAACAGATGGAATCGCTTGCCAGAAACCAAGCCGCCGGAGCAGATACCGCCGCGCCGAGCGATGCGACGCTGATCTATCGCCAGTCGCGCTGGACGCGGCTGACGCATTGGCTGTGGGCGATCGCGCTGTTCTTCATGCTGCTTTCCGGCCTGCAGATCTTCAACGCCCGTCCGCAGCTCTATATCGGCAAGGAGTCGGGTTTTGGCTACAACAACACCATCTTCGCCATCGGCGCCGAGAACACCGCAAGCGGCCCGCGCGGCTATACCGAGATCTTCGGCAAGCGCTTCGATACCACCGGCGTGCTCGGCTGGTCGGGTCCGGCCGGCCAGGAGACCTCCCGCGCCTTCCCGTCCTGGGCGACGATCCCTTCCTATTACGATCTCGGCACCGCGCGCGTCGTTCATTTCTTCTTTGCCTGGGTGCTGACCACCACGCTGCTGGTCTGGCTGGTCGCCAGCCTGATCAACGGCCATTTGCGCCGCGATCTTGCTCCGCGCCTCGATGATTTCAGGCGCCTGCCGCGAGACATTGCCGAGCACGCCAAGCTCAGGTTCCATCACACGCGCGACTACAACACGTTGCAGAAGATGGCCTATGGCGGCGTGCTGTTCGTGCTGCTGCCGCTGATGATCATCACCGGCCTTGCCATGTCGCCGAGCATGGATTCGGTGCTGCCGTTCCTCAACGACCTGCTCGGCGGCCGGCAGACGGCGCGCACCATCCACTTCACGGTGATGCTGCTGCTCGTCGCCTTCTTCATTATCCACATCCTGATGATCCTGGCCGCCGGCCCGATCAACGAGCTGCGCTCCATCATCACCGGCTGGTACCGAACCGACCCGCCGGCTCATGGCGACAATGCGCCAGAGAGGAGTGCCTGACATGGCGAAATTCGAGATCAGCCCCGAGCTACAGATAAGCCGAAGGAAATTCCTGACTTCGGCCAGCCTCGGCCTTTCCGGCATCATGCTGTCGGGCTGCGACGCCTTCGACAGCCAGCTTGGCGTCGGCGACGGCCTGCGCAGCTTCCTCGAAAGCGCCAATGGCCTGACCTGGCGGGCGCAGCGGCTGCTTGCCGGCCGCGATGCGCTGGCGCCGGAGTTCACCGAGGCCGACATTCGCCAGCCGCAGCGGCCGAACGGTGTCACCGCACCGGACGACGACTTCTACAAGGGCCTGCTCGCCAGCGATTTCGCCGACTGGCGGCTGGAGGTTTCAGGCCTCGTCGAAAAACCGCTGTCGCTGAGCCGCGAGCAGCTGATGAACATGCCGAGCCGCACCCAGATCACCCGCCACGACTGCGTCGAAGGCTGGAGCTGCATTGCCAAATGGACCGGCACGCCGCTGTCGCTGGTGCTCGACCAGGCCGTGGTCAAGCCGCAGGCGCGCTACGTCATGTTCCACTGCCTCGATACGATCGACCGCAGCCTTGCCGGCGATATCAAATATTACGGCTCGATCGACCTGGTCGATGCCCGTCATCCGCAGACGATCCTTGCCTATGGCCTCAACGGCAAGCCGTTGCCGGTCGAAAACGGCGCGCCGCTGCGCGTCCGCGTCGAGCGCCAACTCGGCTACAAGATGCCGAAATATCTCTACAAGATCGAGCTGGTCGACGGCTTCGCCAATATCGGCGGCGGCAGAGGCGGCTATTGGGAGGACAATGGCTACGACTGGTACGGCGGTATCTGACGACCGACGATTTAGTGCCTTTTGTTCAGGCGACCTTGTCGATCAGCGGTTTGAGCGCCGGATGGATTTCCGGCGAGGCATGCTTGATCAGCGTCAGCAACGCGCGCTCGTTCTCATGCAGCGGCCGGTCGCCGATGTGTTCAGCAAGCCATTTGGCCTCGCCGGCATCGACCGTCTCGGCGCGGCGGGCCAGAGCCTCGGCTGCCTTGTTCCTCGATTCCCATTCGGCCTCGACGTCGCCCGGTGAGCGATAGGCCTCCATAATGCCGGACAGGCCACCCGACACCATACGGCTGAAGAAACCGCCGATCTCCGGATCGGCCTGCTCGAAGAACGAATCCCGGCGCAGCGCCACGTCGCGCACCGGCGGTTCGTAGCCGGCCGAACACATGACGAAATTGGCGATCGCCTTTACAAACAGATCGTTCCAGGACGGATCGTTGTCGCCCGCCGCTGTCCGCTCGTTGATCTCGAACAGTACCTCGGCCTCGGCGCGGCTGATGGCGATGTTGCCATCGCCGCCATAGGCGTAAAGAATGCGGCGCAACAGCTCGACCTCAGCCTTGGCAATCGACCCAGGGATAAGCCTGCCGCCGGCCATTAGCGGCCCCTTGCCGCCCACGACCGCATGAGCGACCTGCTCCAGCGCATAGCCGGAAAGCCTGCTCGGCGATGATTTGGCAACTTCCAGCACATGCACCAGCAGCTCGAGTTCGGTCTGGCTGTCGACCATGCCGTCGCGCGAAATCGTCCGGATCAGCCAGTCGGCATTGTCCTGCGAAACATAGCCCGCCGGCTTTTCCTGGTGGACGATGAAGTCGGTGACGGCCTCGACGAAAAACTCGAGCCATTCCGCGCATTTGTCCCTCGCCGTTGCATCGAGCGCAAACAGCGCCTCGGCCTCGCCGCGCGTTACCACGCCGTCGCCGAACACTTCGCGGCGCAGCATGATCACGTCTTCCGCCGTGATCCGATTTTTCGAAGTCAGCCCGGCCACCGGCGCGCTCATGATCAATTCGCCCATTTTCTTCCCCGCCCCGCCGCCGGTAATTGCCGGCCCTTATCCGGTATATCGGCAAGGTCTTGAGAAACCGGCAAGCGGCGTGGTTAGCGAAGGCTTGCCTGTCTTGCCTGTAAAGAAGGCCCGCAGAAGACTGGCCAGTAAAAACGTCGCTGGCAGGTGACAAGGTGTCGTCCACGGGCTATGGATGACGAGTCGAGGGCTCCTGACCGAGTCCTACCTGTTTGCGGGAGAGAGCAGCGAGAGCTGCCGCCGAAGGGGAAATCGCCCGAAATCTCTCAGGCAAAAGAACCGTAGACGGGAAAGACACTCTGGAAAGTCGGGGCTTGCCCCCGCGCCGAAGGTGTAAGCGCTGCCGACAGAGTTACGGGGCGCGAGTCTCTCAGGCTTCAGACAGAGGGGCACGGACTGGTCGCCATTCGCGGCCGCTTGCGTGCGACTCTGGAGATGACATGACGGGCGACGACACCAAACACCTTCCCCTCGAAGATCTGCATGTGGCAGCCGGTGCGCGCTTTGGCGCCTTCGCCGGCTGGTCGATGCCGCTGACCTATCCGGCCGGCGTGATGAAGGAGCACCTTCACAGCCGCGAGCATGCCGGCCTGTTCGACATCTCGCACATGAAGCTGTTCGAAATCAGCGGTCCGGGGGCAGCAGCGCTTCTGAACCGCGCCTGCCCGTTCGATGCAGGCGCGCTTGAGGTTTCCCAGTCCAAATACACGTTCTTCCTCAACGAGGCGGCCGGGATACTCGACGATCTGATCGTCACCAGGCTCGGCGCCGAGCGCTTCATGATGGTCGCCAATGCCGGCAATGCCGCCGCCGACGAAAAACATCTGCGCGCATTGGCCGGGGATTTCGATGTAAAAGTGGACGCGCTCGACCGCGTCTTCCTGGCCGTCCAGGGCCCCGAGGCGTGGGCCGCCCTCTCCCGCGCCGGCATCGAGACCGGTTCGCTGGTGTTCATGCACGGTATCGAGCCGCGCGAGAAATGGTTCATGAGCCGGTCTGGCTATACCGGTGAAGACGGCTTCGAGATCGGTCTGCCGGAAGCGGATGCGCGAAACCTCGTCACCAGGCTGCTCGAGGACGAGCGGTTGATGTGGATCGGCCTTGCCGCCCGCGACAGCCTGCGCCTCGAAGCCGGATTGTGCCTGCACGGGCTGGACATCACGCCGGAGATCGATCCGGCCAGCGCCGGGCTGATGTGGGCGATCCCCAAGGAGGTTCGCGCCTCTGGCACCTTCATCGGCGCCGATGCGCTGCGCGCCATCCTGGAGCGCGGCCCGGCGCAAAAACGCGTCGGCCTGAGGCCGGAAGGCCGCCAGCCGGTGCGCGCCGGTGCTGCCCTTTTCGATGCCGACGGCAACCCTGCCGGCCATGTCACCTCAGGCGGCTTCGGCCCCTCGGCCGGTCATCCGGTCGCCATGGGCTACGTCCAGACGCCGCTTGCCAAATCCGGCGCAAAACTGTTCGCCGATGTCCGCGGGACGAAAATCCCGGTCGACATCCACCCCTTGCCCTTCACGCCGCATCGCTACCGCAAAGGATGATTTCAATGGCAAAGACCTATTTCACCGAAGATCACGAATGGCTGCGCGTCGAGGGTGGCATCGCCACGGTCGGCATCACCGACTACGCACAGCAGCAGCTCGGCGATCTCGTCTTTGTCGAACTGCCGGAGCCGGGGAAAAAGCTGGCCAAGGGCGATACGGCCGTAGTGGTCGAATCGGTCAAGGCGGCATCGGACGTCTACGCGCCGGCCGACGGCGAGATCACCGAAGCCAACACCGCGCTGTCATCGGATCCTTCGCTCGTCAATTCGGCGGCAACCGGCGACGGCTGGCTGTGGAAGATGAAGCTGGCCAATGAAAACCAGCTCGACGGGCTCCTCGATGAAGCCGCCTACAATGCCCATATTGGTTGATAGCAGGACCAGGAAGATGACCGCAGCACCCTACCCCTTCTCGGCTCGCCATATCGGCCCGGGCCTCCATGACGTCAGAGCCATGCTGGCGACGATTGGCGTTCCTTCGGTCGAGACGCTGATCAGCCAGGCAGTGCCGAAGTCGATCCGGCTTGACCGGCCGCTGGCCCTGCCCGCCCCGGCAAGCGAAGCGGAAGCGCTGACCGAGCTCGCGGCGACGATGGCAAAGAACACGGTGCTGAAGAGCTTCATCGGTGCCGGCTATCATGGCGTCCATGTGCCGCCGGTGATCCAGCGCAACCTTTTCGAGAACCCGGCCTGGTATACCGCTTACACGCCTTACCAAGCCGAGATCAGCCAGGGCCGGCTGGAAATGCTGTTCAACTTCCAGACGCTGGTGACGGAACTGACCGGCCTGCCGGTAGCATCGGCCTCGCTGCTCGACGAGGCGACAGCGGTAGCCGAAGCTGTCGGCATTGCGCTCCGCCATCATCGCGACAAGCGCACCAAGGTGGCACTGGCCGGCACGCCGCACCCGCAGACGCTGGACGTCGTGCGCACCCGCGCCGAGCCGCTCGGTATCGAAGTGGACGGCGAGGTGATCGACGACAACACCGCCGCCCTGCTGGTCTCCTGGCCCGATACGTTCGGCGTCTATGGCGACCACAAGGCAGCAATCGACAAGGCCCGTGCTGCCGGCGCGCTGGTCGTCTTCATCGCCGACCCGCTTGGCCTGACGCTGACCGTTGCGCCGGCCAGGCTTGGCGCCGACATCGCCGTCGGCCCGATGCAGCGTTTTGGCGTGCCGATGGGCTTTGGCGGGCCGCACGCCGCCTATTGCGCCGTCTCCGACAGGCTGACGCGGCTGATGCCCGGCCGGCTCGTTGGACAGTCGACGGATAGCAAGGGCCGTCCCGGTTATCGCCTCGCTTTGCAGACACGCGAGCAGCATATCCGCCGCGACAAGGCGACGTCCAACATCTGCACCGCACAGGCGCTGCTCGCCAATATGGCGACGGCCTATGCGATCTGGCACGGCCCTGCCGGGCTGCAGGCGATTGCCGGCCGCGTCCACACGCTGGCCAACCGCCTGGCTGCCGGCCTCGAGGCAGCGGGCGTTTCGGTGGTCGGCGAAAGCCGCTTCGACACGGTGACCGTGGAAGTGAGGGGCAGTGCTGGCGCGATTGCCGCCGCCGCAGAAAAGACCGGCCGGCTGCTGCGCGTCATCGACGCCGACCATGTCGGCGTCAGCTTCGACGAGACCTCCACCGAAGCCGATCTGGAGGCAATCGCAGCACTTTTCGGCGCCAAGGCCGGCGTTGCCGCCGGCAGTTCCATGCCAGGAAAACCGCGCGGCAAGGAGTTCCTCACCCAGCCCGTCTTCCGCGAAAACCACTCGGAAACCGACATGATGCGCTTCCTGCGCCGGCTGGCCGACAAGGACCTGGCGCTTGACCGCGCCATGATCCCGCTCGGCTCCTGCACCATGAAGCTCAACGCCGCCGCCGAAATGATGCCGGTGAGCTGGCCTGATGTCGCCAACCTGCATCCCTTCGCGCCGGCAAATCATTCGATAGGCTATCGCGCCATAATCGACGAGCTGGAAGGCTGGCTGGCTGAGATCACCGGCTTCGACGCGGTGACCCTGCAGCCCAATGCCGGCAGCCAGGGCGAATATGCCGGGCTGCTCGCCATTCGCGGCTATCATCTGTCACGCGGCGAAGCCCATCGCACCGTCTGCCTGATCCCGTCCTCGGCGCATGGCACCAATCCCGCAAGTGCGGCCATGGCCGGCATGAGCGTCGTCGTCGTGCGCTGCACCGAGGACGGCAATGTCGACATGGACGACCTGCAGGCCAAGGCGGCCGAGCATGCGCATAATCTCGCGGCGCTGATGTTCACCTATCCTTCGACGCATGGCGTCTTCGAGGAAGGCGCGCGCGACCTCTGCGCCCTCGTCCACAGCCATGGCGGCCAGGTCTATTTCGACGGCGCCAATCTCAACGCGCTGGTCGGCCTCGCCCGTCCCGGCGATATCGGCGCCGATGTCTGCCACATGAACCTGCACAAGACTTTCTGCATCCCGCATGGCGGCGGCGGCCCCGGTGTCGGGCCGATTGGCGTCAAGGCGCACCTGAAGCCATATCTGCCCGGCCACATCACCGAAGGCTCGGCCCATGCCGTGGCGGCGGCACCGTTCGGCAGCGCCTCGATCCTGCCGATCACCTGGATGTATATCCGCATGATGGGCGCTTCCGGCCTGAAGCAGGCGACCGAGACGGCGATCATCTCCGCCAACTATGTGGCGACGCGGCTTGGCGAGCATTTCCCCCTGCTTTACAAGGGGCGCAACGGACGCGTTGCGCATGAATGCATCCTCGACACCCGCGTGCTCAAGGACAGCGCCGGCATCAGCGTCGACGACATCGCCAAGCGGCTGATCGACTATGGCTTCCACGCGCCGACCATGTCGTTCCCGGTCGCCGGCACGCTGATGGTCGAGCCGACCGAGTCCGAGCCCAAGCGCGAGCTGGATCGCTTCTGCGAGGCCATGATCGCCATAGCCGGCGAGGCAGCCAAGGTGGCGAAGGGCGAATGGCCGTTGGCCGACAATCCTCTGGTCAACGCGCCGCACACCGCCGCCGAGGCATTGGCCGGCCAGTGGACCCATCCCTATTCGCGTCTGGAGGCGGCCTACCCCGCCGGCGATGCCGATACGGCGGCAAAATACTGGCCGCCGGTGTCACGCATCGACAACGTCGCCGGCGACCGCAACCTTGTCTGCTCCTGTCCGCCGCTATCGGAATATCTTGGCGCGGCGGAGTAGACCAGATCCCGAAAAGCGGAACCCGGTTTTCGGACAAGATCGTGGTCTAACAAGAAGATAGAAATCTCATCAGGCAGAACGCAAGGCCGGCCCGTCGGCCTTGCTCGCCCGGTCCCGGACGACGACGCGATTTCGCCCGGCGCGCTTTGCCGCATAGAGTGCTGCGTCGGCTTCGGCCAGCACATCGTCGAGACCGGTGCCGCTTGTTCCGCCAAAGCCGATGCCGCCGCTGACTGTGCTTCGCAACGGACCAAGTTGGGTGGCTACGACTTCCGTGCCGAAGGCGACGCTGATCTTGCTCGCAACGTCATAGGCCTTCTCTTCCGTCATCCGCGACATGACGAGCACGAATTCCTCTCCGCCCAACCGGAAGGCGTCGACGCCGGTCCGGGCGTATTTCCTGATGACGGCGGCAAAGCGGCGCAGAACCTGGTCGCCGACCGGGTGACCGAATACGTCGTTCGTCCTCTTGAAATGGTCAAGGTCGAACATGGCGACGGACATGAACGGACCGAAGACCCGCTCGCCGTAGAGTGCCGTCAACGCCCGCCGGTTCATCAGCCCGGTCAGTGGATCGGTCATCGTCTCGGCCTTCAATTCGATCTGCGCCTGCAAATGGTGCAGGGAGAGCGTCAATGCGCCGAGCCCGGTCATGCAGGCGACGGCCACGACGGAATTCACCCGCTCGGCCCAATTGTCGGGCGCAACACCGAGCACCCATTGGCCCTTGACCAGCAGGACCGCGCCGCAAAGTCCGAACGACAGGGCACAGACGCCGCTCAGGAACGAGACGACCAGCAATATCCGGCGATCGTGACCACCCTCAATCCAGAACATCGCCCCGATGAGCGAGAGCAGCGCCGTTACCGTGGCGTAGGTGACGATAAAGCCGACACCATCAAACCCGAGATACGTCGCGCCCGTGCAAACAGCCATCGCAACCAAGGTCGGCAAGATGGCGCGCCTGTAGTCGCCTATGCTGAGATATTGCATGGCCGACAGGCAGATAATCAGGAAGCCGAGGCTGAGAAGCACAAGCACGATCTGGCAAAGCCAGGCGCTTGGATCCCTAGTGTAATGCCAGAACAACACTACATGTGCGACAAGCACGAGAATGCCGCACGCCACCGTCAGCACAAAGCGTGCCTGTGGCGCGCTGAACCAGATCGCAAACATGGTGATGCTGAGGCACGTGCCCGACAGCGCCGCCGCGAGCAGGAGCGAACTGTAATCCAACATGTTTAAGCGACAGCCTCTTGAGGGTTCCGCTGCATTCTAGGTCAGCGACAGTCCGCAAATACCTTTTTTAGCCAATCTTCCGGCGTAACCTTCGGACAGGGTTTACAAAACGTCGATGCTCCAACTTCGACCCCATTTCCGCCGCTTGGCTGCCGAATGGTTTTGCAGTAAGAGGCTCTATCCTCGAACGTAACAGGAACCTCCGTCGCCTGCCCGCGAAAAGCGTGGCAGTATCGCGTGGTGATTCGCAGCATCGGAATCCAGGATCGGCATGGACAACAACAACGACCTTTTCGCCAAATTGGACAAGCAGCCGCAGCCGGCTCGCGCCGCCGCGCGCCCGGCCGACCCGCTGGTGCAGGCGGCGAAGCGGCCGGCGCCCCGCGACGCCAGCGAGAGCTACAGTGCCGCCGACATCGAGGTGCTGGAGGGGCTGGAGCCGGTGCGACGGCGCCCGGGCATGTACATTGGCGGCACCGACGACAAGGCGATGCACCATCTGTTTGCCGAGGTCATCGACAATTCGATGGACGAGGCAGTCGCCGGCCATGCGACCTTCATCGATGTCGAGCTGTCCGCCGACGGATACCTGTCAGTTACCGACAATGGCCGCGGCATTCCGGTCGATCCGCACCCGAAATTCAAGAAGCCGGCGCTCGAACTCATCATGACGACGCTGCATTCAGGCGGCAAGTTCGACAGCAAGGTTTACGAGACGTCCGGCGGCCTGCACGGTGTCGGCGTTTCCGTCGTCAACGCGCTGTCCGACCATCTCGAGGTCGAGGTCGCGATTGGGCGCAAGCTCTATCGCCAGCGCTTCTCGCGAGGCGTTCCGGTGACCGGCCTTGAGCAGCTCGGCGAGGTGCACAACCGCCGCGGCACGAAGATCCGCTTCCATCCAGACGAGCAGATTTTTGGCAAGGGTGCTGCTTTCGAGCCGGCGCGGCTCTACCGCATGGCGCGGTCAAAGGCCTACCTGTTCGGCGGTGTCGAAATCCGCTGGACCTGCGATCCCTCGCTGATCAAGGAAAAGGACACGACGCCGGCCAAGGCAGAATTCCATTTTCCGGGCGGCCTCAAGGACTATCTGAAAGCCTCGCTCGGCGACGAATTCCAGGTGACCCGTGAAATGTTCGCCGGCAAGAGCGAGAAGCAGGGCGGTCACGGCTCGCTCGAATGGGCCGTGACCTGGTTCGGCGGCGACGGTTTCATAAATTCCTATTGCAACACCATTCCGACCGCCGAGGGCGGCACGCATGAGGCCGGCTTCCGCAACGTCCTGACACGCGGCTTGCGCGCTTATGCCGACCTGGTCGGCAACAAGCGCGCTTCGATCGTCACATCCGAGGATGTGATGATCTCGGCGGCGGGCATGCTGTCGGTGTTCATCCGCGAACCGGAATTCGTCGGCCAGACCAAGGACAGGCTGGCGACGATCGAGGCGATCCGCATCGTCGAAAGCGCTATCCGCGACCCATTCGACCACTGGCTGGCCGACAATCCGCAGGAAGCGTCGAAACTGCTCGAATGGGTGATCGCGCGCGCCGACGAGCGGGTGCGCCGCCGCCAGGAAAAGGAAGTGTCGCGCAAGAGTGCGGTGCGCAAGCTGCGCCTGCCCGGCAAGCTCGCCGATTGCACGCAGAATGCTGCCGCCGGTGCCGAGCTCTTCATCGTCGAGGGCGATTCGGCCGGCGGTTCGGCAAAGCAGGCGCGCGACCGCGCCAGCCAGGCGGTGCTGCCGCTGCGCGGCAAGATCCTCAACGTCGCCAGCGCCGGCAGCGACAAGCTGGCCGGCAACCAGCAGATATCCGACCTCATCCAGGCGCTTGGCTGCGGTACGCGCTCGAGATACCGCGACGAGGACCTGCGTTACGACCGGGTCATCATCATGACCGATGCCGACGTCGACGGCGCCCATATCGCCTCGCTGCTGATCACCTTTTTCTACCAGGAGATGCCAAGCCTAGTCCGCGGCGGCCATCTCTATCTGGCGGTGCCGCCGCTTTATTCGATCCGGCAGGGCGGCAAGGTCGCCTATGCCCGCGACGACGCGCACAAGGACGAACTTTTGCGCACCGAATTTACCGGGCGCGGCAAGGTCGAAATCGGCCGCTTCAAAGGGCTGGGCGAAATGATGGCTGCCCAGCTCAAGGAAACCACCATGGACCCGAAAAAGCGCACGCTGCTCAGGGTCGATGTGATCGACGCCGAGGCGGCGACCAAGGATGCGGTCGACGCATTGATGGGGACCAAACCTGAGGCCCGCTTCCGCTTCATCCAGGAACGCGCGGAATTCGCCGAGACGGAAGTGCTGGATATCTGAGCTCCCGCCGCTAGCTTGGCCTTCTGAGCTGGAGACGAGCACTTGATCTGGGCGCGGCTGAAGGACGATATCGGCACGCGGATCGCTGGCCTGACGCGGCCGACGCGCTCGGACTGGATTTTTGCCCTGCGCACCGTTTCGGCCGGCCTCATCGCGCTTTTGGCCGCCTATGCGCTGAAGCTCGACCACCCGCAATGGGCGATGATGACGGTGTTCATCGTCGCACAGCCGGTCGCCGGCATGGTGCTGGCGAAGGGGTTTTATCGTCTCCTCGGCACGCTTGCCGGCGCGCTGGCGGCGATCGGCATTACCACTGTTTTCGGTGCCAACTCGTGGTTGCTGGTTGCACTTCTTGCCGTCTGGATCGGCTTCTGCACGCTGGTCTCGTCGCTGCTACGCAATCCGGAGGCCGATGGCGCGGCGCTTGCCGGCTACACCGCGATGATCATCGGCCTGCCGGCTTTCGGCCAGCCGCACCTCGTCATCGATCTCGCCGTGGCGCGCTGCGCGGAAATCGTGCTTGGTATCGCCTGCGCTGCGCTGACCAGCCGGCTGATCCTGCCGAAACTGGCCGCCGACGCCATCATCTCAAGACTGAAACGCAGCATTCTCGACCTGGCGGCCTACGCGGACGGCGCTTTTTCCGGCGGCGATGCGGAAAAGCTTGCCGGGCTGCACCGCAAGCTGATCGGCGATGTCCAGACGCTCGGCGAGATGCGCACCTACGCAAGGCTGGAGGGGCCTAGCCTCGCCACCCGCGCCTATCCGGTCCGGCGTACCATCGGTCAGCTTCTGTCGGCGCTGTCAGCGGCGCGTGCGCTGCATGGCCATGCCGCTCCGAAGAATGCAGCCCTCATCCCCGTTCGCGCCGAGTTGCAGGCCGTTGTCGGCGAACTGGTAGCCAAGTCGGGCGCGCTGGACGATACGGCGCCCTGGGTGGCGCGGCTCGACGCAATCGCCGGCAAGGCGCGGCAGATGCCTGACGTCGCGGCCGGGCAAGACATTGACTGGGCTGGCACTGTCACCCGCCTAACCATTGCCGCCGACTTCGCCGAGGCCATGCAGCAAGTGCTGCGCGGCCTGGATGCACTCCGCTCTCCCCCGTCTCGTGCCAGTCGCGAACGGCGGCAGCCGGCGCTGGTGGTGCACCGCGATTACCGTGCGGCATCGCGCAATGCCGTGCGCGCAGCAATCGCCACGCTCCTGGTCGCCGGCCTCTGGCTGGCGACGAAATGGTCGGGCGCGACGGGCACGGTCATTCTCGTCGCCGTCGTCTCCAGCCTGTTCGCCGCTCGCCCCGATCCAATCCGGTCGGCATGGAACTTCTTCGAGGGCACGTTGCTCGCCCTGCCCTTTGCGTTTCTCATCGGCCAGTTGGCGCTTCCGGTTTTGCCAGGCTTCGGCTGGTTCATGGTCATTGTCGTCCCGATCCTGGTACCAGCGGCACTGGGCATGGCCAATCCGCGCTATGTCGGCGTGGCAACGGCCTTTGCCATCAATTTCCTCGCCTTCCTCAGCCCACATCAGGCGATGACCTACGATCCGTTTCCGTTCTTCGCCAATTCGGCATCGGTCCTGGTCGGCATTCTTCTGGCGATCGGCGTCTTCGCCATCGTGCTGCCCGCCGGCCCCTGGGTCACCGTCAACCGCATCCTGCAAGCCATGCGCGAAGATCTTGCCCGCCTCTGTCTACATGAGCGTATGCCGCGGCGGCTGGCTTTCGAGAGCCTTGCCTATGATCGGGTCAATCAGTTGATGCCGCTGCTGCAGAACGCCGGCGAGAAAGGCGACGCCGTTCTCGCCGGCGGCATTGCTGCCGTTACTGTCGGCCTCGAAATCCTGCGGCTGCGCAACGCGCAACAGAGTTCCGCGATCCCGCCTGAAACAGCACTTTCCATCGCCAATTTCCTGCGCGGTCTGGCGCGCGAACTGCTGTTCAGGCGGTCCGGCGAGCCGCCGACGGCGACCGTCGCCGTCGCCAGGCAATATGCAGCTGGCATCGCGGAGCGAAGCGAAGCAGCCGAAATGCTGCATATCGCCGCCTCGCTGCGCATCATTGCCGCCGCGATCGAAGATTTTCCGGATTTTTTCGCGAAGGACCGGGTTTAAGCAGCCGCGATCGCCAGCGCGTGGCCGCGTGCGTTCTCGCGCAGCGCGTCGAGATGGATCGACTTGACCAGCCGGGCGAGATCGCCTTCGGCGGACTGCCCGCCCAATTCCTTCAGCATCAGCCAGCTGACTTCCTGGACGCCGGCGAGGCGTTTGCCATTGGCGACCTCGCGCCAGACCTTCAGCGCACGCAGGATGATGGCGTGGGTGGCGGCGGCAAGCCCGGCGCTGCGGAACAGTGCCTGCAACGCTATGTCATGCCCCCCGGCCAGCAGTGCGCTCACCCGTTGTTCGGACTGCTGGCTGAGCGCGACCAGGGCCGAACCAAAGAAGTCGACCTTGCCGTGGGCGATGGTGCGGATGACGAAGCTTGCGGTCAGGTCGCCGCGCAGACGCAGATGTTCGACAAGTGCTGTATGTTCCTCGGCACGCGTGCCTTCGATCAATGTCACGGAAGCTTTGACGCAGGCATCGCGGGTGACGCGCTCAGCCCTGGCGGCGCCCATCAGCGCCAGCACCAGCGGCGAGCCCTTGAGCGTCTCGCCCACTTTGACCAGCAGCAAATGCCGGCAATCGGCGGGCAGGCGTGCGTCGGCAATCAGCGCCTCGCGCACCAGAGGCAGATGGCCGTGCCGCTCGGCCATGCGGCGAAAGCTGATCGATGCGATGTCGGCGCCGCTGTTGGCGAGCAGCGTGGCGCAGGCCTCCGGCTCGCCGATCTCGGCGATCGCCGCCGCAACCGACATCGAGAGGCGTGGCCGGTCGGCGATCACCTTCTGCGTCGCCTTCTGGCCGCCGGCAACCCGATCGATCAGGTCGGCATCGGTAAGCAGCGGCGACCGCGCCAGTACCAACGCGGCCACCTCGGGCTGGTCCGAAGCCAGCGCGCTGACGATCTGCGGCGGCGCGTAGTGGCTCATGGAAAGCGCGTCGGCGATTGCCAGCCGCACCTTCGACGATGCGTCATCGAGCAGCAATGTCAGCGCCGCCTCGGCAGCGCAGCGGTCCTCGAAAGGCAAGTCCGAGTCGACATAGGCGCGAGCCAGCGCGCTTGCCGCCGCAGCGCGCTCCGACACCTTCGCCGTGTGGATCCATTTCAGGAAATGCGAAACGACCATGTCGCCTGCTTACGCCCTTTGCCAGAACGCTTCTGGCCCCTGTCGAGACCGTAGGCACAAATGGTTTACGAACGGTTCACCATGTTCGTTAACTGGCTTGCGAGCCCGGTATGCAACGCCTATCAACCCTTAAGCAGCGGAGGAGATCGACAATGGCCGGACTTTACCTTGAGGAGTTCGTTGTCGGCCATGTGTTCAAGCACACGCTGCGCAAGACCGTGACCGAAAGCGACAACATGCTGTTTTCGGTGATGACGCTGAACCCGCAGCCGCTGCACATTGACTTCGACTTCGCCGCCAAGAGCGAATGGGGCAAGCCCTTGGTCAATTCGCTGTTCACGCTTGGCCTGATGATCGGCATCTCGGTCAACGACATTACCGTCGGCACCACTATCGCCAATCTCGGCATGAGGGAGACGGTGTTTCCGCACCCCGTCTTCCATGGCGACACCATTCGCGTCGAGACCACGGTGGTTTCGGTACGCGATTCCAGATCGAAACCGGACCGCGGCATCGTCGAGTTCGAGCATCGCGCCTATAACCAGAACGACGTGCTGGTTGCCAAATGCACGAGGCAAGCCATGATGATGAAAAAGGCATAGCCGATGCGTTCTCTGCTCTTCGTTCCCGGCGATTCGGAAAAGAAGCTGGAGAAGGGCTTTGACGTGGGCGCCGACGTGGTCATCGTCGACCTCGAGGATTCGATTGCCGCGCAGAACAAGGGTCTGGCGCGCGATACAGCGGCGCGTTTCATCGCCGCACACAGGCACCGAACCAGCTCCTTGATTTATGTGCGCGTCAATGACCTTTCGACCGGACTGACCGACGACGATCTGGCGGCGCTCGTGCCAGCAAAACCAGACGGCATCATGCTGCCTAAGTCGAACGGCGGACTGGATGTCCAGCATCTCTCGGCCAAGCTCAGGGTGCACGAAGCTGAAAGCGGCCTGCCGGATGGAGCTATAAGGATCCTGCCGATCATCACTGAAACCGCCGCCGGCGTTCTGGCAGCAGCGACCTACGCCCGTGCAAGCGCGCGGCTTGCCGGCGTCACCTGGGGCGCGGAGGATTTGTCGGCGGCAATCGGCGCGCGCGCCGCGCGCGACGAGAACGGCCGCTACACGGTTGTGTTCCGCCTCGCCCGCACCATGACCATCCTCGCCGCAAGTGCCGCGGAGGTCGCGGCGATCGACACAGTCTTTCCGGACTTTCGTGACATGGCAGGCTTCGAGGCCGAATGCGCGGAGGCCGAGCGCGACGGCTTCACCGGCAAGATGGCGATCCATCCGGCGCAGGTGCCGGTCATCAACGCTGCTTTCACGCCTTCGGCGCAAGCGGTGAAAAGCGCCCTGGCGATCGTCGAGGCGTTCAAGGCGGCAGGAAATCCAGGCGTCGTCGGCATCGACGGCAAGATGTACGACCGGCCGCATCTCAAGCTCGCCGAGCGGCTCCTGGCGCGGGCCAGGGTAGCTGGGCTTGGCGCTTAAGACTGTTCCGCGCCGAAATTATCCCACCCACGGCCCCGAATAATCGGCATAGAGCTTTGCCGGATCGGGCCGTGGTCGTTCCGGCGCTGGCCCCTGATAGGAGCCGATATGGACGAAACCGACGACCCGCTCATGCGGGGCCAGGCCGAGGATCGCCCTGCCCTCGGGCACGTCGGAATACCAGTTGCTGATCATGTTGGTGCCGTAGCCCAGCGCATTGGCGGCAAGCATCAGGTTCATCGCCGCCATGCCGCCGGACAGGAACATCTCCCATTGCGGGATCTTTGGATTTTCCCTGGGGATCGAGATCACGCCGATGACCAGCGGCGCCCGCGAAAAGCGCGCCAATTCCTGGTTGCGGCGGCCTTCCGGCAGCGGCCCTTCACGCTGTTCGGCAAGTGCCGCCAGCTTCTTGCCGATCTCGATGCGAGCTTCGCCGCGATACAAGATGAAACGCCAGGGCTCCAGCCGGCCATGGTCCGGCACCCGCGAGGCTGCGGCGATCATCGTCGCAATCTCCGCATCGCCGGGTGCCGGTTCTTTCAAATCCGGGATCGGCGCGGAATTTCGGGTCAGCAGAAAATCGATGATCGGCGACGCCATGGGCGCAAGTCTCCTGGAATTTGAGCTGAAGCGCACCATCGGGACATCGGGCGGCTTGGGCATTGGCGCGGCGCGCCGGACAAAGAGCCCTGTAGCAGAAGCCGACCGGACTCTTAAGCCTTGAAATTGCCACCGCCTTGGGCTTCAACGCAAGGCATGTTTGAGGGGACATTGCGTCTTTTCCTGATATGGGTCGCTGCCGCACTGTTGATGGTGCCGGTTTCGCTTGCCGTCGCCCAGGATGTGGACGGCCTCGGCGAGCTGAAACTTCCCGGAATTTCGGGCTATGCGCCTCCAAAAAGCGAGACATCGCTGGCGTTGGGGAGCAGCGGGGCAATCACGCTGTCGGCGCAATTGACCGACAAGGGCGCCGACATCACGCGCGGCATCGTCTGGCGCGTCTTCAAGCCCGAATCGGCCAGCGACGGCAAGCTGCCGATGGTCGCCTCGGCTCATGGCGGCACCGCCGTATTCCAGCTCGAGCCGGGTTCGTATCTGGTCCACGCCTCCTACGGGCGGGCCGGCGCCACCAAGCGCATCACAGTCGGCAAGGAAGCCAAGCGCGAGAGCCTCGTGCTCGATGCCGGCGGCCTCAAGCTCGATGCCGTGCTGTCGGGAGGAGTGCGCATACCGCCGAAGAAGCTGCGCTTTTCGATCTATGAGAGCCACGCCGCGGCCGATGGCGATCGCGCTCTGATCATACCCGATGTCGAGCCGAACAGCGTCGTGCGGCTCAATGCCGGCACCTACCATGTCGTGTCGACTTATGGTGCGGTGAACGCGGTCATCCGCTCCGACATCCGCGTCGAGGCCGGCAAGCTGACCGAAGCGACCGTCGAGCACCGTGCGGCCGAGATGACCATGAAGCTGGTGCGCGAGTCAGGCGGCGAGGCGATCGCCGACACCTCCTGGTCGCTGCTCAACGAGTCCGGCGATCCGATCAAGGAAACCGTCGGCGCCTTCGCCTCGATGGTGCTGGCCGAGGGCGACTACACCATCATCGCCAAGAACCGCGACCGCATCTACCAGAAGGATTTTACCGTGGTTGCCGGACACAACCAGGACATCGAAGTTCTGGCCACCGAGGCTTCGGCCATCGATTCCGAGGAAAGCGCCGACTGAGCCCTGCCTGTCTAAGCTGCCTTGCGCATGCGTCGCGCCGGCAACTGGGCGCGGCGTGACAGGCACATGAAAAATGGCGGTGGATTGCTCCACCGCCATTCATTGCAGGTCGGCAGGCTCAGGCTGCGCGGCGCTTGCGGTCGGGTGTCACCGCCTCGTCGGCAAGCAGCCTCACGGCAGCTGCGAGGCCGAGCGATTCCTGGTCGCGCGACCCGAGACGGCGGACATTGACCGTTTCTTCCTCGGCCTCGCGCTTGCCACAGACGAGGATGACCGGGACCTTGGCCAGCGAATGCTCGCGGACCTTGTAGTTGATCTTCTCGTTGCGCAGATCTGCTTCGGCGATCAGCCCGGCCGCCTTCAGCTGCGCAACGACCTTTCGCGCGTAATCGTCGGCATCGGAAGTGATCGTCGCCACCACCACCTGCAGCGGCGCAAACCAGAGCGGGAAATGGCCGGAATAATTCTCGATCAGGATGCCGAGAAACCGCTCCATCGAGCCGCAGATGGCGCGATGCACCATCACCGGCTGCTTCTTTTCCGAATCCGAGCCGATGTAGAAGGCGCCGAACCGTTCCGGCAGGTTGAAATCAACCTGCGTCGTGCCGCATTGCCAGTCGCGGCCTATGGCGTCCTTCAGCACATATTCGAACTTCGGCCCGTAGAACGTGCCCTCGCCCGGATTGACGCCCGTCTTGATCCGGTTGCCCGATCGCGCCGCGATCTTGTCGAGCACGTCCTGCAGCACGCCCTCGGCATGATCCCACATCGCGTCGGTGCCGACCCGTTTTTCGGGGCGGGTCGCCAGCTTGACGGTGATTTCGTCGAAGCCGAAATCGGCATAGGTCGACAAGATCAGGTCGTTGATCTTGATGCACTCGTCGGCGAGCTGTTCCTCGGTGCAGAAGATGTGGGCGTCGTCCTGGGTAAAGCCGCGCACGCGCATCAGCCCGTGCAGTGCGCCGGACGGCTCATAGCGATGCACATTGCCGAATTCCGCAAGTTTTACCGGGAGATCGCGGTAGGACTTCAGCCCGTGCTTGAAGATTTGGACGTGGCCGGGGCAGTTCATCGGCTTCAGCGCAAACACCCGGTCATCGTCGGTGTCGTCGCCGGCCACCGTCACCTTGAACATGTTGTCTCGGTACCAGCCCCAGTGGCCTGACGTCTCCCACAGGCTCTTGTCGAGCACCTGCGGCGCGTTGACCTCCTGATAGCCCTGCTCGTCGAGGCGGCGACGCATGTAATTGACCAGGTTCTGGAACATCCTCCAGCCCTTGGCGTGCCAGAACACGACCCCGGGGCCTTCCTCCTGGAAATGGAACAGGTCCATCTCACGGCCGAGCTTCCTGTGGTCGCGCTTCTCGGCCTCCTCCAGCATCGTCTGATAGGCCTCGAGCTGCGCCTGATCGGCCCAGGCCGTGCCGTAGATGCGGGTCAGCATCGGGTTGTTGCTGTCGCCGCGCCAATAGGCGCCGGCGACCTTCATCAGCTTGAAGGCGTTGCCGATCTGGCCGGTCGAGGCCATATGCGGGCCGCGGCAAAGATCGAACCAGTCGCCCTGTGCATAGATCTTGAGGTCCTGATCCTCGGCGATGGCGTCGATCAACTCGAGCTTGTAGCGCTCGCCCTTGTCGGCAAAGATTTTTTTCGCCTTTTCACGCGACCAGACCTCTTTGGTGAACGGCTTGTTGCGCGCAATGATCTCGCGCATCTTCTTCTCGATCACCGGGAAATCGTCGGGCGTGAACGGCTCGTTGCGGGCGAAATCGTAGTAGAATCCGTTTTCGATCACCGGCCCGATGGTCACCTGCGTTCCCGGCCAAAGTTCCTGCACGGCTTCGGCCAGCACATGCGCTGCGTCGTGGCGGATGAGCTCCAGCGCACGCGGGTCCTCGCGGGTGATGATCTCGACTTTGCCTGATCTGCCGATCGGGTCGGAAAGGTCGCGCAGCGTGCCGTCGATGCTGTAGGCGACGGCCTTTTTGGCCAGCGACTTCGAGATCGATTCCGCCAGGCCGGCGCCGGTCATCGCCGCGTCATAGTCGCGGACGGAGCCATCGGGAAATGTCAGGGAAACGGAATTCAGCATAAGATTCTCCTATCCAGTCCCGCAAACGAGCGCGGGTGGTGAAATGCATGTCGCCCAAAACTGCCTAGCGGTTTTGGGGCTACGACATGCATCAGTAAGTGCCGGATGCGTCCGGCGGCGAGCGGTCTTTTATGGACAGTTTTCGGCGCCGTAAAGCCGGATGTAGGTCACCTGAGGAGATTCGGCAGCTCTTTCAGGAACATCGCCCGCGTCTTGAGCCCCTTTGGCGTGTCGGAACGTTTCGTATCGACTACCAGGCGGGCAAAGACGATCTTGCGGGCGTCCGTCTGCGCCCAGCCGACAAACCAGCCAAGCGAGCGCTTGTCGGCGCTGTCGCCAAGCCTGGTCGTTCCAGTCTTGCCCTGCACCGTCCAGCCGCCTGCCCGGAAGGTCGGGACAATCGCACTGGTCATCGCATGGGCCTTGTCCGAGACCGGCAGTTTCCGCGCCAGCAGCTTGCGCAGGAAATCGACCTGCTCGATCGGCGATATCTCAAGCGAAGAGTTCACCCAGGAATGGGTGAGTCCGTCATTCCTGCCGGCAGTGCCGGAGACGTCGGTGTTGCCATAGTCCAATCTGGACACATAGCCGGCAAACTGTTTGCTGCCGAGCTGTTGCGTAATCTCGCGTGAGAACCAAAGGACCGAATCCCTTTCCCAAATCGTCGGGTCGACGGTCTTGCGGTCCCGTTTCGGCGCGTTGAACTCCGCCTTGTACTCCCAGCTCGGCGTGTGCTCGTCGCTCAGGATTCCGGCGTCATAGCCGATCAGCGCCAGCGGAACCTTGAATGTCGAGGCGGGGCTGAAGCGCTGGTTGCAGGTCCCTTGGCGATACAGCGTCTCGCCGCTTGCGGCGTCGACGATCAGCGTGCATTCGACGTCCGCGAGCGGCGCCGATTGCGCACGGATCGGAAAACCCAACAGCCACGCCAGGACATAGAGAACCACGGCGAAAACGAAGGGAAGACGATCTATCCGGCGCATTTGGTAATCTCTCCTGAAGGGGTGTCAGGAGCGGCTTAGCGAGGCGTCTTGTCTCGATTTTGTCTTAAATGCGCTATGTCCGCGCAAGCTTCGGTTAACCCTACCAGATCGTAAAGGCGGTCCGGTTGTGTACCGAACAGTTGCGTTCAGCTGTCCAGGTCGCCACGTTTTTTCCCGATCAGCCAGTACCGCCATGGCGTGAACCAGAGGTAGCGATCGCCCAGCACATCAGGCACGCGGTCGATGCCGTGCGTGCCAAACGGCCCGCAGCGCAGCACCCGGAAAAACCCAATCCAGCCACCGGCCCACAGCCCATGCCGGGCGATCGCCTCGTGCGTATATTCGGAACAGGTCGGCAGATGCCGGCAGGAATTGCCGACGAAGCCGGACAGCGTCAGCTGGTAGAGCCGGACGAGCGACGTGCCGAGGAGGCGGCCCGGCGTCTTGCGCCACGGGCCGGGCCAATTGCGTCCTTGTCGAATCGGCCCGGCGCCGTGCGCTTGCCGATGTTGGCCGACCACTGCAGTCTCCACATCGCGTTTCCCTACACGATAGATGTGCGCATCGGGCCAGGAACGCAATGCCGTCCGGCAATCCCATCATGGCCTGGTACGGCGAACCGGGCAGCGGTCGGGCGTCGGCTTCCGGCATACGGCGACGCCAGTCGGTGGCCTCTCCTCGCACCGATCCCTACGCGGTTTCTCGTCGTACCGTTGAAACGTCGCGATCCGCACGACATCGCCCAGAATATTGAGAAACTGGATCATAGCGGCACTCCTTGAGCACCGATTAGAGCGCCGCTGGCCTTGCTGTTCAAACGAGTATAACGTCCACGTCAGATAACTCTGAGTTATGCGAATGAAGCGCGGACACCTCCCCCTGACGGCTCTCAGAAGCTTCGAAGCAGCCGGTCGTCACCTGAGCTTCAGCCGTGCGGCCGAGGAGCTTTATGTTTCGCAGGCGGCGATCAGCCGCCAGATCCGCGAGCTCGAAGCCTTCCTGCGCCAACCTCTGTTCTTCCGCCATCATCGCCGCGTCGAGTTGACCGACACCGGCCGGCGGCTGCTCGACCAGTTGGTCAGAAGTTTCGAGGGCATCGACAGGCTGCTTTCGGAATTGACGGCGGCCCCGACGCAGTCCGTGGTCCGTGTCAGCGTCGAGCCGTCGCTTGCATCCGTATGGCTGGTGCCGCGGCTCAACCGCTTTCGCGAGTTGCGACCCGATATCGACGTTTCCCTTGAGGTCGACCCGAGGTTGATAGAGTTTCGCAGCGATCAGCCCGAACTTGCCCTACGCTTCAGTGCGCACGCCACCTCATGGCCACGCAGCGAAGCCGAACAGCTTGCCGCGGTCGTCGATTCACCAGTTCTGTCGCCGGCGCTTCTTGCATCCGGCCCAGCTCTGGAAAAGCCGATCGACCTTGGTCGCTATACATTGCTGCACGAAGAAAACCGTCAGGCTTGGGCGCGCTGGTTCGAAGCGGCGGGCGTCACGGCTGATACCGTGCCTGCGCGTGGTCCGATGCTGGCGGATGCTTCGCTTTCGAAGCAGGCAGCCTTGCTTGGACATGGTGTCGCGCTGGGCGATCTTTTGCAGATCGGCGAAGAACTTGCGTCCGGCGCGCTGGTCAAGCCTTTCGACATCGACGTCGCGTCCGGCGCCTATTGGCTGGTGGCCAGAAGGCTGAATGACCTTTCCGAGCCGGCCAGGGCTTTTGCCGACTGGGTCCGGGCGGAATTCGCCGAAAGCCGGCGTTTCCTTGCCGAGATCTAAGCCGCCTCTTCCGCCCGCTTCTTTTCGATCTGGCCGATCGCATCGACCACTGCGTCGAACGTCAGCATGGTCGAGGCGTGGCGCGCCTTGTAGTCGCGCACCGGTTCCAGGTATTTCAGGTCGGCGAAGCGGCCTTCGGGCGGCGGGCCATTTTCCTTCAGCATCTTCAGCATCGTCTCGCGCACGCTGCGCAATTCTTCGGCGCTGGCGCCGACGACATGCTGCGCCATGATCGAAGACGACGCCTGGCCAAGCGCACAGGCCTTCACATCATGCGCGAAATCGCTGACGACGCCATCATCCATCTTCAGATCGACGGTCACCGTCGAGCCGCACAGCTTGGAATGTGCTCGTGCGGTTGCGTCGGGCCGCTCGAGCCGGCCGATCCGTGCGATGTTTCCGGCAAAACCCAGAATTTTCGCATTGTAGACATCGTCGATCATATTTTTCCAATCCGTCGCCGCCCAGCGAACAGTCATTGCCGCTCTGGCGTCTTCCTTTCGCTCGGCACGAACATATATAATGGCGATAGTCGGGTATCGACAAGGCGACCACAAACCTCGTCATACCCAATTCTGTTCACGCCACTTACGGGCTGGAAACCGGGCGAGTTTCTGACACCCGAAAGGTCGTGGTCCGTTCAACTCGTTCCTCCTGAGAGAGGAACTACGGGAGACGCCTTTATGGACGCCGTTATCAAGAAACTCATGCCGCGGTCCGCCTATATGGAAAAGCCGGTCACCGACCGGCCGAGCGAGGCCGAAGTCGAAGCCGCCGTGCGCACCTTGTTGCGCTGGACCGGCGACAACCCTGACCGCGAGGGCCTGATCGACACGCCGAAGCGCGTCACCAAGGCGTTCAGCGAAATGTTCAACGGCTATGATATGTGCCCGGCCGAGGAACTTGGCCGCACCTTCGAGGAAGTCGCCGGCTATGACGATCTCGTCCTCGTCAAGGACATATCCTTCCACTCGCATTGCGAGCATCACATGGTGCCGATCATCGGCAAGGCGCATGTCGGCTATCTGCCTGACGGCAAGGTTGTCGGCCTGTCCAAGATCGCCCGCGTCGTCGACATCTTCGCCCATCGCCTGCAGACCCAGGAAGCGATGACCGCGCAGATTGCCGGCGTCATCCAGGACGTGCTCAATCCGCGCGGCGTGGCCGTTATGCTTGAGGCGGAGCATATGTGCATGGCCATGCGCGGCATCCGCAAGCAGGGCTCGACCACGCTGACCTCAACCTTCACCGGCGTCTTCAAGGACACACCCGAAGAGCAGGTCCGCTTCGTCACAATGGTGCGCGGCAGCAGGATCTGATCGGCTTGCCGGCTTCGCTAGATAAGGACCGGCGAATGTCGGCATTGGAATTCCCGAAAGCTCCAACAGACAAGAAGGCACTCGAGGAAGGCACGGTCCTTTCACCGCGCTTCGATGCTGCCGGCCTCGTCACTGTCGTGGTCACCGATGTCGAAGACGGCATGCTGCTGATGGTCGCGCATATGAATGCCGAGGCGCTGGCGCTGACGCTCGAGACCGGCATCGCGCACTACTGGTCGCGTTCGCGCAACGGGCTGTGGAAGAAGGGCGAAACCTCGGGCAATGTCCAGCAGGTCGTCGACATGCTCACGGATTGTGACCAGGACGCGATATGGTTGCGCGTCAAAGTGCTGGGTCATGAAGCAACTTGTCACACCGGCCGACGTTCATGCTTTTATCGGACGGTGGGGCTGAGCGATGGCAAAGGGACGCTTGCCAGCGACGGCAGCAAGCCGCTGTTCGATGCGGAAAAAACCTATCGAAAGCCCAATACACCATCAATATGAACCATTCGCAGCACTTCAGCCACGTATATTCATGATTTCGATACGGCCCGCCTGTAGGATGACCGTGGGACAAGGGAGATTGTGATGCTCGACTGGGCGTCATTGCGCAACAGACCTGACGTTCGGGAGGCCAATGGCCTCTCTTCGGCCGCAGGCGCATCCGAAACCAAATCTCCGGGCAAAACAGGGATTTCTCTGGCATTGGGTGGCGGCTGTGCGCGCGGCTGGGCGCATATCGGCGTGCTGCGCGCGCTTGACGAAGCCGGCATCGAAGTGTCGATGATCGCCGGCACCTCGATCGGCGCGCTGGTCGGCGGCTGCTATGTTGCCGGCAAGCTCGACGAGCTGGAAGAATTCGCGCGCAGCCTGACCAGGCGGCGCATTTTTGGCCTTCTCGATCTCAATCTACGCGGCAGCGGTCTGTTCGGTGGCATGAAGCTCGATGCGCGGCTGCGCGAGCACATAGCCGGCATCCGCTTCGAGGATCTGCCAAAACCATTCGTCTGCGTCGCTTCGGAAATCCGCACCGGCCATGAGATCTGGCTGTCGAGCGGCTCGTTGAGCACCGCCATGCGCGCCTCCTACGCGCTGCCCGGCGTGTTCGAGCCGGTCGCCTGCAATGGGCGTGTGCTGGTTGACGGCGCCCTGGTCAATCCGGTGCCGGTCTCGGTTTGCCGTGCCTACGAGCAGCCGCTCGTGGTTGCGGTGAACCTCCACTACGATCTGTTCGGCCGCGCCGCGGTGATCAAGCACAGCGCCGGCGAGCTGGTCATCGAGAAAGACGCGCCGCGGGCCGGCCACGCCGATCCCGAACGCCAGTCGCGCGAGACGCGGCTCGGCATCACCGGCGTCATGGTAGAAGCCTTCAACATCATCCAGGACCGCATTTCGCGCGCCAGGCTGGCCGGTGACCCGCCGGACATATCGCTGCAGCCGAAGCTCAGCCATATCGGCCTGACCGAATTCCACCGCGCCGACGAAGCGATCCGTATCGGCTACCAGGCAACGATGGCGCAGATCGGCGACCTGACGCGGCTGCAGACCGTCCTCGCTTAGGCAGGGCGGTCCGCGAGCTCTCAGGCAAGCGCCGCGTCGACGATACGAAATTGCACCGTGCGGTTGCCGTTCCAGTGGTTGCCCGACAGCGAGCCGGCGACATGCACCGGCTTGCCCCTGTTCTTGAACAGGAATTCGCCGAGCGCAGTATCGACGGCGCGAAAGGCGATCGCCTGGATGCGGCCGCCGCTTTCCGACTGCAGTTCGGCGCGGATGTGGTTGCTGCCGACCGCCCGCGCATCGACAAGCCGGTGACGCGGCAGCGCGAACACCGGCGCGACATGCCCTGCGCCGAACGGCCCTGCCCTCTCAAGTGCATCGAGCAGCGCAAGCGTCGCGCCCTCGGCGGCAAGCGCGCCGTCGATCGCCAGGCTCTCCTCGCCTTGCAGGCGGAACACATCCACCGCCGCGCGCTCTTCGAAGAAAGCCCTGAGTTCGCCGAGCTTCGCCCGCTCGACAGTGATGCCGGCCGCCATTCCGTGGCCGCCGCCCTTGACGATCAGCCCGGCATCGGCAGCCTCGCGCACCAGCCGGCCGAGGTCGAAGCCCGACACCGAACGGCCTGACCCCGTACCGACACCATTGGCGTTGAAGGCGATGGCAAAGGCCGGCCGTCTTGCATGGTCCTTGAGCCGCGAGGCAAGCAGGCCGACAATGCCCGGATGCCAGTTGCTGCTGGCTGTGACCACGATGGCCGGTCCATTGCCGCCGGCAAGCTCGGCGTCGGCCTCTGAGCGCGCCGCGGCCAGCATCTCCTGCTCCATCGACTGCCGCTCCTGGTTGAGCCGGTCCAGTGTCTCGGCGATGGTGCGCGCCTCGACCGGGTCGTCGGTTGCAAGCAGGCGGCTGCCAAGTGCTGCGTCGCCGATGCGCCCGCCAGCGTTGATGCGCGGACCGATCAGAAAGGCCAGATGGAATGTGCTGATCGGCTCGCCTATACGTGAGACCCGCGCCAGCGCCGCCAGCCCTTCGTTTCTCTGCTGCCGCGCCACCTGCAGCCCCTTGACGACGAAGGCGCGGTTGACACCGGTGAGCGGCACCACGTCGCAGACAGTGCCCAGCGCCACCAGGTCGAGCAGAGCAAGCAGGTCCGGCGGTGCGGCATCCGGCAGGCGGCCGCGCAGGATCTTCGCCGTCTGCACCAGGCAAAGGAAGACGACGCCGGCGGCACAGAGATGGCCTTGCCCGGAAAGGTCGTCCTCGCGATTTGGGTTGACGACCGCAGCCGCTGCCGGCAACGGCCCGCCGACCTGATGGTGATCGAGCACCACGACGTCGGCGCCGGCGGCCTTCGCGGCGTCGATGGAAGCAGCACTATTGGTGCCGCAATCGACCGTGACGATCAGCGTCGCGCCGCGCGAGACGAGTTCGCGCATCGCTTCCGGATTGGGGCCGTAACCCTCGAAGATGCGGTCCGGTATATAGATCTCCGACGGTACCGAGAAATGTGCGAGGAAGCGCTTGAGCAGCGCCGACGAGGCGGCGCCGTCGACATCGTAGTCGCCAAAGATCGCCACCTTCTCCCTGGCCGTCACCGCCTGGGCGATGCGAGAGGCGGCCTTGTCCATGTCGGTCAGTGATGCCGGGTCGGGCAGCAGGTTGCGGATGGTCGGATCCAGGAACCGCTCGGTCTGCTCGGCGGTGACGCCGCGCCCGGCCAGCACGCGCGCCACGATGTCGGGCACGCCATAACCTTGCGCGATGGCGAGCGCAGCCATGTCCTGGCGCTCGGTCAGCCGGTGTTCCCAGGAAACGCCGGTGGCCGATTGCCTGACATCGAGGAAAAAGCGCCTTTCCCCCGTCACGTGACGCGCCGTCTGCAATTTGTCATTGCGCACAATATGCAACGGCTAACTGAGTCGAAATCAAAACTTTTCCAGATCCTGGTGCCTGGCCTTGATCTCGCGCACGGTTCGCGACGACGAGCGCAGCACGATCGTATGCGTGGTGATGAAATTGCGGCCGAACTTGACGCCGGCCAGCATGTTGCCGTCGGTGACGCCGGTCGCGGCAAACAGCACGTCGCCGCGTGCCATGTCTTGCGTGTGGTAGATCCGTTTAGGGTCGGAGATGCCCATCTTGGCGGCGCGCGCCAGCTTTTCCGGCGTATCGAGGATCAACCTACCCTGCATCTGGCCACCGGTGCAGCGCAAGGCGGCGGCTGCGAGTACGCCTTCGGGCGCGCCTCCGGTGCCGAGATAGATGTCGATGCCGGTCTCGTCCGGGTCGGTGGTATGGATGACGCCGGCGACATCACCGTCGCCGATCAGACGGATTGCGGCTCCGGTCGCCCGCACAGCTTCGATCAACGCGCCATGGCGTGGCCGGTCGAGAATACAGGCGGTGATCTCCGCCACCGGCACGCCTTTGGCCCTGGCGAGGCTGGCGATGTTTTCGGCCGGCGAGGTGTCGATGTCGATGATGCCGTCGGCATAGCCCGGGCCGATCGCGATCTTGTCCATATAGACGTCGGGCGCGAACAGAAGGCTGCCTTTTTCGGCAATGGCGATAACGGCCAATGCGTTGGGCAGGTTCTTGGCGCAGATCGTCGTGCCTTCGAGCGGATCGAGCGCTATGTCGACAGCCGGGCCTCTGCCGGTACCGACCTCCTCGCCGATATAGAGCATCGGCGCCTCGTCGCGCTCGCCTTCTCCGATCACCACCGTGCCGTTGATGGCAAGACGGTTGAGCTCCTGCCGCATGGCATCGACCGCGACCTGGTCGGCGGCTTTCTCGTCGCCGCGACCGCGCAATCGGGCGGCCGCGACCGCGGCGCGTTCGGTAACGCGCACCAATTCCATGGTCAGTATCCGGTCGAGGCCGGCGACAATGTTCTGGGCCACATTCATCTATGGACAATCCTCGTTGGCACTTTGTTTTTATGCATGTCGTTGTTCCAAAACCGCCGCACACTTTTGGGCGACATGCATTAGCCTCCCGCCGGAGGCGCGCTTCTTGTGTCAAAGCCTCGTGACAACAGCAAGACCTGCGCTGGGCCTTTTTGAAAGCGCAGCAATATCAATCGATTAAACGAAAAATATGAGACTACTATCCGGCCCGCTCGATGCGGATGACTTGCGGCTTATCGGTCAGAAGGCTGTCCCTGGTGATGCCGTCGACGGCCTTGCGCACCGCCGCCTCGGTCGTCTCGTGGGTCACCAGGATGACGGTCTTCTGTGCCTCGGTTTCCGGCCCGGCGGCATGCTGGACGATCGATTCCAGCGAAATGTCGTTGTCGGCCATGCGCTTGGCAATCGCGGCGAAGACGCCGAGGCGGTCGTGCACGGTCAGCCGGATGAAATATCCGCCGGCATGGCTGCGCATCTGCGCTTTCTTGTAAGGCTTCAATTCCTTCGCCGGCCGGCCGAAGACCGGACCGTGCTGGAAGCCAGGCCGGCTCTTGGCGATGTCGGCAATGTCGCCGATCACCGCCGACGCGGTGGCGTTGCCGCCGGCGCCAGGGCCGGAAAGCAGCAATTCGCCGAGGATGTCGGTTTCTATCGCGACTGCGTTGGTGACGCCGTGCACCTGCGCGATGACCGAGGCCGTCGGCACCATGGTCGGGTGGACGCGCTGCTCGATGCCGCTTTCGGTGCGTTGGGCGACGCCAAGCAGCTTGATTCGGTAGCCGAGATCGCCGGCCGCGCGGATGTCGGCCTGGCTGATGTTGGAGATGCCTTCCATGTAGATATCGTTGGCGGCGATCCTCGTGCCGAAGGCAAGGCTGGTCAGGATCGACAGCTTGTGCGCGGTGTCGTGGCCCTCGATGTCGAAGGTCGGGTCGGCTTCGGCATAGCCCAGCCGTTGCGCATCCTTCAGGCAGGCATCAAAGGACAGGCCCTCGGCTTCCATGCGCGTCAGAATATAGTTGCAGGTACCGTTGAGGATACCGAAAACGCGGGTCACCGAATTGCCGGCCATCGCCTCGCGCATTGTCTTTATAACCGGAATGCCGCCGGCCACCGCCGCCTCGTAATTGAGCAGCACGCCCCTCTTTTCTGCGATCTCGGCCAATGCCACCCCGTGTTTGGCAAGCAACGCCTTGTTTGCGGTGACGACATGTCGGCCGGCCTCGAGCGCCGCTTTCACCGAGGACCGTGCCGCGCCTTCGTCGCCGCCGATCAGCTCGACGAAGACATCTATCTCGGCGGTCTGCGCCATCTTGACGGCGTCGTCGAACCACCGTGCTATGCCAAGATCAACGCCGCGGTCGCGTTTGGGATCGCGGGCCGAAACCGCCGACACGACGATGTCGCGTCCGCACTGCCGCGTCAGTTCGGCCGCCTTGTCGCGCAGCACGCGGGCCACCGACGCACCGACGGTGCCGAGGCCGGCAATTCCAACACGCAACGCTTCAGCCATGTCGGCGACGCCCCTCAACAATTCGGTCGATTGATGTGTAAGAAACTCAGCGATGCGCGGCGAGCGGCACGACATTGTTTGGCTGCTTGGTGCTGGATGCGAGGAAGCGCTTGATGTTGCGCGCTGCCTGCCGGATCCGGTGCTCGTTTTCGACCAGCGCGATGCGCACATGATCGTCGCCATGCTCGCCGAAGCCAACGCCCGGCGCCACCGCGACGTCGGCGTGCTCGATCAGGAGCTTGGAGAATTCGAGCGAGCCGAGGTGCTTGAACGGCTCCGGGATCGGCGCCCAGGCGAACATCGACGCCGCCGGTGCGGGAATGGTCCAGCCGGCACGGCTGAAGGCGTCGACCATGACATCGCGGCGTTTGCGGTAGACGTCGCGCACTTCGGCGATGTCGGCGCCATCGCCGTTGAGTGCATGCGCCGCCGCCACCTGGATCGGCGTGAAGGCGCCGTAGTCGAGATAGGATTTCACTCGCGTCAGCGCGGAGATCAGCCGTTCATTGCCGACCGCAAAACCCATGCGCCAGCCCGGCATCGAAAAGGTCTTCGACATCGAGGTGAACTCGACCGCGACGTCTATGGCGCCCGGCACCTGCAGCACCGAAGGCGGCGGATTGCCGTCGAAATAGATCTCGGAATAGGCAAGGTCCGACAGGATGATGATGTCGTTCTTCCTGGCGAAGGCCACCACCTCCTTGTAGAAATCGAGCGAAGCGACCAGTGCCGTCGGGTTGGACGGATAATTGAGGATCAGTGCCAGCGGCTTCGGGATCGAATGGCGGATGCCGCGCTCCAGGGCCGGGATAAAGCCGTCGTCCGGCTCGACCTGCAGCGAGCGGATGACGCCGCCCGACATGATGAAGCCGAAGGCGTGGATCGGATAGGTCGGGTTGGGGCAGAGGATCACGTCGCCGGGGGCGGTGATCGCCTGCGCCATATTGGCAAAGCCCTCCTTCGAGCCGAGCGTCGCCACCACCTGGCTGTCCGGATCGAGCTTCACGCCGAAGCGGCGGGCATAATAGTTGGCCTGGGCACGACGCAGGCCCGGAATGCCGCGCGACGACGAATAGCGGTGCGTGCGCGGATCGCGCACCACCTCGCATAATTTGTCGACGATGGCCTTGGGCGTCGGCAGGTCCGGATTGCCCATGCCAAGGTCGATGATGTCGGCGCCGCGCGAACGCGCGCTGGCCTTCAGCCTGTTGACCTGTTCGAAGACATAGGGCGGAAGCCGGCGGACCTTGTGAAATTCTTCCATGGCAGTTCCAGACAGTGAGGTTGCGGTCGCGCGTATAAGCTTATTTGCAATTAGGGTCGAGAGCGGGGTCGCATTTGCCTTCGATCTGCTTCAGCGTCTCGGCGCCGTGTTTTTTTGCCAGCTGGTCCAGCGCTGCCTGGTCCGCGACCTTGACGCCGCCGCCCTTCGCGGCCTGGCTCTGTTCCTCGGCCTTCAGTTGGGCGAGCTTGGCGTTCTTTTCCTCGTCGGTGAATTGCTCGGCCGCCACCTGCGGCCGGATGTTCAGGTTCGGATAGGAACCGGTGTCCTTCGCGCCGACAAGGCCGGTGGCGGGCACTGCTCCTTCCATGTTGCTGCTCGTGCAGCCGGCCATCGCCAACAGGACGAGCACCATGCGGCAAAAACGACCAGTGCCGGAAAAAACGTTCTTGCGAATATTAATCGTCATATTGTTTTCCTGGAGGCCGGGTTAGAGCACATTGGACCCTGTCCGATATCCCATGGTAATATGTCAACAAAACGCTTCGGGAGGAACCCCGCGAACCATGTCCAAAACACCCGATTCGGGCAAAGCGGAAGATGACCAACCTTCGACCGTCGAGCAATATCTGGTGAAGGACCCGGAACGCTTCGCTCTGAACATGGCCCGCATGATCGAGCAGGCCGGCAAAGCCGCCTCGGCATGGGCCGAGCCGCGGGAAAAGGGCGAGGTGCGCGATCACGTCGCCGAGCCGGTCGTCGACATGGTGAAAACGTTCTCCAAGCTCACCGAGTACTGGCTCTCCGACCCGCAGCGCGCGCTGGAGGCGCAGACGCGGCTGTTTTCCGGCTACATGACCGTCTGGGCCAACGCCGTCCAGCGCATCGGCGCCGGTGCCGACGACGCCGAAGACGCGGTCAAGCCCGAGCGCGGCGATAAGCGTTTCCAGGATCCCGAATGGGGCCGCAACGCCTTCTTTGATTTTCTGAAACAGGCTTATCTCGTCACCTCGCGCTGGGCGGCCGAACTGGTCGAGCACGCCGACGGCCTGGACGAGCACACCCGCCACAAGGCCGGCTTTTATGTCAAGCAGGTGTCCAATGCCATCTCGCCGTCGAATTTCATCCTGACCAATCCGGAATTGTTTCGCGAGACTGTCGCCTCGAACGGCGAAAACCTGGTGCGCGGCATGAAGATGCTGGCCGAGGACATCGCCGCCGGCAAGGGCGACCTGAAACTGCGGCAGGCCGATTATTCACCCTTCGAGATCGGCAAGAATCTCGCCACCACGCCCGGTAAGGTGGTCGGCCGCAGCGATGTCGCCGAAATCCTGCAATACGATCCGGCGACCGAGACCGTGCTCAAGCGGCCGCTGCTGATCTGCCCGCCATGGATCAACAAATACTACATCCTCGACCTCAACCCGCAAAAATCCTTCATTCGTTGGGCAGTCGAGCAAGGCCACACCGTGTTCGTCATCTCCTGGATCAACCCGGACGAGCGGCACGGCGCCAAGAGCTGGGAGGCCTATATCCGCGAGGGCCTGCAATACGGCCTCGACACGATCGAAAAAGCCACCGGCGAAAGGCAAGTCAACGCCGTTGGCTATTGCGTCGGCGGCACGCTTTTGGCGGCGGCCCTGGCGCTGATGGCGCAGGAAGGCGACCACCGCATCAAATCCGCCACCTTCTTCACCACCCAGGTCGATTTCACCTATGCCGGCGATCTAAAAGTGTTCGTCGACGAGGAGCAGGTCGCGGCCGTCGAAAAGGCGATGAACGAAAAAGGCTATCTCGACGGCACCAAGATGGCGACCGCCTTCAACATGCTGCGCTCGGGCGACCTGATTTGGCCCTATGTCGTCAACAACTACATGCGCGGCAAGGATCCCCTGCCCTTCGACCTGCTCTACTGGAATGCCGATTCGACCCGAATGGGCGCTGCCAATCATTCTTTCTACTTGCGCAATTGCTACCTCGAGAACAGGCTTTCGCAAGGCATGATGGAACTGGCGGGCCGCACGGTTTCGCTGAAGGACGTTACCATTCCGGTCTACAACCTCGCCTCCAAGGAGGACCACATCGCGCCGGCGCTGTCGGTATTCCTCGGCTCGAAATATTTCGGCGGCGAGGTCGACTACGTCATGGCCGGCTCCGGCCACATCGCCGGGGTCGTCAATCCGCCGGCGGCGCAGAAATATCACTACTGGACCGGCGGCAAGCCGGCCGGCGACTTCGACCAATGGCTCGCCGAAGCCACCGACCATCCCGGTTCCTGGTGGCCGCACTGGCAACGCTGGATCGAAGCCAAGGACAATACCCGCGTACCGGCCCGCAAACCGGGCGAGCATATGCAAGTTCTGGGCGAAGCCCCCGGCACCTATGTCAAGGTGCGCGTGTAACCATCTGTAATGTGTGGTGAGTTGACGCGCCGCCAAAAGCGGGCGAAATGGTGCCGTCAACCCTGAGCAGCCTTGATTCATCCTCTAGCCGCCAAATTACTTTGAGGCTTGCAGATTTGACACAGGTCTCGTTTCCGGTTCGGGGAACAAGAGTCATTTCGACGAGACGTTTCGACGCCGCGCCAATGACGAACCGGTCGGATATCGAGGGGGAATTTTGTTTTGAGATCAGCAGGATCGCGCCTCGCGAAGGGAGAAAGCCGCGCCATTGTGGCGGCGCTTTTCTCGGTGCTCCTGGCGTCCTGCACCTCGGCCGGCGACCCGACCATGTCGGTCGGCATGCCAGGCTATAATACCTCGGCTACCGAAATCAGCACGGCCGCCGGTGCGCCCCAGGCCAGCACGGCCGCATCATCGTCGCAGATGACAAGCGCACAAATGACGATGAATGCCGACGGCGACGCCAACCTTCCCGAGCAGGTGGCCTATGTGCCAATGGCCAAGCCAGGGGCCAAGTCCGATGCCGGCTTCCCCATTGGCATTCCCACGGCAGCCGAGACGATCGCGGGACAGACGCCGCAGCCGCTGCAACCAAACGCCCAGACGGCCGAACAGGCCGTGGCACAGAACAGTGCTGATGCATCGAAGCCCGACGCCAAGGCCGTCGCGCCGGCGATGAACAACCCGGTCTATGTGACCGCCGGCGAGATGCCGCAGCCACAGGCCTACGCACCGAAAAAAAACTTCCTGGCCTCACTGTTCAGCGCCACGCCCGCTTCGGCGGCACCTTCTTCGCCGGCCAACAGCAGATCGGGCGGGCAGGCAACCGTCGTGCAGGCCAAGGCGACGCCTGCGACAAAACCCACGGTCACCCTGGCCTCGGTCAATCCGGCTGAAAAGCCGGTGCAGCTGGTGTCGACAGGCGATACCAGCCACTTCACGGCCGACGCGCTGCCCGGCGTGCGCCAGACGGCGCTGTTCGAGATCAAGCGCAAATCCGGCCTCGACGATGAGAGCGATGTCGATCTCAACGAAGACGAAGGTTCGGGTGGTGCCTACCAGGTCGCCTCCGCCGCCGGCCTCGCCCGGCTGGCGCCCAACGGTCTCCTGAAACAGAACGAAAGCGTCGATGTCGCCTGCTTGAAGCCGTCGCTGGTTCGCGTGCTGAAGACGATCGAAGGCCACTACGGCCGCAAGATGACGGTCACCTCCGGCTATCGCGATCCGGCCCGCAACCGCCGCGCCAACGGCGCCAAGAATTCGCTGCATATGTACTGCGCCGCCGCCGACATTCAGGTCCCCGGCGTCTCGAAATGGGAACTGGCGAGCTATATCCGCACCATGCCGGGCCGCGGCGGCGTCGGCACCTACTGCCACACCGAATCCGTTCACGTCGATGTCGGCCCGGAGCGCGACTGGAACTGGCGTTGCCGCAGGCGCGGCTAGGGCGAAGTTTCTTCCGCCGCTGCGAAGGCCTTCGGCGGCGTTGCATCATGCCGAAAAAACCAGCTTGGCTGTCGGAAAGACGCGGTTTGGAGCCAAAGGAAAAAAGTTGTCGCAGCCGACGGCAGACGGGTTGCCGGTTTGTCGCGACGCAACTATAAGCGCTCACATCTGAGCGCGCCCATCGTCTAGCGGTCAGGACACCGCCCTTTCACGGCGGTAACAGGGGTTCGATTCCCCTTGGGCGTACCAGCACACAATCAACACTTACGGTCTTTGTGTTCGGATACGTCAAATATCCGTCGAATATACGCCCGCGAACAGCAGCGAACAAAGATAGGCTGATACTGGGCCTTTGCAGCGCCACCCCTCCTCGAAACCGTTCCATCGAAAGGACGGTCACATTGTCTTGGGCGATCTTCTGCTTTTCGCCCCTGGCATCATTGGCGTCGGCGCGCCGTGATCTTGGGCAAGGTGCCGACATTCTCGATGCTATCACCGGGGACGATCAGGCATCGTTCGGTCGCTTCTATTCAGATGCCAGGAAGCGCGGTCTCGACTACGCCGGCAAGAATGGGATGTCCGCAGCACGGTCTTTGCCCAGACGCGCAAGGTCTCGTGCATGGTCATGTCGTAAGCGCGTCCCACTCTTTAGATACCCATTGACACATGTGTAGAAGCTGCGAAGCGCGGCTTTGGGATCGCTCACGAACCTCGTGACGTCACCGATTAGGCATTCTCTCCACCTCGCCAGCATTTCCCGTGATGGGCGATGGCGGCCTCGATCTCTTCATCGGTGCCACCACGCAATGCGACCAGCTTGGCGGCCAGTTCGATGGCACGTTCGACGTGCGCATCGGCAAGCTGTTCGGCGGCCGCGATGGCCTGTTCCCGGGTCATCTTCATGACTGCACCTTCGATCCAACTGGCACTCTGACATGCGGCTTCTGGACCTTGGTCAGACCCGCCTCCGGTCAAGCCGGGCTGATCGGCCGCGTGAAAGCACCTGCGCGGCGAGGAAGATTTAAGGCATGCATAATTACAGGACTTCAAACAGCATTGAGCTTGTCCACAAAAGAACTGTTCGTCCGTCGGTTTGAGGGGCCGCAACTGACCTTTGGTAGCAACGCCCGCTGGCACCGGCTGGCGGCCCTTTTGAACCTCAGGCTAAGCTATGATAACGGGTGATGGTAGGATGAGCTGGGAAGAGGGGAAAACGTTTGAGCCGCATTTTGATAACGGTCATCGCAGGAATCTGCTTCACAATATCGACCGCTTCGGCCGGGCAGGGAGAACAGCAAAACATCAATTACTTGGCACGTATGGCAGATGGCAAATTGCATCGGGCTGCAGCAATTTCAGGTAACATCTATGGCGTATTGAAAAGGTGCCCGGCGCTGAGACCGAGCGAAAGCGGAAAAGCTATGATGGCTGTCTCCATCCTTTTGTACGACGGGCTAGATAAACACTTGGCGCCCAATCCGGCTAAATTCAAGAGGGCTATCAGCGTGTTTGAAGGCGCTTACCGCAAAGCTGTTCTGAGTAAGGTTAATTGCCAGACCGAGAAGGCCAAGGACCCAGATAGTTACCGGTAGATGTCCGCTTGAGGCCAATCCATTCGCGGGAAGTATTATGGCCGTAGCCAAGCGGGATCAGGAGCGATCGCCCAAGGCGGCAGTGTCGACGGCATGGAGCGCCTGGTCAACTTCAGGGCGGAACGCCGCAGAAATCGGCCTGGCCGGTCTACGCCCTCAACCCCCTCGCCTCGCCGCCGCGTTTGCGCGGAACCATCATGTCCCTGGCCAGGAGGCCGCTCACCCGGCAAAACGCCATGAAGGCCCGCCATGCATCTTCGGTCTCGACGATGTCCACCGTGGCACCAAAACAGGCGTTGAACGCGGCCTGGTAGGTTGGCCCCTTCCGGCGAACCGGCCACGTTTGCAGGAAATCGAGCGCCTGCTCGACACTGTAGATTTCCTCGACCGGCTGGCCGGGCACAGGCGCGATCCGCACCGGCACCTCGAATTGCAGTCTGTCCATTCGATCTCTCCCGAACCGACGCCCCCGCAGCAACGCCGTTCGTCGCAAAAAATTGCGGTGGCGGCTTAACGCTTGGGCCGTTTCTCGCCTAAAAATGTGTCGTCACTACGGTAGCCAATGAACCCGGCGAAGCGTGGACCGCAACAGGCAAGGAGAATGCCCCCAAGCGTGAATATCGCCGGTCTTCGGCTGTCGCCGGCAGTTCGTCCTTGAACCTTGCGCTTTCCAGTGCCAAATCTGAGGGGATTTCTCTCGCGGGGCTCATCCAGGCCTCGCATCCCTGCAAGACGGATAAAAATGGTCACCTATCTCGACGCCGCCACGGCACCGCTCAGAAACACCGGCCAGATCCGTCTTTACGACGAGGAAGGCTTTGTCGGCATGCGCAAAGCTTGCGATCTCACCGCGCGCTGCCTCGACGAACTTGTGACGATGGTGGCGCCCGGCGTCACCACCGAAGCGATCGATCGCTTCGTCTTCGAGTTCGGCATGGACCATGGCGCGCTTCCGGCAACGCTCAACTACCGCGGCTACACGAAATCATCCTGCACCTCGATCAACCACGTCGTCTGTCACGGCATACCCGACAGCAAGCCGTTGAAGGATGGCGACATCGTCAATATCGACGTCACCTATATCCTCGACGGCTGGCATGGCGACTCCTCGCGCATGTATCCGGTGGGCACGATCAAGCGTGCCGCGGAGCGGCTGCTCGAAGTCACGTATGAGTGCCTGATGCGCGGCATCGCGGCAATCAAGCCGGGCGCCCGCACCGGCGCCATCGGCGCCGCCATCCAGACCTACGCCGAAGCCGAGCGTTGCTCGGTGGTGCGCGATTTCTGCGGCCATGGGGTCGGCCGGCTGTTTCACGACGCGCCGAATATCCTGCATTACGGCAGCGCCAGCGAAGGCGTCGAGATGCGGCCGGGCATGATCTTCACCGTCGAGCCGATGATCAATCTCGGCCGGCCGCATGTGAAAGTGCTGTCGGACGGCTGGACCGCGGTGACGCGCGACCGTTCGCTGTCGGCGCAGTACGAGCACACGATCGGCGTCACCGAGAGCGGCTGCGAGATCTTCACGCTGTCGCCAAAAAACCTCGACCGCCCCGGCCTGCGGGCCTAGTGTCTGGCAGATCGGGCGTTACCTTGCCCGGCTAATGCTGGGTGGGGCAGCCATGAACGGTGACGACGACGAGCGGGCCTTCTTTCCCGAAAGGCCGGTGCGATCGCCCGCCAAGGCGGTGGCCGCCGACAAGCCACATTATCTCGGCCATCGCGACCGCTTGCGCGAGCGCTTCGCCGCCGGTCCCAACACCCTCCCCGACTATGAACTGCTCGAGCTTTTATTGTTTCGGCTAATCCCGCGCGCCGATACCAAGCCGGTCGCCAAGGCATTGCTGGCACGCTTCGGTACATTGGCCGAGGTCCTCGGCGCGCCCATCGAGCGCCTGCAGGAGGTGAAGGGCATCGGCCCGGCGGTGGCGCTCGACCTCAAGGTGGTTGCGGCAACGGCGCAGCGCATGGCGCGCGGCGAGATCGCCGGCCGCGAGCTGTTGTCGACCTGGACGCAGGTTCTCGAATACTGCCGGTCGGTGATGGCCTTCGAGGAGCGCGAGCAGTTCCGCATCCTGTTCCTCGACAAGAAAAACGCGCTGATCGCCGACGAAGTCCAGCAGGTCGGCACCGTCGACCACACCCCGGTTTATCCGCGCGAGGTGGTCAGGCGCGCCTTGGAGCTCTCTGCCACGGCGATCATTCTGGCGCATAATCATCCGTCGGGAGACCCGACGCCGTCGCGCGCCGACATCGAGATGACCAAGCTGATCATCGAGACGGCCAAACCGCTGGGCATTGCCGTTCACGACCACATCATCATCGGCAGGAAAGGCCACTCCAGCATGAAGGGCCTGCTGCTGATTTGATCGAGAATGCCTGCATCACCGCGATCGCGCGCGCACGATGAAGACAGGCGACGATACTGCACTTGGCCAGGCGAGGCGTTATCCCTGCGTCTTCAGCCCCGAAGCATTGTCACCGCGACAATTGCCGTCAGCAGCACAATCCCCGCGGCAGTCAAGAACGTGATGTCCGCCGCGCTCGTGTACGCGCTTTGCGCTGCCAACAATAACGCGCTGCCGTCGCCGAGACTTGGCGCAAGGCTGCTCGCTGCCCCAATACCGCGTAGCGCGGTCTCTATTGTGTTGGCGGGAATACCCGCGGGCATGGTGACGCCGAGCGCAGAGCGATAAAGGAGGGTGGCAAGACTGCCAAGCAAGGCGATGCCTAGCGCGCCACCGAACTCGGAGGCCGTCTCGGAAAGGGCCGAGGCAGCGCCGGATCGCTCCTTGGGCGCCGCGCTTACGACGAGGTCCGCGACGATCGCAATGCCGGGAGCCGAGCCGATCGAGAACAGCACGTTTCCCAGAACAATCAGAACCAAGCTGTGTATTTCCCCGGCGTATGCCATCAGGGCGAGACCGCCAGCAGCAAGCGTCAGGCCGAAGCCGAGGACATAAGCTGGCCGCATCAACCTGAGCACAGCCGAAGTCAACAATGATCCCACGATGAAGCCGAGCCCGGCCGGGATGCTCCAGAGGCCCGCTTCCAGGGGGGTTAGCCCCAAGACCAACTGGAGATACTGGGCGACAAGAACGAGAATTCCGAAGCCAACGAAGAAGTCGAGGACGTTAATGCCGAGCGCCGCTACCACAGCCGGCCGCTTGAACAGGCGCAAGTCAAGCAGCGGATCGGGCAAGCTCATCTGCCGCCTTGCGAACACCACTCCGAACAACAGGCCTAGTGCGACCGCGGATGCCGCCCACACGACACTGCCGCCCTCAGCAACTAACTTGATTCCGAAGACGATCGGCAACACAGCTGCCAGAGACAAGGCAGCACTCAGGATATCAAGTCGCCCGGCGTTTGGGGTCCTGTGCTCGGGCAGCAATACCGGTCCGACTATCAGCAGAAGCGCCGTAATGGGGAGAGGCACGAGAAACACGGCTCCCCACCAGAAGTGTGATAGAAGCAGACCACCAACGACCGGGCCGATCGCGCCGCCAAACGAGAAACTCGCGACCCAGACGCTTACAGCGAAGGTCCGCTGACGGTCATTGCGGAACATGTTGCTGATGAGAGATAGCGTCGAGGGCGCCAGCGTTGCGCCAGCAATCCCGAGCAGCGCCCGAGCCAGGATGAGCATCTCGGCACTGCGCGCAAAGGCTGCGACCAGCGACAGGAGCCCGAAGGACGTAGATCCAATCAGCAGCAGCTTCCGCCGGCCGATGCGATCGCCAAGAGCTCCCATGATGAGGAGCGACCCGGCCGCCAGAAAGCCGTAGATGTCCACGATCCAGAGCAGTTGCGCGGCCGTGGGCTTGAGGTCGGCGCTTAGCGATGGCACCGCCAGGTTCAGCACGGTCAGATCCATCGCGTAGAGTATGCAGGGCAGCGCGATGATGGCGAGGCCGATCCATTCGCGATGCGTGGCTCGGCCCGCGTGCAGGCCGGTGGTGTCGGATGTGCCCATTGCCATCTCCCGATTGTTGAAGTCCGCTGACGGATTGCCTGACTGCTTACGCCGCTATCATTCAAAGCGAAGACACGCGCGGCTTTGTGGCCTCCAAGGCCTCACCAGCGGACCAAAGCGCAACCCCGAGAAGGGTCAGGTCCTTGACGATGAAGGCGCCAAGCGCCGGGTCGAGTTGCGGCGTGGTGACAAGGAAACTCAGCGTGACCACCAGCGAGGCAGCGATGCCGTAACTGCCAATTGCCGAGACCCATGGGGTAAAGGGACGCGAGGCCATCATGAGAGCCAAGGCGATCTCCACAACGCCGATGAGGTCCGAGGACAGTTGCTGATTAAGCAGTCCGGGGAGCCAGAATAAGAACGGGCTGTGAACAAGCAACGGATGAATCGCAGTCGCTTCGGCCGCAGTGAACTTCGCCACTCCGAACAACACGAAAAATAGGACAAGGCTATATCGAGCTACCACCTGCCCTGCCTCCAGGGTCCATTTCCGCAAAGTCGTCATGACTTTTTCCCTTGAAAAGTGCGTGCTACACGCACATAATAAGTCATATAATTGCTAGCGCCGTCAACCCCTCATGATAAAGACTGCCGCCATGACACGTTTGAGAACCGCCAATATGCTTGCCGCCTTCGCTGGCGAAATCGCTGAGCGCGTGGACGCGACCCTCAAAAGTCACCCCAACCAAACCGACTCTGCCTCAGCTGCGCTCAACATCATGGGCTTTTGGGAGGGCATCACCAACGCGCAGCTCGCGCGGGCGCTAAACCTCTCGCACACTGCGACGGTGCGTCTGGTCGACAAGCTTGAGGCTCAGGGTTTCGTCGAAGCTCGCAAGGGTGAAGACAAGCGTGCTACGCACCTCCACGTCACTCCGGCCGGCCGCGAAGCCGTATTGCCCGCTCTGGTCGCACGTTGCGCGGCGGTCAATGACTATCTTGGGGTCCTCACCGCGGCTGAAGAAAAACAACTCACCGGCCTTCTCGAAAAGCTAATGCGCCCACTAGCGACGGATGCATACGGGGTCAGCCATTTTTGTCGCCTCTGCGAATTTGCGGCGTGTCCCGGGGACCAGTGCCCGATGCACGCCAATATAGAGTCTTGGCCCGAAATTTGACGGACCATGTACTTTGCGTCGCGATATCCGGACGCCGACTCGGCGACGTCCCGAGGGGAGAAGCACCACGGCAACATTCGCGGGACGTCCGATATTTCTCGATGAAGATGTGAGGGAGCGTGAAGGGTCACGTGGTTCACGGACTACAGATCCCAGGCCCATACCCCCAGCGATTTCCCAAATCAAGACAATTCTGTCAGTTCAATGCTATGGGTCCTGAGGGGAGACTGCTCCACAACCATCCGTCGGGCGACCCGACACCGTCGCGCGCCGACATCGAGATGACCAAGCTGATTATCGAGACGGCCAAACCGCTTGGCATTGCGGTTCACGACCACATCATCATCGGCAGGAAAGGCCACTCCAGCATGAAGGGCCTGCTGCTGATTTGAGGTTTGTTGTCTTCAGCTTTGGCCGCTGTGCGCACATATACCGCAACGGTCGAGGCAGGTCGGGTCGATAAACTCCGGCGCCGAGGCTCAGCTGGCCGTGCGCAGGCGCCGCGATCGGACGAAGGTCTTAAGTCCCTCGGAATCGAACGCGTGGCCGAAGGCATAACCCTGCAATATGTCGCAGCCCAGGCCCTTGAGTAGCCGTGCATGCTGCATCGTCTCGACGCCTTCCGCCACGACCTCGATACCCAGCGACTTGCCGATTTCAATGATCGACGAGACAACCTGCCTTCTCTGCGGCGATTTGACGATTGGGGTAACCAGCTGCCGATCTATCTTCAGCCGGCGCGGCTGCAACTTCAGCAAACTGACCATCGAAGCGTAGCCGGTACCAAAATCGTCTATTTCGACGTCAATCCCCAGTTCTTTTATCTGCTCGATGTTCCAGGTGACAAGATCGTCGTTCTCGTCCAGGAAAATCGACTCAACGAGCTCAAACGAAACTGTTCCTTTCTTGATATTTTGTTCTCGCAGGCTCTTGATGAGCTCTTCGTCTTGAAGGCGCCTCGCCGAGACATTGACCGACACCCGTGGAATGTTAAGTTTTGCCGCGGACCACTCTTCGAAATCCGAAAGCGATTGCTTCAATATGGCTTGATCGATGATCGAGACGACGTTCAGTTCTTCTGCAATCCTCAGGAAGACGTCGGGCGCCAAAATACCCTTTACTGGATGTCGCCATCTCGCCAGCGCCTCAACCCCAACGATTTCGAGCGTCTTTGCGTCAAATTGGGGCTGGTAGAACGGGATGAACTCGTTGCGCTCGAGGCCGCCGAGAATTTCGTCGGCAATCCGCTTTGTGTCGACGATTTCGCTTTGCATCGCGTCGGTGAAGAATTCGTATCGATTGCGCCCACGCCTCTTTGCTCGGTAAAGCGCAATATCGGCGTTCACCAGCAGGTGTTTGGCTTCGACATCTTTTCCGTTGTCGACAGCGATACCCACGCTGACGCCAAAACGGCACCGATGGCCCTGATAATAGACCGGTTCGCGCATCTGGCTGATGACCCGATCGGCAAGCAGCGCCAGTTGCTTGGTATCGTCGCGTACCACGCACAGAACGATGAATTCGTCTCCTCCGATGCGGGCGACGAATCCTTCGTCGCCGACCTTCGATCTGAGGACTGTCGACGCGTGAACCAACATCGCATCACCGGCGGCGTGGCCCAGCGTATCGTTGATGTGCTTGAACCGATCCAGATCGATGTGAAGCAGTGCCGCACGCCCGCCTGAGCGCCTGGCGTTTGCCGCGTAGTCTTCCAGTACCTGGTCGAGGTAACGCCGGTTGGGCAAGTCGGTCAGCGAGTCATGAAGCGCGATGTGCTCTATACGCGCCTTGGCCGACTCGAGTTCTGCATTTTTCGACTCGGACAGCTGTTTTGCGCGAACCAGATCCTTGTTCAGCAGGACGTCGGCAGTCACGTCCCATTCCGCGCCGATCATTTTTGGGGTGTCGTTTGCGGCCCGGTAAAGGATCGCCTTGGACCGGACATGACGGACCTCGCCATTGGGGCGCACAATCCGGTACTCCGACAAATATGGTCGTCCGCTGGCCACCGCCCTATCGAAATCTGCGTTGGCGCCAGCCAGATCATCTGGATGGATTGCTCCCGCCCAGTCCGTGTAGCCCCGGTGCTCCCCCGCTGGTTTGCCATATATTTCATTGACGCGTTCATCCCATGTAAGCTCGTTGGTCGCGAGATCGTGTTCCCAAACTCCAATAGCCGAAGCTTCCAGAGCGAGTTCAAGGCGTCGTGACAATCGGCGCAATTCCGCATAATTGCGCTGTCTTTCGCCTATCAGACGACCGGTGACCAGGAAGGGGAACACAACCAAGGCTCCGGCCGTCGCCATGATCGCGCGCAGCAACCATGCATTACTTGGCGTCGAAGGCCAGCCGTTCTTGGGAATGGCAGCGAGCTGCCACGAGCCGGAAGGAAGCAAAACGTCAGCCGTCACCGGATCGCTTTTGCTGATCTCCTCATTGCCGTAGAATTGACCACCACGGTGACCGAGGGCGTCCCTGCCAATCAGGGCGACGTCGATCCCGAGATCGTCGTCAAGCATGCCGCTCGCTCTGTAAAGGCGCTGCACGTCGACAACGGCGGAAATGATGCCCCAGAACCTTTCCGTGTTGCCCGCGCTCGGCACGAAAACCGGAAAGCGGCCGATGAAGCCTTGTCCTCCCTGCTTCAGCTCGACGGGACCGGCAAGCACCAGCTTGCGTTCATCTCGCGCCCTTAGCGCAGCCGCACGTTGCCGCTCGTTCTTGCGGTAGTCCAGGCCCATCGCCTGCTCGTTACCCTCCATCGGGTACATCAGGGAAACGACCAGATCGGGCGCGCCGGCAATATTGTTCAATTGCGAGTCGGCGCCAAACAGATTGCTCGCCAGCGAGGCGAAGCGTTGCTGTCCCATATAGGGCTCGGTCACGACCGCGGCGACCAATCCACGCACGAGTTGAAGGTTTCCGTTGATATTGCCTTCGAGCTTGGCGCGGATGAGATTGACCTTGGTCAGTACGTCCGCACGGACGGCCTGGTCCGAGACGACTTTGTTCTGGTGCTCCGCGAACGCTGCGCTGATAAGTATGACGACAAGCGCGATCGCCGCCGGAATATTTGCCGACGAAAAGACGACCTCCTTGAGGCCGCCGAACCTAGCGCGGAAAAAAGCCAATAGGCGATTCCTCAAGTGCCATTTCAGGTTCCCGGGTCGACCCGATGAGGAACATTAGCGTTCAATGTTTAATTTGACCTTCACGCTCCTTAGAGCTTTTGCACTTTCCGACCGTTGCTGATGTTGCAGACCCGAGCGGTTGGAGCCAATAGCCGGCTTGCACCGAGGTCGGCCCCCTGAGGCGCTGGCGTCGGCTATCCAGTGTCTGTTGACCATTCGCGAGGATATCTGATGCGAGCAGGAACCGCCGGCCGGCGGCCGGTTCCTTGCTCATTGCCGTTCGTTTGTGGAATCGGACCGACAAGAAAGGCCAGCTAGACCAGGCTTGCTCGGAAGATCGAGGAGCGCGAGCGCGATTGCACACTTCGACGCTCCGACCCGAGTACTCCGGGAGCTTTGACCTGGACTAGTGCCCCTCAATCGCCTTGGGAGACACAAGGTATGGTATCTTGCCGACGCTGCGCTTCGTCGCGCCAATGGAATAAGCCATCGGTATCTTGGGAGAGTTCTCGGGCAGGCCGTACATGTCCTTGCCGGCCCGCACGGCAAATGAAAAGTGCTGCCACGAAACCGTGTCATGCTCGTTGAGAAAATCGAGCGTCAGACCAGCTGAAATCAGCGCATTCACCACGTCACTGATCGGGTGAATCCACTCATAATAGCGAGGATGCTTCAAAATTCGATCATCGCCGGTGTAGGTCAGTTCCTCGTTCCAGGCGAGCGGCCGAGCTATCGGCGTTCGCCAGTCATGCTTCAATTCCAGGGCCGCGGCCTTTCGATCGCACTGAAACATCAATGGATGGCCCTCGGCCATGTAGAGGCGGCCGCCAGGTCGCAGGAGATCGGCAACCACCCGCGCCCAACGGAACACGTCGTCCAGCCAGTTTACCGAACCCCAGGTAACGTAAGCGATGTCAAAGGTCCGACCGAGCGCTTCCACCGCCTCGAACAGTGGCGCTTCCACGAAGCGCACGTCGGTGCCTGCCTTCGCAGCAAAATCCCGCGCCGCCACGATCGCCGTCGGTGAAAAGTCGAGCCCGGTCACGCTGCCTGCGCCGAGATTCTTTAGGCTGATCGTGTCGAGGCCGATGTGACACTGCAGGTGGACGATATCCTTGCCGGCGATATCGCCGAGCTCGCGCGTTTCCAGCTCATAGAGATTGGATCCGCCGGCCAGCACATTCTCGATGTGGTAGCTGCCCGTTGTGTCGGTCGAGTGCAGTTCGGCCCGATCATCCCAATTAAGGCGGTTCGCGCCCAGAAACCGTTCCAAATTCCCCCACCCCTGACTGACGCATGGTAAACAAGTCGTTAAAGCACCTTTGCAGCGAAAGTATCGCGCGTCAATCCGGACCGGGCGGCAGTGCGCCAGCGCTCGCAAAAGCCATGGCCCCGGAAGGCTTGGTGCTGATCAAAGGCTTCTGGCGCGATCGCCGCGCCCGGCGGTCCCGGACTCCACCGTCGTGGTTTGCGTGTGGATCAGTCGGTTCCTCAGCCCGGCACAGCCACCATCGCGATATTTCTGGAGAGCTCGTTTGTGGGGGCAGCTGTGTCTGCCGTGGCGCTCGTGAGTGCCCGGTAGAGTGCCACATAATCGCTGCACATGCGCTCGACCGTGAACCGCTTCTCGAACGTCTGCCGCACTCGTGCGCG